>CAYMXT010000006.1:25713-26625 GCA_964394415.1 uncultured Planctomycetales bacterium
GCGAGGCCCAATGACCTGATCGACTTTCAACCTCCACGTCGCCACGAAGAGTTCTCGCCCTGGTTCTGGATCCACCGGCCACGGCGGCTCCATGTAGTAGTAGTCATACACGCCCGGATCGTATAGCGAGTCGTACGTGAGGATGCCGCCCTCAAGCGTGCGATAGGCTCCGGGACCCTGGTACTGGCCATTCCAGTTACCCCAGCTCCGGGTATAGCCCACCGCTTCCGGCCACTGACCGTCGTCCCCATTCCACTCGATCCAGTAAGGCGTCGCTTCCGTCCGCAGCGCCAGCAAGCCCCCGACTGCGACCGCCGCAAGAGCGCATCTCATGTGCTGATCCTCATGCGCTACAACTGATACAGTCCGCAGGTCCTGTGCTCACCTCACCGATCCGCGCCGGCCAAGAGCGCGACGAACGGGTTGATGTCGTCAAAATTTACCTCGCCATCCACGTTGCAGTCGGCTGCCAGCCAGGACCACCCGGGGTGCTGGGCCTGAAATTGACCCTCCTCGAGGGTCAGCGCCTCGACAAACGGGTCAATGTCATCGAACGTAACGAAGCCGTCCTGGTTAACGTCTCCCAAGGTGATCGTTCCGAAACTGACGACGCCCCAGTGATGCAGGCTGGCCGCGCCCTGTACCCCTTCACCAAAGGACATCTCGGCGTGGAAGCTCACGTGTATGAAGGCCCCATGTCTTTCGAGTTGGTCGTCAACAAATAGGTCGTACTCGCGGAAGTCCGCCGTGACCAAGCGATAGTCGTGCCAGACACCGGGCGTAAATGAGATGGACGCCAAGCCCTCAAAGAAACTGACAATGTGATCCTCGGCGTACGACAGGTTCAGGCACCACCCTTCGTCGCTGGACAACAACACGCCGGGATCGCGCGGCCCGATAACCTGTGCGACT
>CAYMXT010000006.1:26635-44318 GCA_964394415.1 uncultured Planctomycetales bacterium
CAGCCTCCAGGTTGCGACGAACAGCTCCTGACCGAGCTGCGGATCCAGCGACCAGGACGGCTCCATGTAGTAGTAGTCGTAGACGCCGGGATCATAGAGCGAATCGTACGTCAGGATGCCGTTTTCGAGCGTGCGGAAGGCCCCGCCTTGGTGCGGGCCCTGCCAGTTGCCCCAGCTCCGTGTGTAGCCGACCGCTTCCGGCCACGCGCCATCATCCCCGTTCCACTCGACCCAATACGGGTTCGCCTCGGCCGAAAGCGTGCCGAGAGACAGCGCCCACGCGCAAACGGTTTCGAGTTTCATGGCTCGCCTCGCGCATGCAGTCACGGTGACCGCTGGGCGTCCCGGCGCGCGCTCCGCGCCAACGGCAACCCACGAGTGCCCGAAAGCTCACGCGCCCGGCACCACTGTGCAGTCTCTTCTCAGTGAGCGGAGTCGTTCCCGGTTCGCACCGACCCGGGCACGCGGCTCCGCGCACCCGATCATGTGCTTATAAGTGTACCACAAGAGATGAAAGTCGCCAAAGGAAACCCGAAAGACGCGCCACGTACTCCAAGCGCCGTGCCCGCCATCCCCCCGGCGCGGCGTACCGCGATCCGCGCGCTTGCCGGTCGGCGCGGCTGCCTTCGCCTATCCCCTGGAGCGGGCTAATGTGGCGTGCCGGTTTCCAGCGCACGGCCGAAAATATCCGCCGCCAGGCCGACGCGCTCGCCCGCGGCGCCGTCCCAGGGGTGTGCCGCGACGCTGGCGACGATCTGCTCCGCGAGGCGCACCGCGGCGAGGCCGTCCTCGGCACTGACCGGCGGCCGCTCGCCGGTGCGAATCGCATTCACAAACGCTTCCAGCTCCGCCCGCAACGGGTCCTGGTCGTCAATCTGAAGCGGCTCGACATGCACCAGCTTGCCGAAGTCCAGCGCCGCCACCTGCGACAAATCCTCGAGGTTCCGCTCGCGGGCGAGTTTCAGCACGTCGAGGTTGCCGTCCAGCGTGATCGCGATGCCGACCTTTTTCTGATAGTCCAGCGACACGTACGCCTTCTCGGCGAAAACCCGCAGCTTCCGCTCGGTCTTCAGGGCCAGTCGCGACGCCGTGAGGTTTGCGACCGCCCCGCCGCGGCACGTCACGCGGGCGTTGGCGATGTCCTCGTGCGGGCCGAGCACGTTGACGCCGACGGCATCGACGCGGACGGGCTCATCGCGCACAAGGTGCAGCAGGATGTCGAGGTCGTGGATCATCAGATCGAACACGACGCCGATGTCCGCCGAGCGAAACGTGAACGGGCTGATGCGGTGGGTCTCGACGAACTTGGGCCGCAGGCCGAGGCGCTCGACCGCCCGCACCGCGGGGTTGAAGCGCTCGGTGTGGCCGACCTGCACCACGACGTTGTGCGTGCGGGCCAGCGTCACCAACTCCGCCCCCTCGGCGGCCGTCGGGGCCAGCGGCTTTTCAATGAGCACGTGAATGCCGCGCGCCATCAGCGCTGCGCTGACCGCCAGGTGGTGTTTCGTCGGCACCGCGACGGAGACCGCGGCGATGTCCCCCAGCTCCGGCGTTAGCGCGGCGGCGAACTTTGCCCCGACCGGCTCGGCGAGCCGTTGGGCGCGTTCGAGGTCGCTGTCGATGACCGCGACCAGCCGGACGCCGGGCATTTGCGAATAGGTGCGCACATGGTGCCGGCCCATGTGGCCGGCCCCGACGACGGCGACGGGTAACCGTGAATCCACGCGCTCAACCCTCCTGGCTGCCGGCGTAGAAGCCGGCCCGGTCTTCGGGACAGTCGTTGCGGTAGTGCTCGCGCACCCGGCCGTAGATGCCGTCTTCGAGCTTGCGGCGGAGGAACCCGACGAGATAGCGCACGTGCTCGTCGGCGATCAGGCCGTCGGCCTCGAGTTCGCGCAGGGCCTCGCCGGTGCGCAGCGGCGAGCGCTCGCCCCGCCGGGCGTACAGCCGGCGGGCGGCCTCGCGCAGTTTCGCGATGGAATCTTCGGGCACGCGCCAACGCCGCAGCCCCTCGATATTGACGCCGCGGATGTCCTGGTCGTAGCCGAACGCCTTCATGTAGGGGACGACGTCGTGGGTGACGCGGGTCATGCCGGCGATGTAGGCGTGCTGGCCGACGGTCACGAAGTGGTGCATCGCCGACGCTCCGCCGATGACGACGCAATCCTCGAGGCGGACGTGCCCGGCGAGCTGGACGGTGTTGGCGATGATGATGTTGTCGCCGAGGTGGCTGTCGTGGGCGACGTGGACGCCGACCATGATGAGGTTGTGGCTGCCGATGCGGGTGGCGCCGCCGCTCTGGCGATCGACCTCGGTGCCGCGGTGGACGGTGACCTGCTCGCGGAAGATGTTCTCGGCCCCGACGATGAGGCGCGTCGGGCCGCCCTTGTACTTGAGGTCTTGCGGGGCGGCCCCGAGCACGCAGCCGGGATAGAACATGTTGCGCGGGCCGAACTCGGCCGGCCCGAGCAGCGTGACGCGCGGGGCGAGCGTGCAGCCGGCGCCGACGCGGACGTGCGGGCCGACGTACCCGAAGGCACCGATCTCGACGTCGGCCCCGATTTCGGCCTGGGGGTCCACGAACGCGGTCGGGTGAATCCGGCTCATGCGGGCCCTCCGGGACGAAGAGATTCACCACAGAGACTCAGAGAACACAGAGAAGAAAGAGAGAAGTCAGAAGTCAGAAGTGAGAAGTCAGAAGCGACCGCCCCGGCCCGTTGGATGGCGCACCACGCCGTGGCCGGCTTCTGACTTCTGACTTCTGACTTCTGACTTCTCATTCTCTTCTCTGTGTTCTCTGTGTCTCTGTGGTGAATCAGGCCGGCTCGACGTCGACGAGCATGAAGCGGATGCCGGCTTCCGCGACGGGTTCGCCGGCGACGGTCGCCCGGCATTGCGTCTCGCCGCTGCGCGACTTGACGCGGACCGTCTCCGCCTCGATCACCAGTTGATCGCCGGGCACGACCGGCCGGCGGAACTTCACGTTGTCCAGGCTGAGCAGCACCGCCACGCGCCCGGTGTGCTCGAGCTTCTGTGACAGCAGAATGCCGCTGAGCTGCGCCATCGCCTCGATAATCAGCACGCCGGGCATGATCGGCTGGCGCGGATAGTGGCCCTGGAAGAACGGCTCGTTGATCGAGACGTTCTTGATGCCCACCGCCCGCCGATCGCCGTCCACCTCGATCACGCGGTCGATCAGCAACATCGGGTAGCGGTGCGGCAGGATGCGCTGCACCACGCGCACGTCGAGGGCTGTCGCCCGCGCCAAGTGCTCCTGCCGTTGCTGTTTCGTGTGCGCGTCGAGCAGCCGCCGGACCAGCTCGTGATTCAGATGGTGGCCGGACTTGCGGGCGTAGACCTTGCCGCACACGAAGCAGCCCGCCAGCATGAGGTCGCCGATCAGGTCGAGAATCTTGTGCCGCACGCACTCGTTCGCGAAGCGATAAGCGTTCTCCACCGGCCCATCGCGCCCGACCACCAGCACGTCCGCGTACGTCAGATGCACGCCCAGCCCCGCCGCGCGGAGCTGCGCGGCTTCCTCGTCCGTCACGAACGTCCGCGCCGGGGCGATCTCGGCGACAAAATCGTCGCGATCGAGCGTGAAACGGTGAATCTGCTGCCCAATGGCGGTATCCGGCCCGTAGTCCAACTCGTAGATGATCTCGAGCTTGTCACGCTCTCCCGGCCACGCGACCAGTTCCGCATCGCCCTCGTGGACGCGCACCGGCTCCGTGATCGGCAGCGATTCGCGCGCGGCGTCCTGCTCGACAACTCCCGCGTTCTTCAGCGGCTCGACAAACGGCAACGCGCTGCCGTCGCCGGACGGCAGCTCGGCGTTGTCCAGCTCGATGACGAGGTTGTCGAGCCCGAGCGCACGGACCGCGGACAGACAATGTTCGATCGTCTCCACCGAGGCGGTCCCGTTGCGCAGCGACGTGCGCCGGGCGCGCTTCGACAGGTTTTCCAGCCGCGCCCCGATCTGGACCGGCTCCGGCTGGTCGGTGCGGACGAAGACTACCCCGGTGCCCGCGGCCGCGGGTTTGAAGCGCACGGTGACGGGCAGCCCGGTGAACAGACCGCGGCCGGCCACTTCAGCCGCGCTTTGAATCGTCCTTTGCTGACTCAAGCCGTTCGATCCGTTTCGTCAGCTCGCGAAGCTGATCCATGATCCGCGGCAGCCGGCGAATGCCCACCGCCTGCCGCGCGTAAAGGCCGTTCTCCACCGCCGGGATGCCGCGATAGACCTGCCCGTCGGGGATGCTCTCGGCGACGCCGGACTTCGCGGCGATCACGGCGTGGTTCCCGATCCGCAGGTGGTCAATCAGCCCCACCTGCCCGGCGAGCACCACATGGTGGCCCAGCGTGGTCGAGCCGGAGATGCCGCACTGGCTGACGACGATGCAGTCTTCGCCGATGCGGACATTGTGCCCGATTTGGACGAGGTTATCAATCTTGGTGCCGCGGCCGATGCGCGTCTCGCCGGTGCGGGCGCGGTCGATGCACGTGTTGGCGCCGATCTCGACATCGTCCTCGATGACGACGCGGCCGACTTGGGGAATCTTGACGTGCTTGCCCTCGCGCTGGAGGTAGCCGAAGCCGTCGGCCCCGATCGTCGTGTTCGGGTGAATGATGACGCGGTCGCCGAGGACGCAGTTCTCGCGGACGACCACGTGCGGCCACAGTTCGCAATCGCGGCCCACCTGCGCACCTGCCCCGACGTAGACACCCGCGTGCAACCGGGTTTCGGGACCGATTACGGCGTGCTCGCCGACGAAAACGTGCGGACCAATGGCCGCACCGCCGACGGTCGCAGATGCAGCCACTGTGGCCGTCGGGTCGACACCGGGTGGCACGCGCGGCGTCGGTGGCCGGAGGATTGCGAGGGCCTGGCACATGGCGACATCGGGATCGCGCACGCGGATGACAGTGCGGCCCGCCGGCGGTTCGCAGTTGCCCGGGATGATGACGACGGCGGCCTGCGATTTCTCGACGTGTTTCATCAGGTCGGGCTTACCGACCCACGCCACGCCGTCCGGGCCGGCTTCCTGGAGCGTTCCGCCGCCACGGACCACGCGCGCACCATCGCCGATGAGTTCGCCGCCGACCAGGCGGGCGAGTTCCGCGACCGTCATCGCCGGGGCGTCGGGCATCAGGGCACCTGTAGGAGCATCTTCTGGCGGGGTTTGGCGCGGTAAGCCGCGTTCAGCTTGTCAAGGACGACCTGCGTGAGGTCAATCGCGGGGTTCGCGTACAGCAGTTGCAGGCTGCGAATCTGCTCGCGGATCACGTCGGGGTCCATCGAGACCTGCTCGAATTCGCCGCGATAGTAGACCATATCGTAGCCGTCGCGCTTCGCGATCTCTTCGACGGCCCGCACGACCTCCCGGTAAATGCGGATCGACCACACGCCGAGCTCACGGGCGGTGTCGGCCTGCTTCAAATCGCGCCAGTTTTTGTAGTCGATCTGGAGGGCCAGCATCTCGCGCATCCGCTGGACGAGCGTGGGGTCGTTGGGGTCCATCCGGTCGATCTCCGCCTGAAGCGTGTCGATCCGGTCCTTGCGTTGCTTGTCCTCCGCCATCACGCGCTCGCGATGGCCGTTGAACTCCTCCGCGAGATCCTTCTGCTGTTGATACTCGTTGATCGTGTAGATCACGTTGACGCACGCGACGCGGCCGGAGGTTGGCGTCGCAGCACCCTGTCCGACCATCGTTTTCGCGAACGCCAGGGCCGCCACGCCCACGGCGGCGCCCGTCAACACACCCGGCAGCCAGCCTCGTTTCATCCGCAGCTCCTTATTCGGTCATGGGAAACGCCAGGGCCGGCCGCACACGACCGCCCTGCCCGCCGCCATTGTCACCGCTTCGCACGCCGGCACAAGGGGCCAGGGCTGGCGCCGCCCCCTTGCTACATCGCGCCGCGCCTTTCATCATGTAGCGGGCGCGGCGAACCGCTCCCGTCAGAATCTCGTTTATGGCAGGGTCCGTCATGCGCCACGTCCTAAACCACGGTGCGCGATTCAGCAGCGCAGATCCGAGCCGACCGCGCGAGCGGTCGCGAGTATGTCCGCGAGCTTGCGCTCGCGGCTCAGACCGACGCCGCCCATTCGCGCACGTCCACTTAGCAGGGTTCGTCGTATTGGTGCCCGCACTCGTCTGCGCCCAGCCGGCGGACACACAGCCGGCCGACCTTGAAGCGCGCTGGTTCCACAATGTCCGGCAACTGACTTCAACGGAGATGGGCCTGGCGCGGGCCGGCGAGGCGTATTTCTCCGCCGATGGCAAACGGGTCTGTTTCCAGGCGTATCCCGCCGGCAAGGACGAGTACCAAATCTACGTCGTGAACGTCGATGGCACCGAGCTGAAGATGATCAGCACCGGCGTCGGGGCGACGACGTGCTCGTACTTTCACCCTTCGGGCGAGAAGATCATCTTCGCCGCCAATCACGACGATTTGCGGCCGGCCCCCGAGCCGCCGCAGCGGCCGTCGCCGGGGCGCGAGGGGGAACCGAGTCACGCCGCCGGTTCGCAGCCGGCCGCGCGTCCGCGCGGCGGACCCGGCTACGGCTGGAAGTACTTCCCGGGCATGGACGTTTATGAGTACACGTTCAGCACCGGCGCACTCAAGCGGCTGCTCACCACGGAGGGCTACGACGCCGAATGTGCGTACTCACCGGACGGCAAGCTGATCGTGTATGCCTCTTCGCACGACGATGACCAGGAAATCTACATCTGCAACGCAGACGGCACTCAACCCCGCCGGATCACGCACGCCCCCGGGCGCGACGGCGGCCCGTTCTTCAGTCCGGACGGCAAACGCATCGTTTACCGCTCCGACCGCCAGGGCGACGGCAACCTCCAGATCTTCGTCAACAACCTCGACGGCACGGCGGAAAAGGCGCTCACCCCGGACGACGCCCTGCACTGGTGCCCCTACTGGCATCCCTCCGGCCGCTGGCTGATCTACACTTATGCCAACTTCAAGCAGGGCCACCGCTTCGATCTCTATCTTCTCCGCGATGATGGCAGCGAGAACCTGCGCGTGACGCACACCGGCGATTTCAACGGCCTGCCTGTGTTCTCGCACGACGGTCGCTACCTGATGTGGACCTCGAAGCGCGGCGGCATCGACGCGCCGCAGGTGTTCATCGCCGAGTTCGTCGGGCTGACGCCGGACGGCAAGCTGCGCGCGCCACGGCCGTAGCCGCGTCCCGCACGCAGCGCGCTACAATCCAACAACCCGCAGGAGAGACGCTATGCCCACGGCGACCGCCGCGCTCGGTCTAACCACGACGAAGGCCCCGTTCATCGAGCAGGCCCGCGCCGGCGGCGAGGTCTTCATCCGCCAACCATACGAGCTGTACAGCCCGGAGAACCAGGAAACGTGGCGGCGGCTTTACGCCCGCATCCGTCCGCGCTGGGAGAAATACGCGAACCGGCAGTTTCTGGACGGGCTCGCCAAGCTCCAATTCAACCCCGACGCCATCCCGCGGCTGGAGGACGTGAACCGCTTCCTCGCACCGCTCAGCGGGTTTTCGGCCAAAGCAGTCAGCGGCTACGTGCCGGCCTATGTCTTTTTTGACTGCATTCGTCAGCGGGCTTTCCCAACCACCATTACGATTCGCGACGGCGGCACGCTCGACTACCTGCCCGAGCCCGACATCTTTCACGACGTTGCCGGCCACGTGCCGATGCACACCGACCGCGTGTTCGCCGACGTGCTCGCGCGCTTCGGCGAAGTCGCCCGGCAAGCCGCGGAAATGGCCCGCGAAATCCGCGACGAGCGCGAGCGGCTCCGCCGGATCGAAAGCAACATGAAGGCCCTGGCCCGCTTCTTCTGGTTCACGGTCGAATTCGGCCTGCTGCGCGAGAACGGCGGCCTGAAAGTCTACGGCAGCGGGTTGCTCAGCTCCTACGGCGAGGTCGCCCACTGCCTCGAATCGCCGGATGTGCAGCGTTTCCCGTTCCAGCTCGAATGGGTCATCAACCAGTACTTCGAGATCGACCACTACCAGCCGCTGCTGTTCATCGTGGACTCGTTCGAGCACCTGTTCGCGCAGGTGGACGAGCTGGAGCGCTGGATGCGGGCCGGCAAGCTCAGCCACGTCAGCCCCGGCGAACCCGCGGTTGACGAAGCCGACCTCGGGTCTTTCCTCCAATCCGTGTGAGGTCCGCGGCGCACGCCGACCATGCTGCTAGGCGCAAGCCGCGTGGCCGGCCGGGTTCCGCGCGGCCGCCTGCCATTCTTCCTCCCTGCTGACGGGCGAGTTTTCATTCGTTCTGAAAGATTCAAGACCGAATGGACAAACGCCCCGCGCGACGGCACACTCGCCCGCGATGCAGGCATGGATGGAGTGCTGGCGTGCGCGGTGACGGCCCGACCGCCCCGGTGCGGCTGGCGGAGCTGTATGCGCCGATCGCCGCGGACCTGACGGCGAGCCGCCGGTTGCTCGCCGACGAGCTCATCAGCGACCAGGGGTTCATCAGCGACCTGTGCCGCCACGTCGGCCAGTTTCACGGCAAGCTCGTCCGCCCCGCCGTGCTGCTGCTGGCCGCCAAGGCGTGCGGCGACGTGCGCCCCGCGCATCCGGTCCTGGCCGCGGTCGTCGAGCTGGTCCATATCGCGACGCTCGTTCACGATGACGTGCTCGACGAGGCCGACATCCGCCGTCGGGCGGCGACGGTCAACCGCCTGTGGGGCAACCACCACGCGGTCCTGATGGGCGATTTTCTCTACAGCCACGCCTTCCACCTGTGCAGCAGCCTGGATTCGCAACTCGCGGCCCGGCTGATCGGGCAGACCGCCGTCACGGTCTGCGAGGGCGAGATGATGCAGGTGGCCCGGCGGGGTTGCTACGAGCTGACCGAGGCCGAATACATGGACGTGATCTACCGCAAGACCGCTGTGCTCGTCGAAACCTGCTGTCAGCTCGGCGCCCACTACGCCGGCGCGGACGAGGAGACCGTCAATCAGTTGCGCGTCTACGGCAGCAGCGTCGGGATGGCGTTTCAGATTGCGGACGACCTGTTGGACCTCACCGGCGACGAGTCCGAGGTGGGCAAATCGCTCGGACGGGACGTGTGCGAACGCGAGCTGACGCTGCCACTGATCCACTACCTCACGACCGCGGCCCCCGCCGAGCGCGACCAGCTCCTCGCGCTGCTGCGCAGTACGGACCCGTTGCGCACCCGCGCCGTGGCGGCCCGGCTCCAAGGCTCGCCGAGCCTGGCCTATGCCCAGGCGGCCGCCCAGGAGTATATTGCCGCCGCGCGACAGGCCCTGACCGGCCTGCCCCCGTCCGCGGCCCGCGACAGCCTGGACGCCCTGGCGGGTTTTGTGCTCGCCCGGCGGCAGTAGTCCGGCTCGCGGCGGGGACTCACGCACAAGGAGCACGTGCATGTCAACACGAGTTTGGTGGTGTGTAGTTCTGTTCGTCAGCACGCTTGCAGCCCTCGGCGGCTGCCCGCCCCAACAAACCGTCGCCGAGATCATCCTCGATAACAGCGACGCGGGTGTGACGATCGTGTCCGGCGATTGGCAAACCTCTCCGGCGGATAACGGCACCGGTTCGTACGGACCGGATTTCCTTTACCTGTACGCGAACCGGGAGGAAATCGGCCGCGTCCGCTACACGCCCACGATCGCGCAGACCGGCTTGTACACGGTGAGCATCTACTGGTCGGCGGAGAACGACCGCACGCCGGCCCAGCCGGTGGTGGTCCACGATTCCAACGGCGATACGACGTATACGGTGGACCTCCAGCAGAACGGCAGCCGCTGGTATGAGCTGGGGCGGCACGAATTCACCAAGGGCACGGACGGGTACATCGAGTTTAACACCAACACCGAAGCCGACGGCTACTGCAACGCCGACGCGGTGCGGCTGACGCCGGTGTAGCGGCCGGCGCGGCTACGTGGGGTCGCCGGCGGATCACGGCCGGGTGCCGGGTGCCACTGCTCTCTGAGCAGTGCATACAGTATGTTTCAACCGACCCGGCCCTGACTGACGCCGCCCGCCGTCGTGTTCAGCGCCCGCTCAACAGCACCACAAACAGGTCGATGTCGTCAAACGCGACGAGGCCGTTGTTGTCGATGTCCGCGCTCAGCACGAAGCAGTCGGGGTACGTCGTGCCGTAGGCGCCTGGGTCCGACAGCGCCAGTACGAACGCGTTGATGTCCTCGAAATCGATCACGCCGTCGCAATTCGCGTCGCCGGCGCACGGCCCCGCCAGTGGTTCGGCGCAGATCATTGACGAGATCGCTTGTCGTCGGGCGGCCAACTGTCCGGGGGACATGAACTGCGATTGCAGCGTTGACTACGACGACAGCGACCTGTTCACCTTGGCGTTGAGTAACGGTGAAGCGCTGTTCCATGAGGCTTGCCCGGGCGGAAACTACTGGAACGCCGACTGCGATTGCGATAGCGACGTCGACTTCGACGACATTGACTACTTCGTAGATCGCTTGGGCCAAGCCTGCGCGCCCTGCCAGTAGCACGGATCCCGGCTCGCAGACAGACGCGGAGGCGCATCTTGGCGTGAACGGCTCGCGAACAGGGCCGCTCAGGTCCTTCTCGCACTTCGCCTTGCTTCGAACCGCGCCGTCTCAATCCGCTTGCGCGGATCCGGGCTCCGGTGTTATCCGCCGGAGGAGGGCGCAGAATCCGAGCGTGGCCGCCGTCAGCAAAGGCGGGTCATATGGCACCCGGATACGCGGGTCCGCATCAATGAGGATCATCGCCAGGGTGAGTACCAAGAGTGCCCCCAGGCCCGTTGCCAGGGGCCAGGCGGACGCGTCGCGCCGGCGCACGGCCCACACCACCCCCACCGCTGCGAGCGGGAAGAAGATCAGCGGCCACACGACCCGGTTGAAGACTTTCAGGGCAAGCGTGCCCCAATACCCTTCGCGCAGGCATTCGCCGACCGACGGTTCCATGCGGTCGCGCCAAAGCTCTGTGGGGCGACCGGCTACGTTGCGCCACATATGACCCACGCTGCCGCGCAGGAACCGCCAGAAGTGCCGGCCGATGTTCTCGCGGGCCACCGCGCCCATCTTCTTGTAAAGCTCCACCTCGGCACGCACATCGCCGGGCGGCAGTTTCTCGGCGAGCACCGAGGCGACTAACCAGCAGCGCTGCTCGCGCGCTGTCAGTTGGCGGCGTCGCACCTCCTCCAGCGCGGATTTCCGAAACTCAGGCTCCACCTCCCCTTCCGGAGCCAGGTACCACGAAACAAAGTAGAAATTGTAGGGCAGCGAGAGGTCCATGCTCGCGTACCCGCGCGTGCCAGCGCAATGGATGATCCACGGCGCCACACACGCAGTCGCCAGGACGCCGGCGACGAGTCCTCCGCCCAGCGCGCGCCAGCGCCACAGCGGTCGTAGGAGGCTGAGTAGCACGAGGACGGTGACTACGACGACGCTGTCAGACCGGATGTAGGCCGCGCCGCCGATCAGCAAACCAAGCGGAATGCCGTAGCGCCAACTCCGCTGCACCATCCGTAGCCACAGCCACAGGCCGAGCGGCGCGAGCAGTGTCATCCAGGCTTCGCGCCACAGCCAACCGGCATAAAACGCGACGCCCGGGCTCAGCCCGAAGAGCGTGGCGGCCAGCAGCGCGAGGCCGCGCCGCTGTCGTCCGAGCAGCTCCAGAGCTAATCGATACGCTACGTAGACACCCAGCGTGCCCACCAGTGCCTGGCCCACGTAAACGGGCCGCTGCGTCTCTCCGAACAGGGCGTAATGTGCCGCGACGATGGCGGAGTAGCCCGGAGGGCGCAGGGCGCTGGGAAAGGTCCCCTCATGCACCAGGCTCACGGCCCACTGGTGGTAGCCCGGCGCGTCGGTCCGCGCGATGTTGCCGTGCCACACGAGCGCAAAGAACAAGCGCAGGACCAAAGCGCCGACCAGCAGCGCAAACAGCCACCATCGTTGCGCACGCGGCAACGTCCGTTTCCCCTTTCACTGCAACGTGGACTGAGGCCGCCGGTTCCGGGTGGCGCAACGCCGCCCCAGCAGGTACGTCCGAGCAACCGCCGATCCCAAGTCCCAAAAACCAGCGTAGCGAAAGCGATGCCCGGATTCAAGTAGTCCGACCTGATTCTCACGGATGGGCCCGCGTTTCGTGCGCCGGATGTCCCGCCGGTGAAACGCCGCCCGAGTCAGAACGCGAAGCGCAAGCGAGCGCGTCGGGAGCGGCCGCGCTCGCTTGCGCGTCGCGTTCTGAGTGCGACCGAGGCGTGTGCCACTGTCCCGGCGCGCCGGGATGAGCAGTGCGAGCGGCACCAACCTGGCCGCGCCGCGGGAACATCGACTACCATCCCCCACGCATGAGCACTGTCCACTACGTCTTCGCCGGCGGGGGAACCGGCGGACATCTCTTCCCCGGCCTGGCCGTCGCGGCCGCCGTTCGACGAAGCGCCCCCGCGGCCCGCATCACGTTTTTCACAACCAGCCGCCAGCTCGACCGCGACCTGCTTGGCCCGACGGGTTACGAGCAACTCGAGCAGGGGGTCCGTCCGTTCACGTTGCACCCGCTGCGCATCCCCGGCTTCCTCGTGGCTTGGCGAAAGAGCGTCGCGGCCGCACGTGCGTACCTGCACGCCCATCGCCCCCGCGCGGTGCTCGGGCTGGGCGGCTACGCGGCCGGCCCGCCGGTCGTCGCGGCCCGCGCGCTGGGAATCAGGACCGCGATTCTCAATCCCGACGCACTTCCGGGCCGGGCCAACCGCCACCTCGCGCGGCACGCCGACCTGGTCGTAATGCAGTGGGGTGTTTCCCGCGGGCATTTCCCGGACGGAACCAACTGTCAGACGCTTGGCTGTCCGATCCGCGCGGAGTTTGCAGCCGTCGACCGCGCGGCGGGTCGCCGGCGTTTCGAGCTGTCCCTCGACGGCCCGGTCCTGCTTGTCACCGGTGCGTCGCAGGGTGCGCGGACCATCAACGCCGCCGTCGTGCGCGTCTGGCCAGAGTTTTCCGCCGCACACCCCGACTGGCAGTTGCTCCATCTGACCGGTCCAGCGGCCGAAGCGGAGGTCGCGACGGCGTACGCCGCGGCCGGCGTGCCGGCTCGCGTGCTGAGCTTCTGCCAGGAAATGTGGCTGGCCCTGGCCGCGGCGGACGTGGTCATCGCCCGGGCCGGGGCCTCGACGCTCGCGGAGTTGACCGCGCTGGGCAAGCCGTCGATTCTGTTGCCGTACCCATATCATCGCGATCGGCACCAACACGCGAACGCGCAGGTGCTCGTGGAGGCCGGTGCGGCGGTGCTGCTTGAGGACCGCTTATCCGCGGACGAAAACGCCGGCCCGTTGCGGGCGGCCCTCGAACAGCTTGCCCGGCCGGACGAACGGGATCGGATGGCGATTGCAGCCCGCGGGCTGGGTCGCGGCGACGCGGCCGAGGTGGTGGCGGCGTGGCTGGCAAGCGCCGCCGAATGAACTGGCGGTCCGCTTACCAACCTCCTTGTGCCAGACGGCCGATACTGATCCTGCGCCCGCCAGCGCCGCAGGCCGCGCTGAACTTGCCTGTTTGAGGTGGCGATGTCGCAAGCCGCGAACGTGCGCGTACTGGTCGTGGACGACAGTCCGCTGACGCGGGCCCTGCTGCGCAACAGCCTGGCCCGGCATCCGCAGATCCAGGTCATCGGCGTCGCCGGCGACGGGGTCGAGGCGCTGGCACAAATTCGGACCCTGCGGCCCGATGTCGTCACGCTCGACCTTGAAATGCCGCGCCTCGACGGCCTCGGCGTGCTCGCGCAGGCCGCGGAAAAAACCCCCGCGAGTTTCGTGGTCGTCTCCTCGCTGACGCGGGCCGGGGCCCAGCACACGTTCGCCGCGCTTGATGCGGGTGCGGCCGACTATCTCACCAAGCCGCCGGCCGGCGACGCGCAGGGCCTGTCCCTGTTTCGCGACCTGCTCGTGGCCAAGGTGCTGGCCGCCGCCCAGGCTCGTCACCGCCCAGCGGCGCCGGCGGAACCCCAACGCGCGCACGCCGCCGTGAGCGCGCCCCATCTGCCGCCCGGCACGGCCCGCGGCTGGGTGGTCGCGATCGGCATCAGTTGCGGCGGGCCGCAGTCACTGCACGCCATCCTGCCCGCCTTTCCGAGCGATTTCGTGCCGATCGTGATTACGCAGCACATGCCGGCCCAGTTCACGGCGCCGTTTGCCCAGCACCTCGACGCCGCCTGCGCCATGCGTGTGCGCGAGGCGACGAACGGCGAGCGACTGGAACCTGGGACCATTTTGATCGCACCGGGTGATCGACACCTGTGCGTCGTGCGTGCGGGTACAGAACTGGCGGTCCGCTTGGATGACGGTCCGCCGGTGTCCGGCCATCGGCCGTCGGTGAATGTGATGCTGCGCTCCGTAGCGCGGGCGTGCGGCCGGCGGGCGGTGGGCGTCGTCATGACCGGCATGGGCCGCGACGGGGCCGACGGCGTGGTCGCCTTGGCGGACGCGGGGGCCCAGACCATCGCGCAGGACGAGCAGAGCTCGTACGTCTACGGCATGCCGCGGGCGGCCGCCCAGACCGGTCGCGTCGGCCGCGTCGTGCCCTTGGCCCAGATTCCGGCCACGATCGCGCGTCTGCTCACCGGCGGCGAGCGGCCGCGCGGCGCCGGGCGCGACGACGCAGTCCCGGCGCGGCCCTGAGCGCCACCGGGCGCGCGGGTCCGCCGCGGCACTGGAGCCGGTGCGGTCCGCGTAGTAGCATGCGCGGCGTGACGGGTTGCACCCGGGCGTTACGCGACCGTGCGCGGGCCGGGCCCCCGTCCATTTCCGCGGTTGATGCGCCGGCCCGGCAGGGGCGGCGGCTGGACACACGAATCGTATGCGGCTGATCGTGTTGCAGGGCGAGGCGATGATCGCCGACGTGGTCTGTGGCCAGGAGGCCATCCACATTGGCTCACGCGACGGCGCGCGCGTGCGGTTGGACGACGCCCGCATCGCCGCCCAGCAGGCGGTCATCTATCCGGACGCCAATCGCACCTGGCTGCTCGAACAGCTTAACCCGGCCTGCGAAATCCACTTGAACAACACCCTGGTTCCGCAGCGTGCGCCGCTGAACGCCGGCGACGAAATCCACCTGCTGGAGTATGCCATCCGGGTGTACCCCGATTTTGGCGAGCAGCCGGCCGCGCGGCCGATCGTCAAGACCACGCGCGCCGCGCTGGAGCGCTTCGCCCAGTCCAAGCTCCCGCTGGGGGCCGTGCTGAAACGCGCGGACGAGTTGCTGACCATCCAACCCGGCCAGTCTGACAGCTTTGGCCGGGCCGCGGTCGCCGTTTCCGGCTGCACCAACATCGAAGATCTGATGGACGCGGCCCTCCGCCACCTGCTCAGTGCCTTCGCCGCCCAACGGGCGTGGGTCGGCGTGCGGCGCGTGAACTACGGGCCAATGGAATACGAGGAGGGCCGCCTGCTGACGGGCCAGCCCGTCGATCTGCCCACGCTGGGCCACGAGCTGAAACCCCGCGTGCTCGACCGCGGCCAGTTCGCCCTGCTGCCCACCATTAGCCACGAGGACCGCACCGCCATTCTCGCCGGGCCGCTCGTCGGACCTGAACAGATCATCGGCATGGCCTACGTCGACACGGGCGATTCCGGGCGCTGCTACGACGTGCGCGACCTCGACCACTTCATCGTGCAGCTCGCGATCATCGCGCACCAGCTCGACGCCATCCTCCAGACACACGCCCGCAACCGGGCCGCCCTGATCGACGGCCAAGTCAGCGTCGCCCACGAAACCCAGGCCCGCCTCACGCCGCGCAAGCTGCCGCAGTGGGACGACCAGCTTCAGTTCGGTGCGTTTCGCGAGCCGGGCCGCGAGCGCACCGGCAACATCTACGATGTGGTTCGGCTGGCGAACAACCTCGCGGGCTTCATGATCGCGCATACGCCGGCCACGGGGGCCTTACCCGCGATGCTGATGGCCCAGGCCCAGACCGCCTTCCGCTCCGCCGTCATGCACCAGGACAACCCGGCCGTCTGCCTGCGCATGCTGAACTGGCTGCTTTACGACGGCCAATCCGACCATCCCCTGGAGTGCTTCGTCGGCGTCATCGACCCGGCCACCGGCAAGACCAGCTACTCCCTCGCCGGACACGTCGGGGCCTACATCATCGATCCGCGCGGCGAGGCCCGCCGGCTCGGCGCCGCCGAGCCGCTCGCCGCCCTCGGGGTTTCCAAGAGCACCGTTTACCCCTTGCTGCCCGAACAACTCGGCCCCGAGGAGACGCTGGTCCTCTTCACGCCCGGCGTGACGACGGCGAAGAACCGCCAGGATGAGACGTTCGGCGAAGAGCGCTTCGTGAATATCCTCTGCGACGGGTTCGGCCAACTCGCCAGCACCATGCTCAAGGAGATGCTCACCGACCTGCGCAACTTCACGGAAAGCGGCCAGCAGCCGGACGACATCACGGTCATCCTGGCTCACCGGCTGTGAGCCGGTGCGCACAGCGCGGCGCTGGCGGCCACCTGCGTGTTCAGCGTGACACCGGGGGTGCCGGAACAGCGGGCAGCGTGGGCTGCGGCCGGTTCGGGCGTGCGCCATTAAGTCAAGCGCACATCCCCGACCTCAGCCCCGCCCACTGCGGCGCGAATCGTCCCCTTGCCGTCACGGTTCAGATGGCGCCGTCTACCGCCCGAGCCACAGCACAAGCGCGTCGATGTCCGCGAAATCCACCGCGCAGTCCAGGTTGCAATCGGCGTTCTGCCAGCGGCAATCCGGGTAGGCGGCCTGATACGCCGCCGGGCCGTTCAACGCAATCACGAACGCGTCGACGTCGTCAAACGTAATCTGTCCGTCGCAGTTGCAGTCCGCGGGTACCCAGCCCTGACACTCGTCCGGGGTCCCGTCCTGATCGCAGTCCGGCGACCCGCCGCAGCCCGGCACGCTGCACGCCCCGCCATACGCCGCGCAACTGAGGTCGCACGCGTCGTCCAGGCCGTTGCCGTTGCAATCCGCCAGGTTCGGCCGCAGGGCGGCGACGTAGGTGCCCCAGATGTTGGTCGCGTGCCCGTATTCCTGAATCGTCCAGGTCAGCGTTTCGTCGAGCGGATCGAGCGTCGTCAGGCTGTAATCACCCCAGCGGTTGCGGCCATAGCCGTCGATGTTGTTCTGCGGGCCGGTGCCCAGCTTGTATTGCATGGGCGGGGCCATCTCGCCGAGCGGGTCGGTATGCAGTCGGCCGGTGTAGTAGCAGCCGGCATACTGGCTGGCACTGGACCCGGTAAAGGCCATCGTGACGTCACCCGCCGCATTTACCATGATCGAGGGGAAGAAGTAGTACAGCGTGCCGTCGGCTACCGTGCCGGATTGGACGAGTGACAAGGGCGACGTGCCGAGCTGGTACCAGCGGCAGCCCGCCCGCCCGCTCACGTCAATCGTGTGCGCAGTCCACAGTGAGCCGTCGCGATACACCGCCATCATCAGCCGCCGGTCCACCGTGTCCAGCGGGACACTGCTGCCCAGCGCGGGCGCGTCCGGTGGATCGGCGTACGCCGGCACGGTCACCGTACCGACCTCGGTCAGCGTCGGCGCGGTCAGCGGCGGGTTGATCCGCCGGACGCGCACTTTCGTGCTGGTGTTTCGCGACACCAGGTATTCGCCGCTCGGCGTTCCGTAGGTATGGGCCGGTTGAATCGCACCTTCCCAGCTCAGACTGCGGAAAGCCGTGATCGTTCCGAGG
>CAYMXT010000006.1:44328-44941 GCA_964394415.1 uncultured Planctomycetales bacterium
GGCTCCGCAATCAACGGCGCCTTGTCCAGCGCAAAGATGGTCATGCGGCTGGGGTCGCCGACCATGTACGCGGCGGTATAGACCCCATTCGCATCGACCCCGAGCGTCGGGTAATCCGGCCAGCGGCCGGCGTCCGACCCGCCCGCCGTATAAAAGCTCGTCTTGAACCACGCCCCCAGGGGGTCGCTGGTCAACGAGACGGCGACGTAGATTGTGGCACTGGCACTGAAGTCCGTGACGATCACAAACCAGCGGTTCGAATGCTGGTCGAACAACACGCGCGGGTCGCCGTTCGAGCCCGGCAGGAACGCGCCCAGCAGGATGTTCGTGAGCTGCGTGCCATCGGCGCGGTTATACACGGCGAAGTTGCGGTTCACCGTCTCGACGAAATGCGCCGGGCCGATCGCCCCGCACGTGTCCGGCGGATAGCTGTTCGAGCCGGCGTCGCCCTTGATCACACCTCGAAACGAGGTCAGCAGCGCAGGCGGGGTCGCCCGGCTGCCCGACGGCTGCGCTGGCTCCGCTTCGTGACCGGTGTCGCGCTGGTACTCCGGCGGCGTCTGCGGGCGGTGGACGGCCTCGTCCGTGAACTCCCCGCGGCCGGATTCCCACG
>CAYMXT010000007.1:0-33491 GCA_964394415.1 uncultured Planctomycetales bacterium
CCTCAATGGCGACCAGGCGACCATCGCCTATACCGCGACCGACCGCCTGCCCGCCCGGCGGATGCACCTGCAACAGGCCGCCGGCGTCTGGCGCTTGGCCCCCGTGTCGCCCGTCGCGGAAAACGTGTCCGCCGCCTTTTCCGACTGGGCCGATGCACTGACGCACGTGCGAACCCACCTCGAGCGCGGCGGCCTGAGCGCGGACGAAATCCGCGACGATCCCGCACGCCTCACGGATCTGGTCCAGGCCCGGATGCGGCGCGGCGTGACGCTGCTCTCGCAGACCCGCGGGCCCGGGCGGTGATCTCCCCGGCATCGCCGACCCGCGCGCGATTTCGTCCGGACGGGGGGGGGGCGACAGCCGCGGCAGTTGTGCTACAATAGGCGGTCAGTCTTCTGTCCGGCGAGCGCTCGTCCGCGGCACATCCCGCGGCGGCGTATGGGTTTAACGCGCGGTGCGTTCGCGAGCCGGCAGTGAAGTCAGGGAGCACTTAGTGCTCGATCCCGGCTGCAACGTCCTGGTCACCGGCGTCACCGGCCTCATCGGCGGTGAGCTGGTGCGGACGCTAATCCAACAACCGATCGGTCGCGTCTGGGCGCTGATCCGCGCCAGCCGCGACGCCGATCCCACGCGCCGTCTGCGGCATCGGCTCGAGCGCTCGGGGGACACCTGCGCGGCGATTTCTCGGACCGGGCTCCGGGCCGTGTCCGGCGATGTGAGCGCCGAACATCTGGGGCTCGAACCCGCCGTCCGCGAAGAGGTGCGGCACGAAGCCGACATCATTATTCACAGCGCCGCCGAGACCTCGTTCATCCGCGCCGACGAGTGCCGCCGCACGAACATCGCGGGGGCGGAGAACCTGGTCCAGTTTGTGCGCTCGTGCGAGCGGCGGCCGCTGCTGGTGTGTCTGAGTACGGCGTACGTCAGCGGGGTGGTGGCCAACCGCTGCATCGCCGAGGACGACTTCCGGCTGGAGAACGAGCACCACAACGAGTACACGCGCTCGAAGGCCGTCGCCGAGGAACTCGTGCGCTCGAGCGGCCTGCGGGTGCTGGTCGTACGGCCGTCGATCGTGCTGAGCGCCGGCGTGCCGGACCCGGTGTTCGCCCGGGCGATTCTGGGGTTTGCACCGCTGCTCAAGCGGCTCGACGCCGTCCCGGTGAACCCCGAGGCGCGACCCGACGTTGTGCCGGTTCAGTTCGTGGTCGACAGCCTGATTCGCCTGCTTCAGAAACGGGAGCTGCGGCACAATTGCTACCACATCTCCGCCGGCGCGGCGGACACGGCGAACTACCACGAGCTGGCCCGCGTGCTGGACGAGCATTATCATCGGCCGGTGCCGCTGCGGATGATCGCTCCGTCGCAGTGGACGCGCGAGATTCATCGGCGTTGCATCGCCGCGCCGGAGCAGCGCAAAGTCTTCGCGGCGCTGCGGAACTACCTGCCGTTCCTGAATATGAACGTGCTGTACGACAACAGCCGGTTACGGCAGGAGCTGGGCGATGTGTTCCCGCCCTTGCCGCGGCTTTCGACCTACCTCGGCGATCTGCTTACCCTGATTGACCAGGGTCTGCACCAGCATCACGGGCGGCTGGCACCGGCACACGCCTAGTGTTCTGTCAGTCGTGTTCTTACGGATGGGGAGCATCGGCTTCCAGCCGGTGCGCACCGGCGAGACGCCGATGCTCCCCGTCATTTCAGCGTTGGCGGACCACTAGTGCGGTGACTCCCAAGAAACGGATCTACTCCGGAGCGGGGCGGGCCTCCGCGCCCGCAGGCACGGCAGAAACGCCACTACGCGCTGACACCTCGCGGTCAGTGTGAGTCACTGCACCAGGGCCCAGTTCACAACGGCCGGAAGCCCGCGTTACGCACGCCCGGGCTCAAACTCGTGGAACATCCCGATCAGCCCGCCAGCAGCGCCACGAAGGCATTAATGTCCTCGAAATTCACGTCGCCGTCGCCGTTGATGTCGGCGTTCAGGTAGTTGCAGTCGGGGTACGCCGCGTAGTACGCGGCCGGGCCGCTGAACGCCAGCACGAACGCGTTGATGTCGTCAAAGTCCACGTCCCCGTCACAGTCCATATCGCCCAGGTGCAGGCGCGGCGTGATCGCGCCGTAGGTGTGGACGAGCGTGATCGTCCGCGACTCGCCGGGCGCGAGCGTCAGCTCGAATTGCAGGCCGACGAAGGCGTCCGCGGGAGGCACGCTCCCCGGCGGAGACGAGCCGCTGACGCCGGCGGCGTTGTAGCCGATGCCGGCGCCATAGTTCTGCCACGCGTTGGGCACACCATAGTTGTTCCAAATCAGCGTGCCGGTGCCGAACCCAAAGGCCGGATCACCGCCCGGTCCGTCCGGGTCGACGCCGTGCTTGCCGGCGTAGTACGCCTCGGCCTGGGGCGTGCTGCTGAGCGTGACGGCCAGGCGCGTGTCGTCCGGCTCCTGCTGGAAGACGTACCAGCCGTTTTCAGCCGAGCCGCCGACGCCGACCCAGTCGTCAGTGTAGATGGGATTGCCGGCCCACGGCAGGTCGCAATCCAGCCCGAAAACGATGCGGAACGCGGCGGCGGACGCCGGGCTGCTGATCGTGTAGTCCTGGCGCAGATAGGTCGCGCCGTCGGACTGCACTGCGCCGACCGACTGCGTGACGCTGCACGTGAGACTCAGGCCCGCGCCCCAGACCAGGAATTCGCTTTCGACCGTGTCGTCCAAGCCGTCGTTGTTCCGATCGCTTGTGACGCAACACTGGGTGATCTGTCGTTCCAACGAGTCATCCGTCGCGAAGTGGTTGTTCGGATCGCCGATCGGTGGATTCAACAGGTCCGTGCGCTGCCACAGACACGCGTCGGAAAGCAATTCGCGTTGCGCCTGGTCGGTGAAGACAAAAGCGCCGAAGCTGTAGGTGGGCCGGGCCGCGCCGGCCGCGCCGGCGGGATCAAAGAGGTCCTCGTTGCCCAGGACGTCGGACAGAATCTGAAACGAACCGTAGGCGTCCACGCTGATGTCGAGCCGACCGTCGCCGCCGCCGCCATTGGTGATCATCCGAATGTCGGCGCTCTGTACTTCGTCAACCACAAGTGCTGCGGTGTCGCTGACGGCCGCGTCGCAAGCATCGGTGACGACCACGCTGTATTCACCCGCGTCCGTTGGCTCGACGGGGTCGACGGTCAGCGTAGCGGTCGTGCTTCCGGAGATTCCACCGCCGTCCGAGAGGTCGAAGCCGCCCTTTTGCCACTGGTAGCTGAGCGGCGGCGCGCCAGCGGCGACGACGGTGAAGCTGACCGCGCGGCCTTCGCAGACCGCCTGTGACTGTGGTTGAGTCTGGATGGTTGGGCCACTCGTGCAGCCGCCGACTTCCAGACATTCCGAGAACTCGGAGGTGTTGCCGGCGGGGTCGGTCGCTGTCGCGGTAACGTAGGTCCCATCCGTCAGCGGCTGCGACAGGGTGATGGTGAAGCTGACGTTGCCGTTGGGGTCGGTCATCACGTCGCCGGCGCCGACGTAGGTCTGTCCTTCGCCATAACCACTTGGATCGCAGGCGGGGCTGACGAAGAACTCCAGCGTGAAGGCGGTGCCGGCGGAGCTATTGAGGGTACCCATCACTATCGTTCCGCCAGCACTGGTGAGCACCGGGAAGTTCTGGAGTCCATTGCCGCCGCTGTCGGGGTCGTTGGGGTCGTTGAGCGTCACGCCGTCCCCCGGAACCAGGTCAATGCCGAGGAGATCGTTGTCGAAGATCAGGTTGCGACGCAGCGCATTGGGGGCGCCTGAAACCCGGATCCCGTTGCCGTCGTTGCGGGAAATGGTGTTCTCCGTCACCTGGTTCATGGCGGCGGCGATGATGGTCACGCCGTCCCCAAGGTTGTCGGAGATGAAGTTCTCCGCGTTCGTCCAGCCTACGTAGTTGCCGTTGGGCGCGCCGTTCTGGTCGCCGACGATCAGCACGCCGCCGACGTTGCGTTCGATCAGGTTGGCGCCGACCAGGTTTCCGTCGCTCCAACCATCCGCTATTTCCACGCCGTAGCCGAAGTTTCCGCGGATGGTGTTTCCGCTGACCCCATTGTCAGCGGCGCCGCGCTCAATCCGGACGCCCCCCAGCCCGTTCGGGTTCGCATAGGTGCCAATGGAGTTCCCCAGCACGTCGTTGTCATCCGTGAGCTGGCCGGCCCTGATCCGGACGCCGTAGCCGGTGTTGCCCTCAATGAAGTTCGTGCTGATGACGTTGTTGCTCGCCGCGGTGATCGTGACCCCATCGCCGAGGTTGGGATGTGCGACTCCACTTTGGTTGACTCCGATGTAGTTTCCATACACCCCGTTGTTGTCGCTCCAGCCCCCGACGAGAACGCCATACTGGCTGTTGCCGGCGATGACGTTGGCCTCCCCGGAGTTCGTGCCGCCAATGACGTTGTACGTAGACACGTCCCAGATAGCGACCCCGCCGCCGGCCGTTCCCGGGACGGTGCCGTTCGGGATCGTCGCAGTCTGCGCGGGATTGAGTCCGACAATGTTCGCCGTCACCGTATTCCAGGAGCCGCCCCCAACGAACGGGGGCGGCGGGGGGCCTTCTCCTACGCGCACGCCGAAGGCGCCATTGCCGGAGAGCACGTTGCCCGCCGGGCCGCCGGCCGTGACGCCGCCGACGAGGTTCCCGTTCGCCCCGCCCGCCAGCCGCACGCCGTCATCAATGTTTCCAAGGGGCCCCGTCCCCGCGGCGTTGACGCCGATGTAGTTGTTCTGAACGACGCTGTTGAGCGGGTCCCCGGTGCCGTTGGGGTCGGCGATTTGCACGCCGTTGTCCGTATTGGCGGAGATCACATTGCGGTACTCAGGCAGCGGTCCGCCGACGAGTGTGTTGCGGGCGTTCTCGATGTGTACACCGTCCATGCCGTTCGGCACGCCCGTGACTCCAGCGGCGTCCGTGCCGATGTAGTTGTTCTGGACTTGATTGCCGGACGAGGTGCTGTCCATTACCGCGACGCCGTGCATACTGTTGCCGGAGATGATGTTTCGGCCAAGTGCCCCCAGACTGCCGACCGTATTGCTGCCGGCATCGGAAATACGCACGCCATGAGCGCTGTTGGGCAGCGCCATGGCGCCGGTGGCATCGACGCCGATGTAGTTGCCGGCCACGACGTTCTGCGTGGCGCTTTGGCCCGAAATCCAGACACCGCTGGCGTCGTTGCCCGCAATGATGTTGCGTGCGCCGGCGGCGGCGCCACCGACCATGTTGGCGGGTGCGTCGGAAATGCGCACGCCGTCCAGGACGTTGCCGCGGTCCGCCGTCCCGCTGTTGTCCGTACCGATGAAGTTGCCTTCGACGCGGTTTTGCGTGGCCGCAGCCCCGTCGATCTGCACCCCCCAGAAGCCGTTGGCGGAAATCGTATTGGCGGCGCCGGCGGCCGTGCCGCCGATCACGTTGTTCGGCGCGCCGCCAATCCACACCCCCGACGTGGCGTTTCCGATGGGGTTGATTCCGCAGAAGTCCAGCCCCAGGTAGTTCCCTTCGACCCGGTTGTTGCTGGCGCCGGGGCCGACGATCTCCACGCCGCTGCCGGGGCTGTTTCCCGAGATGACATTGCCGTCGCCCGCCGCCGTGCCGCCGATCACGTGATTCGTCACACCGTCGAGGCGGACGCCGGACCCGTTGGGGAGGGCCGCGGTCGAGGCCAGGTTCGTGCCGATGGCGTTTCCGCGGATGTCGTTGCTGGTGGCCCCACTCCCGGTGATCAGGATGCCGTACTGTGTGTTGCCGGAAATCAGGTTTCCCGGTGCGTAGCCCTGCGCGCAACCAGCGCCGACGTTTCCGCCGATGACGTTGGTGCTCGCGCTCTCGATTACAACGCCGGCCTCCGTGTTGCCGATCGCAGCCATGCCAATCGGGTTCGTGCCGATGAAGTTGCCGCGGATGTTGTTGCCGGTCGTGCCGGCACCCGCGATGTGAATACCATGGACATTTGCGGAGATCACGTTGCGATTGGCAGCGCTGGTTGTGCCGATCGTGTTATCGTGCGCCCCGCCGTCGATGCGGACACCGTCGTTGAAGTTCCCGAACGCCGTGTTGCCGCCGGCGTCCAGGCCGATGAGGTTGCCGCTGACGACGTTGCTCGTGGCTGCGGCGCCGGTGATGTAGACGCCGCTGTCGCCGTTGTCGGAGATGACGTTGCGCGCCGTCGCGCCGCCGCCAACCGTGTTGGCCGGCGCGTTGTTGATCTCGACCCCGTCGCCGGTGTTGCCCAGCGTGGCCGGCTCGACGCTGAGGCCGATCACGTTGCCCTGGACGAGGTTGCCACTCGCGGCCGCACCGGTGATGACGACGCCGTCGTCGCCGTTGCCGGCGATGTAGTTGCCCGGCGGATTCCCGGGGCTGACCGGCCCGTCCGGCAAGCCGCCGACGGTGTTGCCCGACGATTCGTCGATCTGCACGCCGTCGTCGCCGTTGGGGATGTCACTAACGCCGAGCCGATTGAGGCCAATGTAGTTGCCCTGAATCGTATTGCCCGTCGCGCCGCCGGTAATCAGCACTCCGTCGGTGGTGTTGCCAGAGATGACGTTGCGGTCGGCGACACTGTAGCTGCCGACGCGGTTGCCGGAGGCGCCGTCGATCCGCACGCCGACCGAGTTCGGCAGGGTCGCCGTGGCGGCGTAGTTCGTCCCGATGTTGCAGGCCAGGATCTCGTTGCCGGTGGCGGCAGCGCCGGAGATGACGACCCCGGCTCCGGAGGTGTAGTTGCCGATCGTCAGTCCGCGGACGGTGTTGTCCGGACCGGTCATGGTTAGCCCGTTGATTCCGCCCGGGCCTCGCAGCACGACCACACCGGCGTCGCCGGTCTGCGTCAGGCCGTCGATGGTCACACCCGCCGGGTCGGTCAACGTGGGCAGGGCCGGCCCCGTCATGATCGTCCACGGCGGGCCGGTCGTGGCGATGCGGAAGGTCACCAAGTTGTACGTGGGTGCGAGGTTGGCCACCTGAAGGGCCGACCGCAGCGAGACGTCGCCTCGGCCGAGCGGCTGGGGAATACTCGGATCGCTGCTATCCGGGGAGGCCGCGGGCGCATTGGTCGTGACATTGACGTTCAGGCAGCTATGTTCCATTGTCGGATCAACGACGACCAGGCCGTGGGCGTCGCTCAGGTCCGGGACATACTCCCCGCCGCCGGCACAATAGCCGTAGACATTGCACGGATAGACGATCGTGGGGGGCAGCGTTCCGCCGCCGGGACCGATGTCCATGCCGGTCTGGCCGAACGTGCCATAGGTTCCCAGCTCCGCGAAATAGACACGCGCCACGTGGATGTCGCCCGGCCCGGACGGCCCCGGGCAGCAGTAGGTTGGATAGCCGCCCTCGTAGTACGCTTCGATGTACACGGCGCCGTTCGGGTCTGCGACCCCCGCGCTAGCACCCTGGAACCCCGCCCCCGGTTCGGCGGACAGAAACGTCACATAGCGTGCGTCGTAGTGCAGCAGGACGCAGGCGATGTTGATCGGCGCAGCGGGCGGCGCGCCCAGGAGCCACACGTCGACGGCGAACGGCCCGACGTGGCGCACCGCGCGCTGGTCGCCGTCCGTGAACGCATCGCAATCAACCCAGTACGTCGGCATCGTCGCCACGGGCCGGGGAACCGTGATGTAGTCGACGCCTTCCTGGCCGCGGGCGGCCGACAGCGCGAGCAGCGGTGTTGCCAGCAGCGCTATCAAGCATGGTGTTTTGGATGACATGGTGTAACTCCAGGCTATGGCGGCTACCCAGCGCGCCGGTGTCAAGTGGTCCTATGATCCCGACAGCAGCGCGACGAACGGGTTGATGTCCTCGAAATCCACGTCGCCGTCGCCGTCGCAATCGGCGCTCGACGCGAAGCAGTCAGGGTACGCGGCCTGATAGGCGTCGGGGTCGGACAGCGCCAGGACGAAGGGGTTGATATCATCGAAGTCGACCACGCCGTCACAGTTCGTGTCGCCCGTCAGGCCCACCCGCAGCACGACGCGCGTCGGCTCCACGAACAGACCGAAACGGAGGTCCGGCAGCGCTGCCGGCAGGTTCACGACCTCGAACGAGCCGGTGTGGGAGGCATACGTCATCAAAACCAGCGCATCGCCGGCGTCGGGCACAAAGCCGTCGATCAGGCTGACCGAGATCGTCCCGGCCAGCTCCGCGCTCCCGGAAACGACGACCTGGTCGTGCTCCGTGCCGGGCAAGGGGCCGCCGATCTCGAACGTCATGGCCCCGGCGGGCGCCTGCGTGTAGTTGCCGATCAGCATCAGCGATCCCGGCGACGCACCCGGACCGACTTCGCCGCCCACGTTCGACACCGAGCCGGTGATCGTGCCGGAACCTGCCAGCAAGCCGCCGAGCAGCTCCAGGCCCGCGTTGCACGCCAGGCTTCCGCCGGCCAGTCGCGTGGCCCCGGCCGTTTGGGCAAACGTCGTGTAGAAGCTCAGCGTGCCGCTTTCGATCCGCGTCTCGCCGCTGGTGGCGTACGGAACGCCGATGGCCGTCGTGCCCGCGCCGGCGGACTTTACGAACAGGCCCGCGTTGTCGATGCCGGCGGCGGTACCCCAGCCGGGCGTGATGCTCTGGTCGTTCTGAATGTCGAACACCGCGCCGGCGAGATTGCGGAGAGGGGGTTCCCCCTCGTTTGTATCGTAGAGCAGGACGTCGCCCGCGCCGGTCCAGGTCGCGGTCCCCCCGTTGTAGAGAACACGCCGGTAGATCTGCTTGAACCCCGTGCCGCTGATACTCAGAGTCGCTCCGGGCGCGACCCGCGTCGAGCCGTATTCGCCCGCGCCGGCGGCGATGGTCAGCGTCCCGCCTAGCCAGTCGAACGTGTCGGTGATGCGTTGCTCGCCGCGGCCGGAGAGGTACCCGCCCGCCAGCTCCAGCTTGGGAATGTCGATCACCACAGCCTGCGGAACGGCGAGGTTCCCGTTCCCGTCCGCGACGGACACGGTACCCGCGCCCGTCACGGTCGTGCCCGCGTCGAAGGTATAGAGCGACGCGATGCGAACTGTGGAGCCTGCTGCGATGATGAACACGCCCGAACTCGTGCCGCCCGCGGCGAACTCGAGGTGCCCCGTTTGCACTTCGACCGTCCCGCCGCTGAGGTTGTCGAATTCCGCATACGAGCAGCGGGTCGCACCCGTCCCGGCGGACTTGATGAACCGGCCGGCGTTCTCGAAGTAGCCCAGCCCGACATCGCCGACCCAGTTGAATTCCGCGTCGTTCCTGACGTCGAACAGGGCTGCGGGCAGGTTGTAGAAGACGGCCCCAACGGCCAGCTCGATGTGGCCGGGGCCGTCCCAGATGGCGAGGTATGAGTTGTAGAGAATAATCGGTTCGATCAAGCGCTTCTGTCCCGCACCGGTGATGAACAGACCACCATCGGCGTAGGCGTAGCGCGTCCCCGGCCCGGCGGCGGCGGCCAGCCAGCCGCTGAGCCAGGTCAGCGGACCGCCGAACGTCGCCGAGTTGTCCACGCTCAGGCCCACCCCGCCGGCGTCAAGAGTGAACCCGCCGGCGGTCGTCAAACTGCGAACCGCGGCGCCTTGGTCCAAGGTCACGGCCCCGGCCGCCAGGATCACGTCGTCATCGATGGTGGGGGACGACGGACACCACGGACAACTGACTGCGTTGGGCGTCACGGCCCAGTTGTTGCACTTCAGGCAAGGATCCTCGTTGCACGTGCAGCAGTCGTACCAGGAGCCGCTTCCGCAATCGCCGTCCCACGTCACCGTGTCGGCGGGCAGGCGCGGCGCAGCGTGCCAGAGTAGCACCGCAATCGTCAGAACAAGTAGAATTCGATTGGCGCGCAGGCGTTGCATTGCCGCACTCCTTGTCATGTGCCGCTTGGCAGGGCCACGAACGCATTGATGTCATCGAAATCAACATCCCCGTCGCCGTCGCAGTCACCGTTCAGAATGTAGCAGTCCGGGTGCGCGGCCTGGTACGCCAGGGGGTCGGACAGCGCCGGCACAAACGGGCTGATGTCGTCGAAACAGTGAAGTGCTAGTCACGGCATTTCTCCTTGCCGGGCGGGCGGCACGCGCTGGACCGCCCACACGTTCGGGCGGTCCAGCGCGCCTTGGCCCAACACCCGGCGGCGGCCATTGATCCTCACTAACCAGACGCGACAAAAGCCCTGGGGGACCGCAGTCAAGCACAGGCCGTTCGTTGCGCCAGCACGGCCCAAGCACCCTGCGCGCTTCGGCCGCGCGCTCCGAACGCGAAGCGCCAGCGCGCTGACGCACTCCCTGGTCATGGTTGTTCTCCCTATTGAATATGGCGGCCTGTGCCGCGCATGTCCGAACCGCCGGACGTGGGCTACGAGTCGCGCGGGGGCGGTTCGCCGTTCGGCCCTTGTTTCACCATAGACAAACGCGATAATCAGTTTGACGGGCCGCGTCAAAGCCGGGTTCTGTGCCGTCTACCTGCGCGATGGACATGACGGTGACCGCCGAGCTTGACACCACGCAAACGCTGCTCGCCGCCCGCCGCGGCGACGAGTCGGCTGCTGCGCAGCTTCTCCCGCTGGTCTACAACGAACTGCACGCCCTGGCCGAACGCATGCTGCGGCGTGAACCGGCGGACCTGACGCTCCAGCCGACCGCGCTGGTCCACGAGGTCTATCTGAAGCTCGTCGATCAAACCCGCGTTCATTGGCAGGACCGCACGCATTTTTTCGCCGTCGCTGCCCAGGCCATGCGGCGCATCCTCGTCGACGCCGCCCGCGGCCGGCAGGCGGCGAAGCGCGGCCAGGGTTGGCAGAAGATCACCCTCGACGACGCGATCGCCATCTTCCCCGAGCGCGACGTAGAGTTGCTGGCCCTCGATGACGCCCTGGAAAAATTATCGGACCTCGACCCGCGCCAGGGACAGGTTGTGCAACTGCGGTTTTTCGCCGGCCTCACGACTGCGGAAGCCGCCGACGTTTTGCGCGTTTCCACCCGGACCGTCGAAGACGACTGGCGGATGGCCCGCGCGTGGCTCCGCCGGGAGCTGCGCCGGTCACGGTAGGCCGCACCCGTGACGAGAATCGAGTACCAGCGCGTCCGTCAGCTCTTCCTCGAAGCCTGTCGGCAACCGCCGCCAGCCCGCGCGGCCTTTCTGGAGCAGTTCAGCGGGTCCGACGCCGGGCTGCGCGGCGAGGTCGAGTCACTTCTCGCTCACGATGACGACGACTCCGGCGCCTTCGCGACCGCGCCCTTCGTCGCCCGCCCCGCCGTGTGGGATGCCCGCCTGCCCGAACGCATCGGCCGCTACCGTTTGCTGGAGTGCGTCGGCCGCGGCGGCATGGCGATCGTGTATCGCGCGGAGCAGGACAACCCGCGCCGCAGCGTTGCGCTCAAGCTGCTGCCGCCCGAGCTGTTTTCGCCGGAGCGACGCCGACGGATGGAGTTCGAGGCCCAGCTTCTGGGACGGCTCCAGCACCCGGGGATTGCCCAAATCTTCGAGGCGGACGTTCACCGGCTGGAAGCCGGTGCCACACTGCCATACTTCGCGATGGAGTTCGTCGCCGGACAGCCGCTGACGGTGTACGCCAAGGCACGAGACTTGGACGTCCGTGCCCGGCTCGAGCTGCTGGCCGCCGTGTGCGACGCGGTCCAGTATGCCCATCAGCGCGGCGTGATTCACCGCGACCTCAAGCCCGGGAACATCCTGGTGGACGAGCGGGGACAGCCGAAGGTGCTGGACTTCGGCATCGCACGCTGCACGGACACGGATGTGCAGGCCACCACGCTGCTCACCGAAGCCGGCGGGCTGGTCGGCACGTTGGCCTACATGAGCCCCGAGCAAGTCGCCGGCGACCCGCACGAGTTGGACACGCGCACGGACGTATATGCCCTTGGTGTGATCGCGTTTGAGTTGCTGTCGGGGCAACGGCCGTATGACCTGAGCGACCGCAGCCTCGCGCAAGCGCTGGAGGTGCTGCGAACCACCGAGCCGGCCCGCCTCGCGACCGTCGCGCCCGCGCTGCGCGGCGATCTCGACACGATCGCCGCCAAGGCGCTCGAAAAGGACAAAACCCGGCGCTATGCCGCGGCGTCGGAGCTGGCCGCGGACCTGCGGCGGCACCTGCGCGACGAGCCCATCCTCGCCCGCCCGCCGTCCGGCTTGTACCAGTTCCGCAAGTTCGCCCGGCGAAACAGCGGCTTGGTGGCCGGTGTCACCGTCGCATTCCTCGCACTGCTCGGTGGCGTGATCGGCACCACGACCCAGGCGCTGCGCGCCCTGCGCGAACGCGACGCCGCCCGTGCCGCGGAGCAGCTTGCGGAAGCGCGCCTGACCGAAGCGCAGACTGCGCGGCTTGCGGAGACGACGGCGCGCCAGGCTGCGGAGCGCGACGCCGCCAAGGCCACCGAAATCCAGAACTTCCTGCTGAACGTGCTCGAGTCCGCCGACCCGCGCCAAACCGCCGGACAGGACCTCACGGTCCGCGCCCTGCTCGACGACGCCGCGGCCCGGCTGGACAGCGATCTGGCCGCGCAGCCGGAAGCCGAAGCCCTGGTACGCAATACGCTCGGCAGCGTGTACCTCACGCTCGGGCAGGCCGACGCCGCCCTGGCGCAGCTTCGCCGCGCCTTTGAACTCGCCGACGCGACGCACGGTGCGGACGACCGCGGAACGCTCAAGTCCGCCGCCAATCTGGCCGTCGCGCTGAAGGAGCGCGGGCGGTTGGTGGAAGCGGAGGAATTGCTGCGGCGTGTTCATGCCGGCCTGCTGGCGCAGCAGGGACCCGAGAGCCGAGAGGTGCTTCAGGCGCTGGGCAACCTGGCCAACGTCCTGCGTGCAGCGCGGCAGTATGACGAGGCCGAACCGCTGTTCTGGGAGACCAGCGCCACATTTCAGCGGATCCACGGGGAGACCGATCGGGACACGCTCACGTCGCTCACCAATCTCGGCCAACTTTACACGGACCAGCGTCGTTACACCGACGCCGAACCGCTCTATCGCCGCGTGCTGGAGGTTCATGAGCGCGTGACGCCCGCGGACCACCCCGACCGTCTGACGGCGATGAACAACCTCGGCCTGACGCTCGTGTACCTGGGGCAGCTTGACGAAGCGGAGTTGCTGTTGCGCGACGCCTACGCCGCCCTGCGCCGTGTCCTGGGCGACGAGCATCCCGGCACGTACACCGGCGCGAACAGCTTGTGCAACCTCCTGATCGTCCGCGAGCAGTGGGACGAAGCCGAGCCGCTGGCCCGCGCCGTCGTCGCCGCCCGCACGCGGCTGCTGGGGGCCGCGCATCCCGCGACGGTGCGCGCCCTGCGCGTCCTGCGCCGCATCCTCATCGGGTGCGGGCAAACCGACGAGGCGGCGGCGCTGGAGCGGCAGATCGATACAACCCGGCGGAGTGACGGCCCCCCGAGACCATAGGAGTCCGTGCGGTGCGCCGGCGCGCGCGTCGGCGCTCGTGCGCGATGCGGCGCGGCCCGCGGCGGGGCTACGGCTGCGCCGGCGCCGACGCCGACGTCGGCAGTGGCCGCGGCGGCGGACCGTACGTCAGCGTCTCCCACGTCGGACGGTCCTTCGTAATCAAGACGTCAGCTTCGGGGTGGGCCGGGTCGCTCGTCTGGTACGTGACGACGATCCCCTCCGCCGGGATGTCTTTGGCAGGCGGAATGGTGATTTCGGTACGCACCCAACAGGTCATCGTCGGCTTGATCTGCTCCATCCCGCCCGTGGGCGGCACCGCCCCACCGACGGTCACCTTGACGCCGGGGTGTTTGCACTCCGTGCCCGTCACCTGGAACCGCGGCGCGTCTCCGTAATACTGGATGAGCACGATGCGGCTGCTGGGCTTGCTGATCATGTTCGGGTCGGTCGCATCAATGTAGACGGCGGCCGGGACGGTCTCGACATACGGGAGCACGGTGATGCGCGCGTCCAGCGTGATCTCGGGCTCGCGCTCCAGCCCCGTGGCCACGACGAATTGTCCACGCGTGATGCCGGGACGAACCGGCTTGGTCGTGCGCCCCACGACCGCGTACTCCATGCCGGGGCGCTCCTCCTGGAGCTCAAACTCCAGCTCGTCGATGTTCTGGCTGAGCAGTTTCAATCGCATGGGCTGCTCGGTCTGGTTCTTCAGACGCAGCGTGCCGCTGAGGCCGGGCCTGCTGTCCAGTGTGCGAATCACCAGGCCGCCCAGCGGCTCGCGCAGCACGGCCCGCTTCACGTAGCCGTTGATCGGGAATTCGAGGTGTGGCCGGGCGGAGTCGTTCGAATCGATGAGCACCTTCGACGTGACGTGCTCCTGCTTGCCGTGCGTGTCGAACTCGACCTTGATGGTCGTGCTCTCCCCGGGTTTGAGCACCTCCTTGGCCGCCGAGACCAGTGTGCAGCCGCAGGTGGTTTTGACGCGGGTCAACACGAGGTCAGCCTGGCCCTCGTTCGCCAGGCCGAGATTGAGGATTGGGCTGATCCCATGCCACACCTGGCCAAAATCCCAGGCATCCCGCGAGAGCACCAGGCGCGGCCCGGGTGCGCCCGGTTGCGAAGCGGGCGCGGATTGCGGCTGGCTGGTCACGATGGGTTGGGCGCTCGCCGACCACGTCGCGGTGCCCACGACAAGACCAAGTAACGAAAGACGGGGCACCACCCGGATACGTTCGATCTTCATTTTCACCTCGCGCCACACCGCCACGCACCGCGCGGCGTATCTGCGGGAGTATGACTCGCGGGTCACGCCGCTTCAAGCCGCCGCAGCGCGGCGCACAGGTGGCGGAGCGGCGGCACACCGCCGGGAGGCCGGGAATCTGAGCGCTGGCCGGCGGTTATACTACATGATTCCCGTGCTTCGCCAGAACCACGGACACAGCCCGCCACCGCCCGGCGCGCCGGGACGTGCGGGTTCTGAAAGGCGCTCTCAGGGAACTGACGCCATGAATCTGATCGCTCTGCTCCTGCCGACCATCTTGCTCCTCCAGCCCGCCGCGCCGCCGAAGTTCACGGCCCGCCTGTACGCGGCCGACGACCCGGTAGCCCCGGGGGCGCAGACCGAGCTGGCCATCGAGCTGAACATCGAGAAGGGTTGGCACACCTACCACCCCCTCATCCTCGACACCGGCGCACCGCTCCAGGTGGAGTTCACCGCCCCCGCCGGCGTGACCTTCGGCGAGCTGCGCTTTCCGGTCCCCGATGCTGAAGAAGATCACGAGCTGCGTTACCTTTCGCTGCGCGGTCGCATCGTGCTCCTGACGACGTTGACGCTCGCGCCCGAAGTGCCGCCGGGGCCGCTCACGATCCGGGCCGATGTGCGGGCGCTGGTCTGCAAGGAACTGTGCGTGCCGGCGGAAATCGAGGCCACGCTGACGCTCCGAGTCGGCACGGCCGCGGCAACCAGCCGCCCGGCCGCGCTCATCGAACTGTTCAAGGAGGCCCGCGAAGCGCTGCCCGCGCCGCTGGCGAAGGCCAACTACCTCGAGGGCAGCAGCGTCAGCGTGTCGCGCGAGAAGCTCACCTTCACCGAGGAAGCCGCGGAGGACGACCCCGCCGAGGTCGTCGTCAACATCAAGGTCCGCAAGGGCCATCACATCCAGGACCGCGACCCCGGCGTCGAGGGCCTGATCGCCACACGTCTGTTCATCGAGCCGCTGGACGGCCTGAAGTTCGGCGAACAGCAGTGGCCCGCCGCACATGTCCGCGAAATGCCGGACTTCGGCAAGGTCCGCGAGCAGAACGGCGAGTTCAGGATCCGCGTGCCGTTGTCGATTATCGACAGCGAATTCCCCGCGGGCCCCGTAGCCTTGCGCGTGCTGTTCGTCTACCAGTGTTGCACCGACGCGGGGACTTGCTATCCGCCGGAGACCGCCGAGGCCGTGGTTCGTTTCACCGCGGACACGCCCACACCGCGGGCGGCCGCCGCGGGGCCGCTCGGCACGCTGTGGCCGAGCGTCATCGTCGGGGCGGTCACGCCCAAGACCGCGGTCATCGTCAGCCCCGCGACCGGCGCGGCGGCGCTGTGGTGGAACCTGCTGCTCGGCTTCGTCGGCGGGCTGATCCTCAACGTGATGCCCTGCGTCTTTCCGGTGATTTCGCTCAAGATCATCGGCTTTGTGAAACAGGCCGGCGAGGACCGCGGACGCATCTTCCGTCTCGGCTTGGCGTTCTGCGCGGGCATCATGGTCTGGTTCTGGGTCTTCGGCCTGCTGACCGGGCAGGGCCACGTCCCGTGGCAGAACCCCTGGGTCGTCATCACGCTGACAGCCATCCTGTTCCTGTTTGCGCTCAACCTCTTCGGCGTGTTCGAGATCATCTTGCCCGGCAGCGCGGCTGGGGTGCTCGACGAAGCCGCCGGCCGCGAGGGCTACACCGGCGCGTTTCTGAAGGGGTTGCTCGCGACGCTCATGGGCACGGCCTGTACGGCCCCCTTCTTCGCGTCCGCTGCGGCGTACGCCGCGACGCAGGGACCGACCGTCGCGCTGCTGATCTTCACCGGCGCGGGGCTGGGGATGTCGTCGCCGTACCTGCTGCTGTCCGCGTACCCGCGCTGGTTGCGCGCCCTGCCGAAGCCCGGGCCGTGGATGGTCACGTTCAAGCAGGCGATGGGCTTCGTGCTCGTCGGCACTGCGATCTGGCTGCTGCTGGTCATCGCGGACCTGCTCGATGCCCGCGGCGTCGTCTGGACCGTCGGGTTCTGCACGTTTCTGGCGGTTTCGGCGTGGCTCGTCGGCCGAATCGACCTGAACTGGACCACCGCGGCCAAACTGCGGGCGTGGGTCCTGGCCCTCGCGGTCACGGCCGCCGGCGGGTGGTTCTGCTTCTTCTACATGTACGACGTCAATGCCGGCGGCGAACGCAAACCGCCCGCGCTGGCCGCGGGCGACGTGGACGGCGTCATTCGGACCGTCGCGGCAGCCGATTGGAACGGGCACATCCCGTGGCAAGCGTGGCAGCCGGGCCTCGACGAAGAACTGGCCCGCCGCGGCTACACGGTCTACGTCGATTTCACCGCGACGTGGTGCGTGACGTGCCAAACCAACAAGGCGACGGTGTTGGAAATCGACTCCATGCGGGCCAGAATGAAAACGCTGGGGGTGATCCCCCTGAAGGCGGATTACACCAAGCGAGACGCGACGATCCGCGAGCGGCTGCTTGCCTTCGGGCACAACAGCGTGCCGCTGAATCTGGTTTACCCGGCGGGTCGGCCGGAGGACGTGATCCACCTGCCGGTGATCCTGACGCCTGGCGTCGTCACCGACGCCCTTGAGAAGGCCGGTGCCTCGCGGCACGCCGTGGCCGCCGGCCCGCTGTAGCGGTAGGAAACGCGCACCGCACGCGCCCAGTTCAATCCGGCTCTGGGGGCGTACCGATAACGTAGGCGCCCCGGGTGTGCGCCAGCCGCCGGAACCCGGCGGCTTGGGCCGCGGAATGGCGCCAAGTCCCGCGTCTCCATGGGTTAGGTGCTCGTCAGGCCTGAATGAATGGTGTTTGGAAGTGTACATTGCGTTGACACGTGGCCTATAATCCAGCGGCGGGCCAGGGCAGCCGTGTGCTCCGCTGCTGGGATGGCCACTCTGGCTCAACTCGCGTACCACCGGCGTCGGTGGTTTCCGCTGGTCAGTGCAGCGCTGGTTCTTGCAACAGGCTGTGCCCAGCGGACACAGACCCCTCAGCCGGTATTGCTGCCGCCGCAGGTCGTGGCCCTGGCCCCGGTGCTGAATCTGAGCGGCAGCCGCGACTTTGATCCGTTGAGAATCACCGACCTCCTGGCGTCGGAATTTGTTTCCTGTGAAGGAGTTGCGGTCGTTCCCGTTAACATGACGCTCGCCGAGTTGGAGCGGCGCGGGAAACTGACGATCGACACCCCGCAGGAAGCAACAGCCTTGGCCCGGGCGCTCGGTGCGGATGCAACGATCGTGGTCGCGATCACGGAGTACAATCCATATTATCCCCCGGTGGTGGGCTTGGTGATGCAGTGGTATCCCGCGGGTGCGGATGCCAGCCGGCCAGCCGACGACCCCGTCAACGCCGAGTCGAACGAGAAGGGGGTTGCAACGTTATCGGACGCAAATGGAGCCCATCCCCGCTGGCAGATCGAGCGCATCTTCAACGCCGCGCACGAGGATACCCGCGCAGAAGTCCGCCGTTATGCCCGTAAGCGCGACGGGGACGCGAGTCCGTACGGCTGGAGAAAGTACGTCCAATCTCAGGAACTGTACGTCCGTTATTGCGGTTGGGAGATGATCCAGACGATGTTACGGCTGGACCGGGATGATCCCGCGACTGTCCGGCCTAACGAGACGAAGTCATGAGTCCGGTACGACGCCGTCTGAGCATGGTCAAAGGCGAACACCGCTACGTCTTTCAGTACGTGGAAGGACGTGAGGCGGAGTTGCTCGGCAGCTTTGTGGCGGCGGCCAACGACCCGGAGTGTGAGTTCGACTGGTTTGATGCGGCGGTCCTTTCGTACCAGATGGGGCAGCAACTGGCCCGCGAGTGCGAAGCGGTCATCCCGATGGAGCAAGGCTAACGATTTTTGCCCAAGTGGCGCAGGGCCCGCGAAATGTGGAACACACCCATGGCGACTGAAGCCCACAACCCAACCAGCCTCTCCGCCGGCGAAGTGCGCACGAGCGAACAGGCCAGTCTCGTCCAGCAGTTCATCAACTACCTCCGCGCCGAGCGGCACTTCTCGCCGCACACGGCCAAGTGCTACGCCGCCGACCTCCAGCAGTTCTGCGGCTATCTCTGCGTACGGAAGCGCGGGCACGCGGGGGCCGAGTCGAACGGCAACGGCAAGATCGACGACATGGCCAAGCTCATGCCGCCGGCCGGGACGGTCAGCGAGGAGCTGAATCGTCTGCTGCTGGGCGTGACGACGGACGACGTGCGCAACCTGATGACGGAGCTGCGCGACCACAACTACTGCAAGAGCACGGTGGCCCGCAAGCTCGCGACCATGCGGAGCTTTTACAAGTTCCTCGTCCGGCGCGGGTATCTGACCAGCAACCCCGTCACGCCGATCCGCACGCCGAAGCAGGACAAGCGGTTGCCCAAGTACCTCGAGGTGGAGCAGATCGAGAAGCTGCTGGCGAACCCGGATACGACGACGCTCTTGGGCGCCCGCGACCGCGCGATGCTCGAGACGCTGTATTCGACCGGCATTCGCGTGAGCGAGCTGATCGCGCTCGACGTCGGCGACGTGGACCTCGCGAGCAGCGTCGTCCGCGTGGCGGGCAAGGGCAAGAAGCGCCGCGTGATTCCGCTCGGCCCGGGCGCGGTGAAGCAGATTCTGCACTTCCTGGATCTGCGGCGGAACGACCCGCGGGTCGGGTCGTTCGAGGTCGAGGCGCTGTTCATCAACAAGCACGGCAAGCGGCTGAGCACGCGCAGCGTCCGCCGCAAGCTGGACAAGTATTTGCTCGATGCGGGGCTGGATCTGTCGGTGAGTCCGCACACGCTGCGGCACAGCTTTGCTACGCACATGCTCCAGCGCGGCGCGGATTTGCGGAGCGTGCAGGAAATGCTGGGGCACCAGAGCCTGAGCACGACGCAGATTTACACGCACCTGAGCGGCCAGACCGTCAAAGAGAGCTACGACAAGTCCCACCCGCGGGCGTGATCCGCGCTGGGCTTCCTGACAGGGCACACACCGGACGTCCGCGTCGCACGGCGCGGACGTCTTTGTTGTCGGTCCGGCCTGTAACCTGCTCCCCAGGAACGGACCCACGTGTTGTGAGAGTCTTCGGCCCCGGCGGGGCCGTGGAATGTGGCCACGGGTGAAGCGCAGCCCGGCGCAGCCGGGCGGAGCGCAACCCGTGGAACGCGGGTCCGTCTTTCGATCCTGCCCCGGAGGGGCAGAGGAAGGAAGCGGATCAATCAAACACGTAGCGCTCCTCGAATTCGACCACATGCGCGCGGAGAAAACGCACCAACTCCGTCTTGAAATCCTCGTGTCTGTGGTGGTCCGCTTGCCCAGCGATGTACCGCCTCACGGCTGCTTCCTGCGACCTGCTGACGGTAAACGCGCTGTAACCCTCCTGCCACGCGAACGCAGCTAATTTCGGAAACGTCTGATGCACCCAAAGCGAAGAGCGTGCCTTCACCGTTTTCAATAGGTTCGAGACCGTTTCATCGGGTCGCCAGCGAACGTACAGATGCACGTGATCCGCAACACCCCCGCTGTCGAGAAGCGTGCCACGCTCGGCTCGAATAATGCCGCCGATATATGGATACAAGCGATCTGCAAGCTCGGAAGTTATCCACGGTTCGCGATGCTTCGTCGAGTAAACGAGGTGCAGGAGGATCTGCGTGTACGTGCCGGGCATGGCGCCTCCGCTGCCCCTTCGGGGCAGTAGGGAAACTGGATCATAATCTGGCCTCCACGGGTTCCGCTCGGCCCGACGGGGCCTCGCTCCACCCGTGGCTACAGTCCTTCGTCCCTTCAGGACGATCGCGCTTCCGGGCTTCACGCGACGCATCGTCGGTCAGCGGTGTCGATGCCCGATGCCGCCCCGGGTTCAGCCAAGCGCCGGTCGATGGCTCGCGGCGTCCGCCGCTCACGCCCGGTACAGCCCGCGCTCGTGGATGAACTGTCGCACCGGTTCGGGGACCAGGAAACGGATGCTCCGGCCGGCGCGCACGCGGGCGCGGATGTCCGTACTCGCAATGTCAATGCACGGACTCGCGACGATGTGCGCGACGAGCCGCGCGGCCTGCGCCGGCGAAAAGTGCCGCGCGAGTCGGTCCACATCCGGCGGCTCGCAGCCCGGCCGCGCCGCGGTGACGAACGTACACAGCTCAACCAGCTCCGTCGCCCGATACCACGTGTGCAGCTCGAGCAGGCTGTCCATCCCGAGCAGCCAACACAACTCGAGCTCCGGCCCCAGCGCAGCTCGAAAGTGGTTGACCGTGTTGAGCGTGTAGTTTGGGCCCGGCTGCGTCAGCTCCCAGTCGCTCACCTCAAACAGCGGCTCGTCCGCCGCCGCCAGCCGGCAGGCCGCCAGCCGGTCGGCCGCCGCCGTAAGCTGGCGGTCCGGTTTGTGCGGCGGCACCGCGCTGGGGATGAGCACCACGCGGGCCACGCCGAGGTGCTCCGCCACGAACCGCGCGACGATCAGGTGACCATGATGAATGGGATCGAACGACCCGCCGAAGAGCAGCACCCGCGTCACGGCGTACTCCGGACCGCGGCGGCTCACGCACCCTTGCGACGCTGCCCGACCAGCATCCGCAACTCCGCGACCGCCTGCGGTACATCTTCCAGGTGCGGGTGGATTTTCAGGGCTTGCCGGTAGGCGTGCAAGGCACCCCGCAGGTTGCCCAGCGCAACGTAGGCGTGCCCCAGCGCCGCGGACGCCGCGAAGTGATACGGATTCAGCCGCATCGTCTGGCGAAACGAGCGCACCGCCTCATCGTTGCGATCGAGCGCGGCGAGCGCGAGGCCGAGCTGAAAGTGCGCCTCGGCGAAGGCCGGCTCGAGCGCGGTGAGAGTCGCGAGAAGCTGAATGGCGCCGTCGAAGTTGCCGATCCGCGCCAGAGCGATGGCGTCCGCCAAGCGCGAGTTGCCCTCGGCTGATCCGCCGCGCATCCAGATGGCCCACAGACAGTGTTCCGCGAGCGCGACGACGGCGAGGTCGGCGTGCTGGAGGCACAGCGCCAGGAGCGGGCACTCGCGTGCGGAACCGTAGAGACCCAGGTAAAGCACCGCGGCCCGGACGGTCTCGGCTTCGCGGTCGGCCAGGAGCGGAAGCAGAGCGTCTGCGGCCGGTCGGCTGTCGAGCAACCGATCGAGCGTGCCGCGGTCTATCGAGATTCCGGGTACGACCGCACGGAGAATACGATCGACCGCCGGGATACGTGTCACCCTTGCCACACTCCGCCAACGCGCCGCATTCTGACGGCGCGCCAGCCGGGCCGCATTCAGCCGACCCCACCGCAGCTCGCGCGATAACCGCCTAGCGGTCGATTTTATCAGCCGCGGCTAGCAATCACTCTTCTCTCGACGCATGAAATGCTAGGCCCGGAAAACGGTGCGGTCAAACCAGCTTTGTCTGGCACGGGTTATCGGACTGTTCGTGGCAGTTGGCCGGTGCCACCAGCTTCGCGGCTTGGTTGGTTCCTGGCCGGTTATGGGGCCGTGCCCAGCCGCCGGATTACCAAGCGACGCGCGACAGCCAATGCGGACTGCCGGCTCTCGCCGTCACGCCACGCCGGCCGGCGTCCCGAGCGTGACCTTCGTCTTCAGCCGCGCGAGGGCCTGGTCCAGGTCCGCAATGACGTCGTTGGGGTGCTCGGCTCCGACGCACAGCCGCACGAGGTTTGGCGCGATGTTGGCGAGGCAGCGCCCGGCCTCGCCTTGCTGTTGGTGCGTCGAAATCGCGGGGATGGTCGCCACGCTCTTGATGCGGCCCAGGTCGGTCGCCCGCCAGATGCGCTGGAGGCCGTCGAAGAACTTGCGCGTCGCCTCCGGGCCGCCCTTGACGCAGAACGACATCAGGTGCCCGTAGCGGTTCACCGGCCGGCCGTACTGCGGGTCGTCCTCCGCGTCCACGAGCCACATGTACCGGCTGGCCAGCTCGTGCAGCGGGTGGTCCGGCAGACCGAGGTATTGCACGCTCTCGATCAGCGGATGCCGCCCCAGGTACTCCGCCACCTGCTGCGTGTTGCGGCTCATCAGGTCGACTTTCGAGCGCAGCGTCCGCAGGTCGTTGAGCGTCATAATCGCCTGCATCGGGTGCAGGTTGGGGCCGTGGTCGCGGTTTGGCAGGTACTTCACGTAAATCGCGAAATCCCGCTTCAGCTCGTCGTCGGCCAAGCCGCAGACGAGGTTCCGCCGGGCGATCACCGCCCCGCACACGCCAAACCCGCTTGAGGTCATCGTCTTCGTCGCCGACTGCACGACGATGTCCGCGCCGTGGCAGATCGGCCGCAGCAACGCCGGCGTCGCAACCGTCGAGTCGCAAATCAGCGGCAGATCGTGGCTATGGGCCAGGTCCGCGACGGCGGCAATGTCAAAGAACCCCTGGCCCGGATTGCTCGGCAGCTCGCCGTAGAGGAACCGGGTGTTCTGGTCGATCTTGGAGGCCCACTCGTCGAGGTTCTCCGGGTTGAGCACCCAGCGGCACTCGATATCGCGCTCCTCCATCAGCCGCACTTTGAACTGCTGGAACGTGCCGCCGTAGCACTGGGCGGTGGCGACGAAATTCCGCGGCTCGTGGACGTGATGCCGTTTGTGGACCAGGAACGGCTGGACGGCGGTCATGATGGCGGCCATGCCGGATGAGGTGGACGCGCACGAGGTTTCGCCGGCGAAGCCGTAGCCTTCGAGCAGCGCGAGGGTCCACTCGTAGTAGTACGTGGACGGGTTGGCGATGCGCGAGTAGCACCAGGTGGGGATCAGGTACGCGAGCGCGGCGGCCATTTCGTCGGAGTCGCGGTACGCCTGCGACGAGCTCATGAAGACCGGTTCGATGATCGCGCCCTGGTAGTCCTCGATCGCGTCCTCGACCGTGTAGAGCCCGTGGACGGCGATCGTGTCGAACTTCCACTTCTTGACCACCTCGTGGATGTACTTATCGCGTTTCGCCAGGTAGGCGCTGTTGCGGTCGATGTACCGCTGCATGCCGGGCGTGATGTGGATTTCGTCGCCGCCGAACATCGCTGTGCTCCTTTGCGGGTTAGGCGAACCCTCTACCGGACAGCAGCATACACAATTCAGGCGCGGCCGCCAAACGCGCTGCCCGCGGCGGCGCTCGCGGGCGCTTCGCGTTCTGAGGGGCGGGCCGTACAATGCAGACCTTTGATTGGGGCGCGCTGGGAGCCGCCCCGCCGTGCTGCACACCGGGTGTCCGCCATGATCGAACCGCTCAGCTTCTACAGCACCAATCACGAGGTCCCAAGCGTCGCGCTCGACGAGGCCCTGCTCCAGGGTCAGGCCGCGGACAAGGGCCTGTTCATGCCCGCGACGTTTCCGCCGCTCACGCTGGAGGAGCTGGCGGAGTTGCGCGGCCGGGCCTACGACGAGGTCGCGTTCGACATCCTCCGGCGTTACACCGCCGGCGTCTTCGAGGAGCATACGCTCGAGTACCTCTGCAAAGAGGCGTACGACTTCGACGTGCCGCTGGAGGCTGTGACCGACCGCTCCTACCTCATGCGGCTCGACCAGGGACCGACCGCGTCGTTCAAGGACTTCGCCGCCCGCATGATGGCCCGCTGGATGAGCGTCCTCATGCAGGACGAGGACGGCGAACTGGTCATCCTCACGGCGACCTCCGGTGACACCGGCAGCGCCGTGGCCCACGCCTACGCCGGCGTGGATCGCGTCCGCGTCGTCGTGCTGTTCCCGCCGCACGAGGTTTCGGAGCGGCAGCGCCGGCAGATGACGACGATCGGCGGCAACGTGACCACCATCGCCGTCGCCGGCAAGTTCGACGACTGCCAGGCGCTGGTGAAGCAGGCGTTCACCGACCCCGCGCTGGCCCACATTCGGCTGACCTCGGCGAACTCGATCAACATCGGCCGGCTGCTGCCGCAGGCGGTGTACTACATCTACGCCTATGCGAACCTGGCCGATGTCGAGGCGGGCGAGCGCATAACCCTCTGCGTCCCGTCCGGCAACTTCGGCGACATGATGGGCGCGGTCATCGCGGGCCGCATGGGCCTGCCGATCGACCGGCTTGTGATTGCCACGAACGCCAATGACGAGGTGCCGAAGTTCCTGCGGACCGGCCAGTACCAGAAGGTCGTCCCGTCGCGCGTGTGCATCTCGAACGCGATGAACGTCGGACACCCGTCCAACCTTGCCCGGCTCGTGGACCTCTATGGCGGCTGGCTGGACGAAACCGGCGCGTTGCGGCGTGAACCGGACATGGCGCGCATGCGAAAGGACCTGTACGCCGTCAGCATCAGCGACGATCTGACGCGCGCGACGATCAAGGGCGCGTATGAGCGCTATGGCGCGATTCTGGAGCCGCACGGGGCGGTCGGCTGGGCCGGCCTGGAGCAGTATTTCCGCGACCATTCGGACCGGAGGAAGACGCTCGCGGTTTCGGTCGAAACCGCCCACCCGGCGAAGTTCCCCGAGGAGGTCCGCGCCGCCATCGGCATCGATCCGGAAATCCCCGAAAGCCTGGCGGGACTGGAAGACCGCGCGGAATCGTTCGACCGGCTCCCGGCGACGTACGAGCCGTTTCGTGATTGGCTCCTGCGCACCCTGCCGGCCGCGGACTGGAACGCGAAGCTGTAGGCTGGGCGGAGCCCGCGCAGCTGTAGGCTGGGCGGAGCCCGCGCAGCGGGCGCGGCCCAGCACGCACGCCAACCGACGCCGCGCCGTGTGGCCTGCCGAGGCTGGGCTCCGCTTCGCTCCGCCCAGCCTACGGGAGGTGCGCTCAGCCCACGGTAGCTACTCGCCGGCGCCCCGTACGACGCGCAGCGTGCTGGCCGGGACCGGTGCGGGGCGACGACACGCGCACGCCCAGTCCGCCGGATAGCGCCCGGCACGCACCCAGCGCGAGAAGCTCGAGTAGGGCCACGCATGCGGGCACAAGACCAGGCCGTGCTTGACCGGGTTGTAATGGATGTAATCCACGTGGGCTTCCAAGTCCGCATCATCCCGAATCGTGTGCTCCCAGAAGCGCCGTTGCCACACGGCGCGCTCCTGCCGGCGCCGTCGCGACGGTGTGGGCTGCGCTTCGCCAAGCTCGGCGGACGAAACGGAGCGTGAGAAGCGCGCCTTGGCGGCTGCGATTCGTCGTGAGAAGTCCGCATCGCGGGGTGGCAGCTCGATCAACAAGTGCATGTGATCGGGCAAGACCACCGCGCCGAGCATTGTAAACGGGTGCTCTTGCCGCGTGGCGGCGAACGCGTTTCGAAGCCGCTGGACGTTGGCCCCCAGCATCAGAATCGGCCGGCGTTCATACGTGACAAGTGTCAGAAAGAACGTCCCACCGGGTGCGTACATGCGAATGTACTCGCGCATGTCAGATGCACCTTCTGTAGGCTGGGCGAAGCCCGCGCAGCGGGCGCAGCCCAGCTTTCACGCAATCACGCGCCGCGACGCCGGGCACCGGCTGGCTGGGCTCCGCTTCGCTGCGCCCTGCCTACAAGAGGCTGGGCTACAAGAGTCGCGCCCAGCCTACGCAATCCCCTGCGCCGCCAGCCAGCGCTCCGCGTCCAGCGCCGCCATGCAGCCCGTACCGGCGGCGGTGACAGCTTGGCGATAGACGTGGTCCGCGACGTCGCCGGCGGCAAAGACGCCGTCCAAGCTGGTGTAGGTGCTGCCCGTGCGCGTCTTCAGATAGCCCTTGTCGTCCGTTTCGAGCACGCCGCGGAATAGCTCGGTGTTCGGCGTGTGGCCGATCGCGAGAAACAGGCCCTTGCAGGGAAAATCGCGGGTCGCGCCGGTTTTCACGTCTTTCAGCCGCACGCCGGTGATCATCTGGTCGCCGAGCACATCGACGACGACCGAGTTCCACAGCGGCGCCATCTTGCCCTCCTGCACGAGGCGAAAGAAGCGCTCCTGCATGGCCTTGCTGGCTCGCAGCTCATCGCGGCGATGCACGAGATAGACCTTCTTGGCGAATTTGGTGAGGTAGCTGCCCTCTTCGACCGCGGAATCCCCGCCGCCGATCACGACGAGGTCCTGGTTGCGGTAGATCGGCATGGCCCCGTCGCAGACGGCACAGGCCGACACGCCGCCGCCGGACTTGGCGAGGCGTTGTTCGTTTTCGAGGTTCATCCAGTTCGCCCGCGCGCCGGTGGCGATGATGACGGCGTGCGTCTGCACGGTCTGCTCAGCGCTGCGGAGCGTGAAGGGGCGTTTGGAGAAGTCCACCGCGGTCACGTCGTCGCGGATCAAGCGTGTGCCGAAGCGCTCGGCCTGTGATCGCATGGCCTCCATGAGCTGCGGGCCGACGACGCCGTGCGGAAAACCCGGGAAGTTCTCCACTTCGGTGGTGAACATGAGCTGTCCGCCGGGGATCAGGCCGCCGGCGTTATAGCCCTCGAAGCACAGCGGGTTGAGCGCGGCCCGGGCGGCGTAGATGCAGGCGGTCAGCCCCGCGGGACCGGAACCGACAATGACGACCTCTTCCGTTGCCACGAAGGCTCCTTTCGGAGTTACGAGTAGCGAATAGCGAGTAGCGAGTTATAGCAGCGAACGGATGACTTGCACTTTGAGCCCCCCCCGGGGGCCGTGTACGTACCGGTTGTTCTCAACTTGCTACTCGCTCTACGCCACTCGCCACTTCGCCCTAGCTGCTCGCTTCTTCCTCGAGCTTCTGCTCTTCGAGGCTCTTCTTGCCAAGCGTCCCGGCGACCGTCGTCCCGCGGAGCTTGGCCTCGATCTTGGCCTGGAGGTCCGCGGGATGCCGCGCGCGTTCCACGCACTCTTCCGCGGAGCAGATCTCGGTGTCGTAAAGCTGCCACAGGTGATCATCCAGAAGCTGCATCCCGTATTTCTTGCCGGTCTGGATGGCCGAGTCGATGCGGTAGGTCTTGTTCTCGCGAATCAGGTTGGAGATCGCGGGGGTGATGACGAGGAACTCGTACGCCGCCACGCGCCCGCTGGTGCGGTGCTTCGGCAGCAGGTTCTGCGACAGGATCGCGAGCAGGTTGGTGCTGAGCTGCACGCGAATCTGCTCCTGCTGGGCGACCGGGAACGCGTCGATGATGCGGTTGATGGTGCCCTGGGCGCCGGTGGTGTGCAGCGTCGCGAAGACCAGGTGGCCCGTCTCCGCAGCGCGGATCGCCGCCTCCATCGTCTCCAGGTCACGCATCTCGCCGACCAGGATCACGTCCGGGTCCATCCGCAGCGAGCGCCGCAGGGCCTCGGCGAAGCTCGGCACGTCGACGCCGACCTCGCGCTGCGTGACGCAGCAGCGCAGGTGCGGCTGGTAATACTCGATCGGGTCTTCGATGGTGATGATGTGGTCGTCGCGGTTGCGGTTGATGTAGTCGATCATCGTCGCGAGCGTGGTCGTCTTGCCCGAGCCGGTTGGGCCGGTGACCAGGAACAGACCGCGCGGGCGATGGCACAAGCGCTGGACGATCGGCGGCAGACCGATTTCCTCGAAGGTCAGGATCTTCGTCGGGATCAGACGCAACACCATCGAGATGTTGCCCTTCTGCCGGAAGACGGACACGCGGAAGCGGCCCTTGTCGCCGAACGCAAAGCCGAAGTCCGTGCCGCCCTCCTCCTGAAGCTCCTGCTGGTTGCGCTCGGGCGTGACGGATTTCATCAGGGCCACCGTGTCGTCCGGCTCGAGCGACTTGGTCTCGAGCGAGCGCAGCCGGCCGTCGATCCGCAGCACCGGCGGGCGGCCGACGTGCAGGTGAATGTCCGAGGACCCCGCGCGGATACAGGTTTCCAGCAGACGATCAATATGAACAGTGGCCACTACCGAGTCCTCTCAAAGCGTCCGCGAGCATGTCGGCGACGCCCAAGCCAGAAGGCAGAAGGAGGAATGCAGAATGCAGAAAACCGCCGGCCGCAAAGACTGCGTCCCGGGCGGGCAGCGCGCTTCTGCATTCTGCATTCTGCATTCTGCATTCTCCCTGCGTTCCGCCGTTCGTCGCGGGCGGTACTACTGCTCCTCCGTCACCACGCCCTCCTCCTGCGCCGTCGTCACAATTTCCTTCGGCGTCGTAATGCCGCGCAGGATCTTGAGCTTGCCGTCTTCCATCAGCGAACGCATCCCGCTGGCGAGGGCCGCCTTGCGCATCTCGTTGGTCGGGGCGCGATTGAACGCCAGCTCGCGCATCTCGTTGTTCATCTCCAGCATCTCGAAGATGCCCTGCCGGCCGCGGTAACCAGTGTTGTTGCAGCGCTGGCAACCGCGTCCATGGTGAATCGTCTGCCCGGCCAGGTCGGATTCGGTGAAACCCAGCAGCCGCAGCGTCAGCCGGTCCGGGGCCGGGTCGGGCTCCTTGCATTCCTTGCAGATCGACCGGATCAACCGCTGCGCCATGATCGCCTGGATGGATGACGCCACCAGAAACGGCTTGATCCCCATGTCGATCAGCCGCGCGATCGCGCTGGGCGCATCGTTGGTGTGCAACGTGCTGAACACCAGGTGCCCGGTCAGCGCGGCCTGCACCGCGACCTCGCCGACCTCGCGATCGCGAATCTCGCCGACCAGGATGATGTTCGGGGCCTGCCGCAGCATGGCCCGCAAGATGCGGGCAAAAGTCAGCCCGATCTCCTCCTTCACCTGGCACTGGTTCATCCCGGTAAAGTTGTACTCGACGGGGTCTTCGGCCGTAATGATCTTGCGGTCCGGGCGGTTCAGCTCCTGCAAAGCCGCATACAACGTGGTCGTCTTGCCGGAGCCGGTCGGACCGGTGACCAGGAAAATCCCGTTCGGCTGGCGGATGATCCGCTGGAACCGATCGTAGTCGTCTTCCTCGAAGCCCAGGCCGACGATGCCAATCTTGACCGAGTCCGGTCGCAGAATGCGCAGGACCATGCTCTCGCCGTGGTACGCCGGCAGCGAGCTGACACGGAAGTCGATGTATTGCGTGCCGAACCTCATTTTGATGCGGCCGTCCTGCGGCAACCGTTTCTCGGCGATGTCGATGCCCGCCATGATCTTCAGACGGGCGATCACGGGACCTTGCATGCTCTTGGGGATGTTGTCACGTTCGATGCACGAGCCGTCGATGCGATAGCGCACGCGGACGCGGTCGGTCATCGGCTCGACGTGAATATCGGACGCCCGCATCCGCACCGCCTCGCCGATCAGCAGGTTGATCAGCTTGATGACGGGCGCTTCGGCGTCGTCGGCCGCCGCGAGGGCTTTCTTGAAAGCCTCCGTTTCCTTCGCGTGCAGGTCGGCGTCGCGGTCGATCTCGGAAATCGCCTCATCGACGCTCGTGCTCAGGCCGCCCAGGAAGGTGTCAATGAAGCGCTGTATCTTGGTGCGCGGCGCCAGAGCACAGTCGAGTTCCAGGTTCAGCAGGAATCGCAGCTTGTCCTGGAGCTCCAGGTCCAGCGGATCGGAGATAATGACCTTGAGCCGGTTCCCGTCCTTCTTCATCGGCAGGACTTTTTCGTCCTTGATGATCTTCTCGGGGATCAGGTCGAGCGCGGCGGGCACCTGCACGTTTTTGTCGAGGTCCACGTATTCCAGGTCAAACTGGGCGGCCAGGGCCTTGGTGACGTCGTCCTCGCTGGCCAGCTCCAGTTGCACGAGCGCCTCCCCGACCCGCTTGCCGTGTTCGGACGCATACGCGATGGCGTCTTTCAACGCCTCGGGCGTCACGACGTTCCAGTCCGCCAGGATTTCGCCGATTCGTTTTCGCCTGCGGGCCATCCGTACCTCTGCAACCGCGCGCGGCGGGGCGCCTGCGCCGCCGGCGCACATCGTAGTCGCTGCGCGCGGGGGTGAAAAGGAAGGTGCGGCCAGGCGGGCGTGAGGCTGATGCGCCCCTGTAACATCGCCAGACCACCCCGCGTCGCACGGGCAAAAAGGGGTGAAGTGGGCCGCCGGCGTCGGTTGGCAGCGCGCGCGTACACCGGCACCTCGATCGCCGCGGCGTCGCTTTCTTGCCACGGGTTTCAAGCGGAGGTTCCTTCGGGAGTCTTGTGTGGTGGTAGAGCCGCCTGGGGCAGGTTTTGCTCCGGCCAGCCGACCCACCGGGACCATGGCGGAGGGTTGACGGTCACGTCCTTCACGTACACTTCGCTAAGCGTCAGGATGCGGGCCGGGGCAGTGGCCGGGTCCGCGGCCACCAGGGCCAAACGGGGGCCGAGCCGCGTGGTGCCGCTCGTGATACGCGGCCAACCTCACCAGCGCGTCGGCCGGGCCTTCGACCCGCTCCAGTATACTGCACGCGAGACTTGACGCTCCTCGAGCCGGCTACGCCGAGCAGGTTGCGCACGCCGCCGTGGATCGAAATTGCCGTCACGCCCGGCGGGCGTTTATACTCCTACCGGCGGCTGGTGACGACGGGCAGGCCCGCCGTGGGAGCGTCAGGATGGCAGCGACGTTGGCATGCATCGGCGGACGCGATGCGTATCACCTGCTGAAAGAAGGCGCGTTCGTGGCCGAGCGGCTCGGCCCGCAAGGCACGCCGTTCGGCGACTCGCAGCCGATTTTCCGCTGCCAGGCGCAGCGTGGTGAGTTCCTGTTTCTGTCGCGGCACGGCGAGAGCGGTTACGAACGCACGTCGAGCTACGTCAACTACCGCGCCAACCTCTACGCCCTGAAAGAGCTGGGCACACGCTCGATGGTGTCTTGGAGCGAAACGCGGGCGATCACGCACAACTTCAAGATCGGGCAGTACGTCATCGTCGACGACTTTGTTGATGAAACGGTGTCGCGTACGCAGACGTTCTTCCAGGAACGCGGCTTCGGGCACCTGCGGCAGTGGCCCGTCTTCTGTCCCAGCCTGCGCAAGGCCCTCGCGGATACGCTGGTGGCGGAAGGTTGCGAGTTCGCCGACCGCGCCGTGTACGTCTGCGTCGAGGGTCCACGGCACGAGACGCCGGCGGAGACGCGGAAATACGCCACGCTCGGCGGACAACTGCTCGGGCAGGCGCTGGCCCCGGAGGTGTTCCTCGCGAAAGAACTTCAGATGTGCTACGCGAGCCTGTGCTACGTTGGCCGGTACGCGGAAGACGGTACGAATTATCGGCCGTTCGAGGATGGGCGCGTTTTGCCGGAGGAAGTCGAGCGAAAGCGTGCGACGGCGGCGGTCGAGCGCATGCCGCGGTTGCTGGAGCGGTTCTGCGACGTGTTGAGCCGCACGCCGGGCTTGTGCGAATGTGAATCCACGATGACGCCGTATGTCGTGAGCGGTCAGCTCGACCCGGACTGGCATCGCTGGTTTGAGCCGGGGGCCCGCGCGGGCGAGATGTGTCCGCCGCCGTCGTGATCCTGCGCGCAAAGTGGGTGCTGCCGATCGCCGGGCCGCCGATCGCGGACGGCGTGGTGTGCATCGACGGGGATCGGATTGCGGCGGTCGGTCCCTCAGTGGGCCGCGAAGCTCTGCTTCGCGCCCCCAGGTGTGATCTCGGGGACGTGATCCTCACGCCGGGGCTGGTAAACCCTCACACGCATCTTGAGCTGACGTGTTACGCCGGTAAGTTGCCGCCGGCGCCGCTGTGGGCCTGGTTTCCGCCGCTGATGAAGCTCCGCCAGGCGCCGGGGCAAATCGAGCGTGAGCGGCAGGGCGTTTGCGACGGCGCGTGGCAGTCGTTGCGGGCCGGCGTGACCTGCGTCGGCGACATCTCACGTCGCAACCTGAACTGGCAAGTGCTCAAGTCCATCCCGATTCGCAAGGTGTGCTTCGCCGAGCTGTTGACGTTGGCCGACGATCCGCCGCGCGACGCCGCCGAGCTCCGCGGGGCGTTCGACGAAATCGAAGAGGATTCGCTGCTGACCGCCGGCGTGACGCCGCACGCGCCGTACACGGTCCCACCCGACCAAATCCGGGCTGCCGTCGAGCTGGCGGCGGAGCGCCGGCGGCCATGGTGTACGCACTGGGCGGAGACTCGCGAGGAGTGCGAGTTTCTGCGGGGCCACGCGGCCGCGCTGCCGCGGTTCATGCAGGCCCTTCTGGCACAGTGCGGGCTGCGGTCGCCGCGTGCAGCGCCGATCGATTTGCTCGAGCGCTGTGCCGCCGGGCTGCCGCCGGGGGCGCTGGCCCACTGGAACTACGCGGACGAGGAGGACGGCCCGCGGCTGGCCGCGGGCGGGCACACGGTGGTCTATTGCCCGCGTTCGCACGCGTTTTTCGGGCACCCGCCGCACCCGTACCAGCGGTTTCTCGAAGCCGGCGTGCGCGTTGCGCTCGGCACCGACAGCGTGGCAAGCAACGAGAGTCTGCGGTTGCTGGAGGAAGTCCGGTTCGTCCGACGCCACACGCCCGCCCCGCCGGGGCCGGATCTTCTGCTGCGGATGGTGACGCTCGACGCGGCCCGCGCGCTAGGTCTGGAGGAACTTGCGGGGTCGCTCGAAGCGGGCAAACAAGCCGACTTGGCGGCGTTTCCCTGCCCCGCGGACACGACTGAGCCGCTGGACTACTTGTGCGCCCAGGCACCCGCGCCGACGGGGGTGTGGGTTGCCGGCCGACGAGTCATCTGAGCCGTCCGCTTTTTGCGCGGTGTCTTACGCCGCCGCCCCGAACGCACAGCGCCCGCGAGCGCCCGACGGCGTCCCAGACCTACGTGTACGCGCCAGTGTCCGCCAGGCGCGCCAACTCGCTCACGCAATACCGGTCCGTCATCCCGGCGACGTAATCGGTCACCACCCGCGGCGTACCGTCCGTCGTGAGCCGCCGGGCGAAGCGCGGCGGCAGACGCTCGGGGTTGGCACAGTAGGCGTCAAAGACGGCGGCGATGATCCGCCGGGCGTGGTCGTCGGCACGCCGCAGGGCCTCGCTGCGGTACACGTGCGCCAGGAGGAACTGCTCCAACTGGACCAGTTCGCGCTGCGCGTCGCCGGCCAGTGCGACAGCACAAACCGCGTGGCCACGTCGCTCGACGCCGACGCTCTGTACGAGCCGTAGCTCGATGCGGTCTACCGTCGGTCGAAGTTGCCCGCGCCACACGTC
>CAYMXT010000007.1:33501-43045 GCA_964394415.1 uncultured Planctomycetales bacterium
GCCCTTCGACCGGGTGATCTGGTGGCAGATGGGAGCGCCGCCGTTGCCCGCGCCACACGTCCGGCGAACTGCTCGCCGGCCCGCGAAAGCTGCCCCGCCAGAGCTCGAGGGACCCGAGCTGCGCCGGATCAATCAGGTCCGCGTACAGTCCGTCCTGAAGGTCATGCAGCGCGTACGCGATGCGGTCGGCCAGGTCGACGATCTGGCTTTCGACTGGCACATCGAGAGGCGCATGCGGGGCGGCGGTGTCGTAGGGCGTGCGGTGCTGGGCCAGGCACGCGCGCACGCCCTGGGTCAGATTGAGCCCGTGAAACTGCGGATACGGATGCTCCAACTCTTCCACGATCCGCAGCGTGTGCCGGTTGTGTTCGAAGCCGCCGTGGTCGCGCAGACACTCGTCGAGCGCCTTTTCGCCGGCGTGACCGAACGGCGGATGACCGAGATCGTGGGCCAGGGCCGCGACTTCGGCGAGGTCGGCGTCGAGACGGTGCTGCGTCGCGAGGCAGCGGGCCAGGTGCGCGACTTCGAGTGTGTGTGTCAGCCGCGTGCGGAAATGGTCGCTCTCCGGGGCGACGAAGACCTGGGTCTTGTGCTGAAGCCGCCGAAACGCCGCCGAATGCACGACGCGCCGGCGGTCGATCACCAGCGGCGGCAGGTAACCGTCGAGCGGATCGGGGTGGTCGCGGGAGTAGTCGCACGCTGGCACGAGTGTCAGCCCCGTTGCGTTGCGAAGGTGTCAGGCGGCCTGCAATGGGTGCAGGGACGCGATTGCGATCGGGCTGATGAGCGCCCAGTCATCGATCGGGCCGTCCGTACTTTCCCGGTACATGCCGATGAAGACCGATCGTTTGCCGACGACGACGATTTCCGGGTGTCTAATCTCAAACACCCGCCCGTCGTGCAGGCGGATCGTGAAAGGCTCAAACGGCCGCTTGCGAATCAGCGTCCACAACTCGTTCGGGTCCATCGCTTGCACCTCGAAATCGTCGCCGCGGAGCGGAAGGCACCGTGTCCACGCACGTCCGTTTGATGCTAGCACAACGCCGCTGGCTCGTCAAGTGCAATTCGGAGTCTGTTAGGTAGGCGGCGCGCCGCCCGACGCACGGCTGCGGACACCGTGCGGGCGCCCGCCGACGCGCCTGGCCTTGTCCGCGCCGCGCCCGCGCTTAAGATGTCCCGCACTGGGGCTGTTTGATGGACGAAACACGGACACGTCGGCTGGCGTCCTTTGTCGAGTGGACGCGCCAACACATCCGCGGCGACAAGAAGGGCGCGCGAGCGCCGGGCGCAGAACATCCCCGCTTATAATGAGCTCGCGGCCGCCTAGAAAGGGAACTTGCGCCCGGCGCGGCTAGCGGCGGGCGGGTGGCACGCCGGCGCCACCGCCGTACGCATGAGTGGCCGCCGAGCACCGGAGGCGGTTTGGAGTCTTGCGATGCTGACGAGCCTGAGTCTGACCAGCTTCAAGTCCTGGGAGTGCATCGAGAAGATGCGGCTCGCGCCAATCACGGGGCTGTTTGGAACGAACAGCTCCGGAAAATCGAGCATTCTGCAATTTCTGCTGATGCTCAAACAGACGGCGGACAGCGCAGACCGCGGCCTTGTCCTGCATCTCGGGGACGACAAGAGCCCAGCCAGCCTGGGGACGTTCAGCGACTTGGTCAGCAAGCACGACGCGTCGGGGGGCGTGAGTATTGACATCAAGTGGCGCGTTGAGAAAGCAATCTCGATCAAGGATCCCGACCGGCGCAGCGCGTCGCTGTTCGAATCGAACGACCTTTCGTTCGCGGCGAAGATCGACTCCAACGGTGGTGGCAAGCTCGCCGTGCATTCGCTCGTTTACGGGCTCGGCGGCGCATCTTTCATGATGACCCGGAAGGAGGGCAAGTCCGAGTACGCGCTAGCTGCCTCCGCCGCCGGATTCAAGTTCAAGCGGCACCAGCAGCGCGCGTGGCCGTTGCCAGCACCCGTTAAGTTCTACGGCTTCCCTGATGAGGTGCGCGCGTACTTTCAGAACGCCGGCTTCTTGAGCACACTTGAGCTTGCGTTCGAGAAGATGCTTCGCAACGTGTACTACCTTGGGCCACTGCGCGATTTTCCGCGCCGGGAATACACGTGGGCGGGCGGCGATCCGGCCGACATGGGCCGCCGCGGAGAGAACGCGGTTGCCGCTCTCCTCGCGGCGCGCGAACGCGGCTTGGACATCTCGCGCGGCCGGGGCAAGCCCAAATGGACTCTGGAGGAGTATGTTGCGTTCTGGTTGAAGGAGCTCGGCCTCATTAGCGACTTCCGCGTCGAGGAAATCTCAAAGGGAACGAATCTGTACCGCGTGTGGGTGCGCCGCGGTCCCGGCGCCACCGAAGTGCTCATCACGGATGTGGGCTTCGGCGTATCCCAGGTCTTGCCGGTACTCGTGCTGTCCTATTACGCTCCCGCGGGCTCGACGATTCTCCTGGAGCAGCCCGAGATCCACCTGCATCCCAGTGTGCAGTCGCGGCTCGCGGATGTGTTCATCGATGCCATGAACGTACGAAACACCCAGTTCATCATTGAGAGCCATAGCGAGCACCTCTTGCGACGGCTTCAGCGGCGCATCGCAGAGGGCGCCTCGATCCAGAAGGAAAGGACCGCACTCTATTTCTGCGACGTGGATGGGGCCCGTTCAACACTCACTTCGCTGGATGTTGACCTGTACGGCAGCATCAAGAACTGGCCGCGGGACTTCTTCGGGAACGAAATGGAGGACATTGCGGCCATGTCGCACGCCGCGATGAACCGCCGCGGCGTATCGGAGGAATAGATGGGGGTCGTCGTGGATTCCAACGTGGCACTTGTGGCCTCCGGGCTGACGCCCGAAGCGAGCGCAGCGTGCAACGATGAATGCGTGCAGCGTCTCGCCCTCATTATCAAGGACGGCGGGCTCTTGCTCGATGCCGATGGACTCATCCTGCATGAGTACGTCAAGAAGCTCGGCTACGCCGGCAGGCCGGGCGCTGGCCGAGCATTCGTGAAATGGGCCTACGACAACCAGTTCAACGGCGGGCTTTGTCGACGTGTGACCATCACTCGTCGCGTGGATGACGGCTGGCGACGCTTCGCTGAGTTTCCTGACGATGACGCGCTGTGCGGTTTCGACGTGAGCGATCAGAAGTTCGTCGCGGTCGCGCTCGCGAGTGCTGAGGGTCCACCAATCCTGAATGCAGTGGATTCAGACTGGTGGCACTACGGGCCCGCTCTCGCGCGGCACGGTGTGGTCGTTGAGGATCTCTGTCCAGGTCACCGCGCAGCCGCGACGTAGTGCCGCGCCACCTCGCCGTGCGTGCCGCTCAACTGCCGTGACGCGACCGACCGCATCACCGCCGACTGCATTCGGCCATGAAGGGTCGGGGACAACTTTCCCATCGCGCGCCGCGGGCAAGGTCTCTTCTCTGCGATCTCGGCGCCGCACCGCGCCTCTACGGTCTCCGTAATCTCAACCCGAATATTTCATGAACCACAGAGACGTAGAGACACAGAGGATCGTAAGCGAAGGGGTTGCGCACACTTTCTGAACAGCGGCGGCGGACACACGGCCAGCGTACCTGTGGCGGAGCAGGCCCGACTAAGATGCGCTTCTTTCTCCTCTCTGTGCCTCTGTGCCTCTGTGGTGAATCATCCGGGTCAGTGTCGCGTGCCACCGGGAGCATCCGGGATCTTCATCGTCACCCGCACCACCTCGCCCTCGGTCTGCGTTTCCACCACCAGCCCCGAACGGTGGAAGATCTTGAGCATCCCGCTGTTCTCGACCAGCACGTAGGCATAGAACGTGTGTACGCCGCGCGCGCGGGCGATTTGCACCAGGCGGTTGAAAAAGTAGGTGCCCAGGCCCTGGCGCTGCCATTCGTCCTGGACCGTGAACGCGACCTCGGCCGTCTGCCGCTCGGCGTCCGTCATGTAGCGCCCGACGCCGACGACCTGCTCCGTCCCGGCGGGGCCGTGCAGGCCGACGAGTGCCATTTCGGTGTCGTAGTCGATCGTGCAGAAGACTTGCAGCTTGTTGTGCGGCATCGCTTTCACGGCGGCGTGGTAGCGCAGGTACTTGGTCTGCTCACTGAACTTGTAGAACATTTCGCGCATCTGCGGCTCGTCGTCCGGGCGGATCGGCCGCACGAACACCGCGCGGCCGTCGCGTGCCGCGATCGCCTCCTCGTACTCCGTGGGGTAGGGAGCGAGCGCCGGCGGCATGATCTGGTTCGGGTAGACGATGTGCCGCCGTTTGGCCGCGTGCAGCAGCTCGCCGCGGAAATCCGGGTGTGCGATGCTGATGAGCGACATGGCGCGCTCGCGCAGCGTCTTGCCGTGCAGGTGCGCGACGCCAAACTCGGTGACGATGTAGTGGGTATCGCCGCGGGTCGTGATGACGCCCGCGCCCTCCTGAAGCGTGGCCACGATGCGGGATTTCAGCCCCGCGGGGGTATCCGCCGTGCTGGGCATGGCGATGATGGGTTTACCGTTCTTCGCCAGGGCCGCCCCGCGGATGAAGTCGGCATGGCCGCCGACGCCGCTGTAGAGGAGCTGTCCAAGCGAGTCGGCGACGACCTGGCCGGTCAGATCGACCTCCAGGGCGGCGTTGATCGCGACCATGTTCTCATGACTACGGATGACAAAGGGGTCATTGGTGTAGTCCGAGGGGTGCATTTCGATCTGCGGGTTGCCGTCCATGAACTCGAACAGGGCGTGGCTGCCGGCGGCGAAGCTGCCCACGATCTTGCCGGGATTGAGCGTTTTGTGGCGGCCCGTGATGATGCCCGCGCGCGCGAGCTTCAACACGGCGTCCGAGAACATCTCGGTGTGAATCCCGAGGTCGTTCTTATCGGTCAGCATTCCCAGGACGGCGTCGGGGATGCGGCCGATGCCGAGCTGGAGCGTCGCACCGTCGGGCACGAGCCGGGCCAGGTGCCCGGCAATGCGCTGGGTCACGTCGTCCGGCTCGCCCAGGGCGGGCCACTCGAGCAGCGGCTCGTCGCACGGCACGAGCGCCTGGATGTTCCGCACATTGGTGAAGCAGTCGCCCAGCGCCCGCGGCATAAAGCGGTTGACCTGGGCGATCACGTGCCGCGCCGACTCGACCGCGGCCTTGGTGATGTCTACCGATACGCCCAGGCTGCAATTGCCATAGTCATCCGGCGGGCTGACCATGACGAGGGCGACGTCGATACCCACGCGCCGCGAACGGAACAGGTCCGGCACCTGCGAAAGGAACACGGGGGTGTAGTCGGCGCGGGCCTCGTTCACCGCGCTGCGCACGCTGTTGCCGATGAAGAAGGCGTTGGCGCGGAAGTTTTGCGCGTACTTCGCCTGCGCGTACGGCGCCACGCCGAAAGTCAGGATGTGTACAATTTCGGTATCGGCGAGGTTTTCGCCGTAGCTGGTGAGCGCCCGCACGAGTTCCTGCGGCTCGCCGCAGGCCGAGCCGACGTAGACGCGCTGCCCGGGCCGCACCACCCGCACGGCCTCCGCGGCGGTCTGCACCTTGTCCGCATAGCGCTCACACCAAGCAACGGGCATCGGCATACTCCACAGCGCTCCACACAACAAGAAGAACACCACAGAGACACAGAGAACACAGAGAAGAGTAGAGAACGGCAGAAAATACGGTGTCGGAAGGCGGGGTGCGAGCACGTATTTCGGCCAGCGCCCGTCCTGTTACCTGGTTCATTCTCTCCTTCTCTCTGTGTACTCTGTGTCTCTGTGGTGTTCTGTTCCCGCGGCTGCGAGAATGATCCGCGCGTCGGCGACCAGTGCCCCCTGGCCGGCGGCGTAGACCATCAGCGGATTGATATCCAGCTCTTTAATACGCGGGTGGTCGGTTACGAGTTGCGACAGCCGCAGCAGACACTCCGCCACGGCCGGCACGTCGGCGGGTGGCTCGCCGCGAATGCCGCGCAGCAGCTTGTGGGCACGGATGCCCATAATCATCTCCAGGGCCATGTTCTCGCGGAGTGGCGCCAGGCGGAACGAGACGTCCTTGAGGGCCTCGGTATAGATGCCGCCCAGACCGAACATCAGCAGCGGCCCCAGCCGTGGATCGCGCGACATGCCGAGAATAACCTCGCGCAACCCCCGCGCTTGCGCCGCGGGTTCCGATTGCGCGGCGAGCATCTTCTGTACGAGCACACCCCAGATTTCCACGTCCGCCCCCATCTTCGTCTGCACGCCGGCGACCATCCCGTCGTACGCCGTCCGCACCGCGCTCTCGTCCGCCAGATTCAGCCGTACGCCGCCCACGTCCGTCTTGTGCAGAATCCGCGGGCCGCAGATCTTCAGCACCACCGGGAACCCGAGCTTCGTCGCCGCGTCCGCCGCCGCGTCCGCACTGGTCGCCAACTCAAAGGGCACGACCGGAAAACCGTAATGCCGCAAGACTTCGAGGGCTTTCAACTCGACCAGCGTGTTACGGCCGGCCTGCAACTCAGCGTCGAAGAGCGCCGCCACCGCGGTCCGGTCCACCGCGAACTGCTGGCACGGCAGCATGGTCTGCCGCGTCCACGCGGCGAACCGGCACTTGGCCGCCATCGCGCGCATGCCATCCTCGGGGAAGGCATACGCCGGCACGCCCGCCGCCCGCAGCAGTTGCACGCCCGCCGACATGTCCACCAGCCCCATCAGCGCACCGACGATCGGCTTGCCGCAAAAGCTCTTGGCCTCGCGGATTTCGCTGGCGATTTCGGTGACATCGGTCATGGTCTGCGGCGTCACGATCACCATCACCTGATCGACGCCTTCGTCGGCACAAACGGCGTCCAGCGCGGCGCGATAGCGGTCGTGCTTCGCGTCGCCGATGACGTCGACCGGGTTCTTCAGACTGGCCGTCGGCGGAAGCTGGTAACGCAGCGATTTGAGCGTGTATTCCTGAAACCTGGCGAGCTGCATTTCGCTGCGGATGCAGGCGTCGGTGGCCATGATGCCGGGGCCGCCGGCGTTGGTGACGACCGCGGTCCGCCGGCCGACGGGCAGCGTGGGATCGACGAAGACCTCCGCACAATCGAACAGCTCCTTGACCGAATCCACCCGCAGCACGCCGGCCTGCTCGAAGACCGCGTCGTAGACCTCATCCGAGCCAGCCAGTGAGCCGGTGTGCGACGCGGCGGCGGCGGCCCCCTCCTGCGTCCGCCCCGTCTTGATGGCGATGATCGGCTTGGGATTGCTGCCGTGCGTGATTCGCTGGCAGGTCTCGATGAAGTCCTGCCCGTGCGAAAGTTCCTCGACGTACATGAGGATGGCTTTCGTCAGCGGGTCCGCCGCGAGCGCGAGCAGCAGCTCCGTCTCCGTGACGGCGACCTTGTTGCCGAAACTGACGAACCGCGAGAAGCCGATGCCGACGCCCTTCGCGTAGTCGAGCAGGGCCGTGCATAGCGCGCCGCTTTGCGAAATGAGACCGAACGGGCCGGCGCTCGGCATCCCGCGCCCAAACGTCGCGTTCATCGACACGGCCGGAGCCGTATTGATGATGCCGAGGCAATTGGGGCCGACAATCGTCAGGCCGCGTCTTTCGGCGACGGCCTTGAGTTCCTGCTCGCGCTTCACGCCCTCGCCGCCAACTTCTTTGAACCCGGCCGAGATGATGACGAAGTGACGTGTGCCTTTTTCCGCACACTCCTCAACAACCGCTCGAATCGCGGGCGCCGGGATAACGATAACAGCCAGATCAACAGGCTCTTCGATGCTTGCGATGGCGGGCACGCAACGGCAGCCGAGGATGCTCCTGGCCTTCGGGTTGACGGGATAGATGACGCCGGTGAACCCGCCGTAGACGAGATTCGCCATGATGGCGTTGCCGACCGAGCCGGCGGTGCGCGAAGCCCCCACGAGCGCGATGGTCCGCGGGGCGAACAACGGTTCTAACGTGGGTGCCTCGGTTCGCGTTCCAGCGGGCTGGACGGTCATCGTTGTAGGCATCGCGGCCTCCGGGCGGGGTCGAGCACCAGGCGTGCCCGGCCGCACGCTCCCCGGCATGGCGATGCACGAATCATACCACCTCAGCGGCGACCGGCGACGGACGGGGCATTCGCAGCAGCCGGTAATTCCACAACACGAGCGCCACCGCGCACGCCAGCATCGCGGCCCCGACAACCTGGTGCGTGGTAGTGATCGTGACATCGAGCGCCGTCGGCCGCCGGTCCGGTGCGTCGTTGCCCGTCACCGTCAGCGCGGCGATCCCGAGCGCGACCTGCATGCCGACCAGCCACAGCAGTGTCACGCCCCAACGCCGGAGCGTCGGAACATGGCGGTAGAAGCCCCATGCCCGCACGCCGACTCCGACCGCGACGAGCACGACGACGACCGCGAACGTGATGTGCATGCTCAGCATGTGCTGGCCAATCGCGATCAGCCGCTGCGGATCGACCGGCAGACCGTAACGCAGGATGTCCAGCGCCCACGTGAAATGCCGTACCAGCGCGCCGAGCACCAGTTGCAGAATCAGCCCGACGACCAGCGCGACGCCGAAGAAGCGATCCGTGCTGGCGGTCGGTGCTTCGACGGGCTCCGCAGCTTCCGCCCAACCGCGCGCGCGTGTGATGGCCACCGCCACCAGCGCGGCAAATACGAGCTGCCCGAAAACGCCGTGGATGATGGCCAGGGCAATGTTGGGTTCGGTACCGGCGGGGTCGGTGGCGAGGGTGAGGCGCCCGGTGACGCGCAGGCCGCCCAGCACACCCTGGATCACAACCATCAGCAGCGTCCCCCAGACCAGCAGCTTCGCGCCGCGCGTGCGTGCGGTGAATTGCGTGTAGATCGCCAGCACCAGCGTCGTCAGCCCGACGAGCGACCCGAACAGGCGGTGCGCATGCTCCAGGTACACCCCGCCGGTCATGCGGGCGAGCGGGTACAGGAACATGTTGTAGCCTTCGGTGTTGGGCCAATCGACGACGGCCAGCCCCTCGTCAAACCCGGTCACGAGGCCGCCGACGGCGAGCAGCACAAACGTCGCCGCCGCCGCCACGCCGGCGAAGGCGCCCTGCCAATCGACTTCGCGAGCTTGGTCGCGCGGTCGTCGCGTCGCCCGACCGATGGCCGCGCCACCAACCATCGCCGCGGCGCACACGCCCAGCGTCCCCGCGACCCAGAGCAGCGCACCCGCCAGGATCGCGCTAGGTGCGCTCCCCCCGCGCAGACTGCCGACCAGCAGCAGGTTCAGCGTACCCGTCAGCAGGCCGGCCCCCAGCGCAATTCGCAGACCGGCGGTCGCGCGGCGGCCGGCAACCCAGCCCCCGGCCAGCAGCGTGACGAGCAGCAGCGCGAAGACAACCGGGGCCGGCACGGCGTCGCCGAACAGCCGGCAAGCGTACCCGACCGTCCACATGCCGACGGCCGTGCCGAACCCGCTGGCGAGAATCGCAGCCCCGCGTCCGTGCCGTACCGTGGTGGTCATCATTCAGCAGTCCCTGGGAGCGTTTATCAGAACGCCGCACGTCCCGGCGCGCCGGGATGGGGCTAGCCGGCCTGGCACCAAATCACCGTGCGCGATTCGGCAGCGCAGATCCGAGCCGACCGCGCGAGCGGT
>CAYMXT010000008.1:0-40644 GCA_964394415.1 uncultured Planctomycetales bacterium
CGCGATCACGAAGCCCACCAGGCCCGAGGCGGACAGCCACAGCCAGGCCCGCCCGGGAGCGATCCGCCCGGCGCGTCGACGTGCGCACCGCCGGCCGGTCGCGCCGCGCGGTGCCGCGTGCTGACGCCTCGCGGCTCTGAATCGCTCCCTCCCAGTCGCGGCTCGGAAAGGGCTTTCGGCGTACGGGGGGTATTTGATACAATGCCATCCAGATGACCCCGGCGGGGCCGGGTTGGACGCCATAGCCGTTCGACGGATCCGGCTCGCGGGCCGGCGTCGCCACGTCCGTGCTGGGATGCGTGCTGTGGACAGCCGGCACACGCCAAGATCGTCCGAAGCCGGTACCGCGCACGGCGGGCACAGCCAGATTACGTCCCTGCTGACTGCCGTCAGCGCCGGCGACGCCGGGGCGGCCGGCCGGCTGTGGCGGGTCGTCTATGCCGAGCTGCGCCGGATCGCACATCGCAAGATGGTCCGGGAGGGCCGCCGGGGGGATTTGCAAACGACCATCCTCGTCCAGGAAGCCTGGGTTCGCCTCTGCGGACGCGACGGGGCCGTCCCGCCCGCCAGCCGGCCGCTCTTCTTTGCCGCCGCCGCAAATGCCATGCGCCAATTCCTCGTGGATGACGCACGTAAGAAAGGCCGCGTGAAACGCGGCGGTAAACAGCCGCCGGGCGCACTCGGGGGAGCGCCCGACGTCTTTGAACACGACCCCGCGACCGTGCTGGCCGTGGACGAGGCCCTCGAGAAGCTCCGCGAGCACGACGCCCGGAAGGCCGAGATCGTGAAACTCCGCTTCTTCGCCGGGCTGACGATCGACGAGACGGCCGAGACACTCGGCGTGTCGCCACGGCTGGTGGACCAGGAGTGGCGGTTTGTGAAAGCCTGGCTGAAGCGCGAGCTGGCCTGATGAGGAGATCGCCACAGAGACACAGAGGCACAGAGAAGAAGAGAACGAGAGATCAAGAGATCAAGAGAACGAGAGATCAGGAAATCGAAAGCGCGTTGCGGAGGCAACCGGTCTTCTTGATCCCTTGATCCCTTGATCTCTTGATCCCTTGATCTCTTGATCCCTTGATCTCTTGATCTCTCGTTCTCCTCTTCTCTGTGTCCTCTGTGCCTCTGTGGTGAAAACCGATTTGGGCGAGGGCCTATCGCCATGACGAACGAACTGTGGGCACGAACGCAGGCGGTCTTCGAGCGGGTCTGCACGGCCCCGGCGCGGAGCCGGGCGGCCCTGCTGGACGAAGCGTGCGGCGACGATGCGGCTCTGCGAGCCGAGGTCGAGTCGCTGCTGAAATACGACTCCGCGGCGGACGACAGCATCCTGTCCTCGCCGCTCGCGGCGATCCGCCGGCCCCCGGCCGAACCCGAGGGCTGGGCGGCGGGGCTGGTTGGCCAGACGATCGGCCGGTACACGCTGGTGCGGCTGATCGCGACCGGCGGGATGGGGTGCGTGTACGAGGCCCGGCAGGAACACCCGACCCGGAGCGTGGCGTTGAAGGTGCTGCGGCCGGGGTTCAGTGCCCCGTCGGCCCTGGCACGCTTTCGGCTCGAACCGGAAATTCTCGGCCGGCTCCAGCATCCGAACATCGCCCAGGTGTACGAAGCGGGGATGCACGACCCGCACGACGGCCGTGCGGGCGCGACATCCGAGCCGCGACCGCAAGGGAGCGATCCGAACCGCGACCGTGAGGGAGCGGCGTGGCGCCGCAGCGACGGAGCGACCGAGCGACGAAGCGACGAAGTAGCGCCGGACACGCCCGGCGGCCTGCCCTACTTCGCGCTGGAGCTGATCCCCGACGCGCAGCCGCTGGACCAGTTCGCGGACGAGCAGCAGCTTTCGACCCACGACCGGCTCGCACTGTTCGTGAAGGTCTGCGACGCGCTCCACCACGGCCACCAGAAGGGCATCATTCACCGCGACCTGAAGCCGGGCAACATCCTCGTCGGCCGCGACGGCGAGCCGAAGGTGATCGATTTCGGCGTCGCCCGGGCCACCGACGGCGACATCGTCCTCACCACCCAGTACACCCACATCGGCGACCTCATCGGCACGCTGCGCTACATGAGCCCGGAGCAGTGCGACGGCGACCCCGCCGCGATCGATACCCGCTCGGACATCTATTCGCTCGGCGTCGTGCTGTACGAGCTGCTGACCGGCGTGCCGCCGTACGAGACTACGGGCACGACGGTTTACACGGCGGTGCAGGTCATCAAGGACGAACCGCCGCGGCGGCCGAGCACCGTCGTTGGGTGTGGTGGGCACTCTGCCCACGAGATCCGAGCCGCGACCGCAAGGGAGCGATCTGGGGGGCATGGGCCTCTGGCCCGTGAACTCCGTGGCAACCTCGACGCCATCCTGCTGAAAGCGCTGGAGAAGGACCCCGCCCGGCGGTACGCGTCGGCGGCGGACCTGGCGGCGGACATCCGGCGGCACCTGACCGGCGAGCCGATCGCCGCCCGGCCGCCGACGGTCTTCACGCACGCGATCCGCTGGGCGCTGCGGCATCCGGTGTGGGCGACGGCGGGGGCGTGCGCGCCCGTGGTTGGCGTGGCCCTGCTTGCCGTTGCACTCGGCGCCTGGTACCTGAACTTCCGCCTGCACAAGGTTGAACATGACGAGGATGGCAGGGAAATAAGACTGCTGGCAATCAACGGTCGACAACTCGCGCAGTGGCGGAGCGAGGTCCGCGCATTCGGACCCCCAAAACTTGTCAAGCGCCCGTCCGAGTCGAGCGGCGGCCGTTTGCTCGTGTTCGGCTCAATGTCCGCGCCCGGCAACCCAACCCCCCATGGTCTGCTGGTCTACGAAGTTGATCGCGACTATGACGAGCCACTGTGGATCGGACGGCTCGAGCCGAACGACATTCCGCCGAAGCTGGCGCAACGCACAGACGACGCTTTCGAGCCGGAGCACTTCTGGCCGCAGAAGTTGCTCGTCGCCGACGTCTTCCCCGGCCATCCGCCCGGCATGTCGGAAGTGCCAGAGATCGTCGCGCTGTATCAGCAGGTCAGTACCACGCACACGGCTATTCGTGTCCACAGCCTGACCGGCGACGTGCTGTACCAGTCCTGGATCGACGCCAACATCGGCGTACCGGATGGTATGGTCTGGCTGCCGCGGGCTGGGCTGCTCGTGTTCGCGGGCGTGAATGGAGAGGCGTTTCTTGAAGAGCGCGGCTATCTCGCGCCCGTGGCGTGCCCCCATCCGACGATTGTCTTCGCGATTGCCCCGCAACTCGATGGCGTGCGTCGGCGTGAGTACATCCCGCAGGAAGAGGAGGCGCGCGCCGCGGCTGAGGGGCCGCTGCGGTGCGCCTGGTACTACTGTGTGTCACCTCACGACGGATTGGAGATCTGGCCAGCGGGCCTCTCGGAGGCGACGCGTGGAAGCGGCGCGGAGGCCGTTTGCTTCGACGTGGCGATTGGCCCTGGCAAGCCGTACCAGCCTGGCTTGCGTTGGTACATCACGGCCGGCGGGGAATTGGACGGGGACAGGCCATATCCATCCGACTCCTACCAACGGAACCAAACGCTGCCCGAGGGCGACCCGGAGAAGCTCCCGCCGCCGGAGAATTTCAAGTTGGGTCCGTTGCCGCCGATCCTGCATCCCGCGTCGCGGCCGGCGCCGTAGCGGCGCGGCTCCGCGGGCCGGGGGCATCCCGGAGGGATGAAGGACCGTAGCCACGGGTGGAGTCCCGGCGTGCCGGGACGACACCCGTGGCCCGGCGTGCCCTTGGCGTCTGCACCCCATCGGGGTGCGGGAGGCTGCTACTGCGAGATTCCCATCTCGCACGACACGCCGGCGGGTCTCCATCCACCTCGCACAAGGGAAGGGATTCCCGCGGATCGTGGTGCGAGAAGGGATTCTCGCACCAGCCACTGGCCCCGAACTGGCGTGCGGGGTTCGGAGGCGCGACGGCTGTCGCCGGCGGCTACGTCACGGCGACCTGCAAGCCGCTGAGCAGCTCGGCCAGGAAGCCGAAGACGCCGGTCAGCAGGTTCCCGATAAACCCGAACAGCGCGTCCAGGAAGTCCCGAAAGGTACCGCCGAGATCGATGCTCATGGCAGCGCTCCTTGGCGCGCGGCCGCGCCGGTTGGACCGGCCCGCACGCGGAACGTATTCTACCGCGGTGACTCGAGAATACGTATCGCGTCCTCGCGGGGAGCATGGGCCTCCGGCCCGTGCGAATCCCGGCGCGCCGGGACACGGGCCGGAGGCCCATGCTCCCCGCACGATGCGACCATTGTGAACCCCGGCGCGCCTGGGCACTACCCGCGCCGGCCCCCGCCGACGCAAGCACCATGATCGATCGCGGTCACCTGCCGACTGAGCAACTCAACCCCGCCGCGGCGGAGCTGGATGCGCTCGCGCCCGCCGACGCCTTCGACGTTCTCAACCACGAGGACCGCCGCATCGCCGACGCAGTCCGGGCCGCGAAAGAAGCGATTCTGGCCGCGGTCGAACTGATCGCGACCGGGATGAAACGCGGCGGACGGCTGATTTACGTCGGGGCCGGCACGAGCGGACGACTGGGCGTGCTGGACGCGGCCGAGTGCCCGCCGACGTTTCTGGTCGAACCCGAGCTGGTGCAGGGCGTCATCGCCGGGGGCGACGCGGCCCTGAAGCGCAGCGCGGAGCACTGCGAGGACGACCCGGCGGCCGGCGCGGCGGAAATGGACGGCCGGGCGGTGGGGCCGCACGACACGGTGTTCGGGATCACGACCGGGGGGACGACGCCGTTTGTGCATGGCGCGTTGGCACAGGCGCGGGCGCGCGGGGCGAACACGGTGTTTTTCGCGTGCGTGCAACGCGAGCTGGTGACGGACGAGGCGGACGTTTCGATCCGGGTCATCACGGGACCGGAGGTCATCAGCGGCTCGACGCGGCTGAAGGCCGGGCTGGCGACGAAGATGGTGCTCAACACGGTGAGCACGCTCGTGATGGTGCGGCTGGGCAAGGTCTACGGCAACCTGATGGTGGACGTGAACGCCCGCGGGTGTGCCAAGCTCACCGACCGGGCGCTGCGCATCACCGCCGCCGCGACCGGCCTGCCGCGCGACGCGGCCCGCGTGCTGCTCGAACGCGCTAACTGGCACGTCAAGACCGCGATCGTCATGCAGCGGCGCGGCCTCGATCGCGACGCGGCCCGGCAGCGACTGAACGAGTGTGACGGTCAGCTTCGCCGCGCGCTGGCCGCGACGGGAAACCCCCCGTGCGTGTGATTCTGCTGGTCACCGATCACGAGCGCGGCGGCAGCCCGCTGCGGCTGGCGCGGCTGGCCCGCGGGCTGCACGCGGCGGGCGTGGAGGTTCACGCGGGGTGCCTGGCCCCGCGCGGGCCGGTGTCGGCGGAGTTGGCAGCGGCGGGGGTCGCGACGTTTGCGTGCGACGCGGAGGATGCGCGCGACCTGCTGGCTTTGACGCGGCTCGCGCGCCACGTGCGGCGGATCAAGCCGGAGCTGATCCACGCGACGCTGACGCACGCGAACGTGGCGGCGCGGATCGTGGGGGTGATGCAGCGCATCCCCGTGATTGGCTCGACGGCCACGATCGAGGTCGAGCGGCGCTGGCACGCGGTGGTCGAGCGGGCGACCGCGGGCATTGACCAAGCCCACATTGTGAACAGCCAGGCGGTGGCGGAACACGTGCTGGCGGCGTTCGGCGTGGAACGTGCGCGGGTCCACGTGATTCCGCCCTCGCTGGACCCGTTTCCGCAGCGGGTGGACCGCGCCGCCGCGCGGGCGGCGCTCGGCCTGGCGGCCGACGAATTCGTGGTCGCCTGGACGGGGCGGCTAGACCCGGTGAAACGGCTGGAGATCGTGGTGGGGTGTGCGGAACTGCTGGCGGCGTTTCCGGTGCGATTTCTGCTCGTGGGCGACGGCCCCGACCGGGCACGCGTCGAGCGGATTCGGTCGCGCAGTGCGGCGGCCCCGCGCGTGCAGCTCCTCGGCTGGCGTCGCGACGTGCCGACCATTCTCTCGGCCGCCGATGCGTTCCTGTTTCCGTCGCGGACGGAGGGGCTGCCGAACGCGGTGCTGGAAGCGATGGCCGTAGGTCTGCCGGTCGTCGCGAGCGACATCCCCGCGCACCGCGAGCTGGCGGGTGCCGGAGAGCGGCTGCGGCTGGTGCCCGGCGACGACGCGCGGACCTATGCGGACGCACTCCGAGAATTTCATGCGGACCCCGCCGCCGGGCAGGCACTGGGCGGGCGGGCGTTGACCTGGGCACAGTCCCACTTGGATCCCACCGCGACGACGCGGGCCCTCCTGGCGGTGTACGCGGACGTGCTAAACCGGCGTGGGCCGCGCCGCGGGCTGAAATAGAACAAGCCCCGCGTGTGCGGGGCTTGGTGCGACGCCCCCACGGAGATTCGAACTCCGGTCTCCAGGATGAGAACCTGATATCCTAGGCCACTAGACGATGGGGGCTGTCTTGGTCGGCCAAGTTATAGACCTGTAATTTACAGCCAGTCGCCGGAGAGGTCAATCAGGCCCCGACCGCCCGTGGCGTGTGACCATCCGCTGCGGCCAGCGGTGGCGCGCCTCAGCCCACACGCCAGTACCGTGGCTCAGAATTACCGCACCGTATCTGAATGGGGAGCATGGGCCTCCGGCCCGTGTCCCGGTGCGCCGGGATTCGCACGGGCCAGAGGCCCCTGCTCCCCATACGATGCGATTACTGTGCGGCACTACACTAAACCAGCGTGCGCGATTCGGCAGCGCAGATCCGAGCCGACCGCGCGAGCGGTCGCAATTATGTCCGCGAGCTTGCGCTCGCCGCTCGGACGAGCGCCGCCCATTCGCGCACGTCAATCTAGAATCGTCGGTCCACCAAGGAGTATGGCGACATGGATCAGCATGTGTGTGTGATCACGGGAGCCAGCCGGGGCATCGGCCTGGCGACGGCGCTGCGCTTCGCACGCGCCGGCTACGCCGTCGTGGCGGCCGCGCGCGTCGCGCCCGACCTGGCGCGCGCCGTAGAGCAGATTCGCGCCCTGGGCGCCACCGGTGAACCCGTGGCGCTCGACCTCGGCCGGCCCGCAGCGGCGCGGCAGCTCATCGACACCGCGGTGGCGCGTTTTGGCCGCGTGGACGTGCTCGTGAACAACGCCGCGTGCGGGCCGCTGGCCCGGCTGGACGAGCTTGACCCCGCGACGTTTGACCAGGTCACCGCCTTGAACATCGCCGCCGTCTTTCGCCTCACCCAGGCCGTGTGGCCGGTGATGAAACGCCAGCGCAGTGGCGTGATCGTCAACATCTCATCGGTCGCGTCGGTCGATCCCTTCCCCGGCTTCGCGGTCTATGGCGCGAGCAAGGCGTGGGTAAACTCGTTTTCCCAGGCCGTGGCGGCCGAAGGCGCCCCGCACGGCATCCACGTCTTCTGCGTCGCACCGGGCGCCGTGGAGACGCGGATGCTGCGCAGCGCGTTTCCGAACTTCCCGCCCGACCAGACGCTCGCCGCTGAGGATGTTGCGGCGGTGATTCACAACCTGTGCGACCCGACCTGGGCACACGCGGTGGGACAGACGATCTTCGTGCGAAAGTGATGCGTCGCTGCGCTGGAGCACAGCCCCTCGGCCTGCGCGTGGAGCCCAGATCATCGGTCTGTGCGACGTCGTCGCTGCCACGGCCTGGTCGAAAGTGAGCGCGGCGCCTGAAGCTGCCGCGGGCCGCAGCCCGGTCCGCCGGCGCCGGCCGACCCGGCGGGCCGCCCGCTACGAGCCGGGCTCCGCGGCGGGCCGTCGGGACGCGAGGCGGGCGTAAACCTGCTCGTACTCCGCGACCAGACGCGCAGGTGAGTTGGCGCGCGGCGCGTGCCGGCCCTCAACTGTGCGCGGGGCCTCGCTCTCCAACGCCGCGGTCAGCCGCCGGGCGGCGTCTTCCGGGTCGCCCGGTCGACACAGCCACACTCCGGCCCTGCCCGCGAGCACTTCGCGAACGACGGGCACATCCGTCGCCACGAGCCGGCAGCGGGTGGCGCGCGCGGACCACAGCGCCTGGGGCGGGGCATCCCGGTGCGGCAGGTACACCGCGACGTCGGCCGCCGCGAGCAGGGTCGCGAGCGGCAGGTCCGCCGGTGCGTAGCGCACCATCCACTCGTGCCGGCACGCCGCCGCCAGTCGTTGTATGCGTGCGGCCTCGCGCCCATCCGCCGGGAGCACGAGCCGCACGCGCGGCCGGGCCTTTTCGAGCAGAAAGGCCGCCCACGCCACGGACAAGGCGCCCGCGGGGCGGGCGACCGGTGGCAGGGCCAGAACCGCTTCGTCGTCCGGCCGCAGGGCCAGCCGCGCGCGGCCGCGCCCGCGCGCCGCGGGATCAGGCGGTGGCGGCGTGCAGGCGGGACACACCACGACGACACGCGCGGCAGGTACTCCGCGGTCCAACAGGCGCTGCCGTGTCGCCGAGGACGCACACACGAAATGGGCATTCTGCGCCGCGGCCCAACGCGCCAGGGTCGCCAGCTTCGCGGCGGGATCCACCTGCACGAGCAGCGGCCGATGGCCGGCCGTCAGCGGCAGCGCCCAGCACGCGGCCACCGTCGACCACGCATGAAAGACCACCGGCCTGTCGGCCTGGAACCCAACCCGCTGGAGCCCGCGCTGAAGCGCCGCGGCCCGCAGCGGCGACCACGGCCCGGCCGCATGCACGCGCGCGCAAGAGACACCGAGCGCAGCGCGGCGTGTGCCTGGCCCGCAATGAAAAACCCGCGCGCCGCCGCCGGAAGCGCCCACCCCGCCGACACAGCGCAAGAGGTCCAGGTGTTCCGCCGGCGTATCCGCGGCGACCAAATGCAATACGTGCAACCGCTCATCCGCCACTTTCGTCGCGCACCTCGCCAACCTGTTGCGCTGGATTCAGTTCATCACCGCCGCGCTGCCCGACACTCGGATTGGCCGCGAAACTCGTCAGCGCCAGCTTGCACACGGTCGTTCAGTTCCGCAGCAGCACGACATCGCTCGGATCGACGCCGCAGGTTACCGCCTGGTTGACCTGCGGCGCCCGCAGCCCGCCACGTGCGGGGACCGCCGCACACAGTCGCACCGGACCGACGGCGAGCGCAAGTTGAAGGGCGTCGCCCAGGTACGTGCTCTCCAGCACCGTGGCGTCGAACCGATTGACGATCGTGTTATCAGCCGCCATGACCACCGCTTCGGGACGGATCGACACCATGCAATCCCCCGCGGTCGGCGCCTCGTCAGGCGCGCGCGCTTCCAGCCGTCCGAGCGCCGTCACCAGCACACGCCGCACGCCGTCGGCCTTCTCGATCCGCGCCGCCAGAAAATTCGACTCGCCCAGAAAACCCGCGATGGTCGCGCTGCCCGGCCGCAGATACAGCTCCCGCGGCGTACCCACCTGGGCGATGCGGCCGTCCAGCATCACCGCCATCCGGTCGGCGATCGACAGGGCCTCTTTCTGATCGTGCGTCACGTAGATGCCGGTCAACCCGGCTTCCTTGCACAGCCGGCGAATCTCGCCGCGCATCTCCAGCCGCAGCTTCGCGTCCAGGTTGCTGAGCGGCTCATCGAGCAGCAGGCATTGCGGGCGGATGACCAGCGCGCGGGCCAGGGCCACGCGCTGCTGCTGCCCGCCTGAAAGCTGGTTCGGCTTGCGGCGGGCGTATTCCGACATCCGCACCGTCGCCAGGGCCGCGGCGACGCGCTGCCGCCTTTCGCGGCGCGGGACGCGGCGAACCTTCAGCCCGAACGCGACATTCGCTTCGACCGTCATGTGCGGCCAGAGGGCGTAGTTCTGAAAAACCATGCCCGCGTTACGCCGCTGCGGCGCGAGCCGGGTGACGTCGGCGTCGCCGAAGTAGACCGCGCCCGCGTCCGCGGCATAGAACCCCGCGATCGTGCGCAGCAACGTCGTCTTGCCACAGCCGGACGGGCCGAGCAGAAAGAACAGCTCCCCGCTCGCGATGTCGACGCTGACCTCGTCCAGCGCTCGCACGCGCCCAAACATCTTGACGATCTGGCGTACTGAAACGGAAATCATCAGCCAGCGGCCTCGCGGTAACGGCGCGCGTATTGGACGGGGCCACCGGCTGCGCGGTCAAGTGGGAACGGTCGCCGCGGCGCGCGTTTATCCGACACCTGCGGGCCGGCAGGCCCGAAAACGAATGCGTGCCCCGGCCAAGGCCCGCCACGGCTGGTTCTCCGGCAGGCGCCACGCCAAGAACTCGATATTGGAGTTGGCGAAGCCCGCGACCCCCTTTGTGCGGCCCGCGTCTCATGAGCGACAGCACCATCTCAGTTTGCGCGGCCCTCGAACCCCCCGCGGACGTGTCTCACGTCGGCCGGCAGGTTCTCACACACTTGACACACCTCGCGGAGGAGCAAGACCGGCTGACGCAGGAAGTGCGCCAGTGCCACGAACAACTCAACCTGGTGTACGAGGTCGCCGCCCACTTGTCGTGTCTGCGCGATCCTGACGAGGTCGAGACGGACCTGCTGCGCCGCGTCGGCACACTACTGGCGGCCGACGCCGTGTTCCTGGACCGCGGGGGGTGCTGCCAGCACGTCGTCCTCGACGGCAAGGGCGCGGCGGTGCCACCGGTCGGCCCCAACGAAGTGCGCGGCACGCTGGCGCTGCCCGTCGAAGACGTGCGTACCAGCCTGCGGGCGCAGATCCTACCGGTCGCGCTGGGCGCCCGCCTGCGACCCGCCGACGCCCGGGTCTTGCTCGCCCCGCTGCGGCGCACCGGCCGGGAAACCGGCGTCATCATCGCCTTGCGCGCGGCACCGACCCCGGCATTCGAAACCCGCGACGCGCTCGCGGCGGAGTCAGTGCTGGCGTACGGGGCCCAGGTGTTGACCAACGCGGAGATGGTACGCCACCTGCAACACACCGCCCTCGAAACGGTGTGCTCGCTCGTGAACGCCATTGACGCCAAGGACAACTACACCGCGTCGCACTCGGAGCGTGTGGGGGGGTATGCGCTCCTGCTGGGCAAGACCGTGGGTTTGACGAAAAGCCAGCTCCAGGCCCTCGAGTGGGCCGGACTGCTGCACGACATCGGCAAGATCGGGGTGCCGGAGACGGTGTTGAACAAGCCGGGGCGCTTCGACGAATCCGAGTGGGTGCAGATGCGCAAGCACCCCCAGATCGGCCACGACGTGCTGCGACCGGTCGGGCAGTTCGTGTCCGTCCTGAAGGCGGTGCTGTGGCACCACGAAAACCACGACGGCTCCGGGTATCCCGACGGCCGCGGCGGCGCGGAAATCCCCCTGGAGGCACGCATCATCCACGTGGTCGACATCTTTGACGCGCTGACCACCGTGCGCCCCTACCGCCGCGCGTTCTCGTTCCCGCACGCCGCGCGGCTGCTGGAGCGCGGGGCCGGTCGCACGACCGATCCGGAGCTGACGCACGTCTTCCTGGACATCGTGCGGCGTGAGTTGGGCGCGCGCCCCGCGGAGTTCCTCGCCCGCTTCGGACACACCCCCGCGGCTTTCACCCCGGCCGCCACCGGAGATGCGCCATGCCTCGTCGCGCCGTCAGTCTGCTAGAAGTCGTCATTGCTGTACTCGTGCTTGGGATCGTCGCGGCGTTGACGTTGCCGCAACTCGGCCGGGCGGCGCGCGGGCCGGATGAGGGTCTGCTCTTGCGCGAGCGGCTGCAAATTCTGCGCGTCGCGATCGAGCGCTATTACCAGGACCATGGCGCCTTTCCCAGCCAGCAGGGGGACGGCGCCAACCCGCCGGGAACCGCCGCCGCGCTGGTGACTCAGCTCACGCAGTTCACCGATGAACTCGGGCACGCGGCCGCCACGCGCGACGCGCAGCACCGCTTCGGTCCGTATCTGCGCGACGGCCTGCCTGCGTGCCCGGTCGTGCTATCCGCTTCTGCCCGCGAGGTTCAGCTCATCAGCGGCGCGGCGCCGGCGGGTTTTCGCGAAGCGGCGCCGGACGCCGGGTGGATATACAACTTCGAGACCGGGCAGGTCGCGGCGAACTCGCGTGCGACCGACGCAGCGGGCTGCCGGTACGAAAACTACTAGTGCCGATAGGATTCCGGAGAATCTCAGGAAACTTGGCTTCCTGCACTTGACGCGGTGTTATCAGACGCAATACTTCTTTGCCAGCAGCAAGCGGTGTCGGGCCGCAATGGGCGGACCCGGCGGAGTACCTAGGCCCGGCTCGGGGGCCGGCGGCTTGAGTTCCGGCCGTGGGCACACCGGACGGGAGGGTCAGGGATGAGCGCGCCACGCGCGGTTGACGTGCAGCTTCGGTCGGATCGACCGCTGGGGATGCCATGCTCTCGCTCAGCAAAGCTCTGTGGCTGGCCGGGCTGACCGTGCTAGGCGCCATCGGTGCGGTCGTGCCGCTCCGCCAGCCGGAGGCGCGCTCGCCGGATTCGGCGGCACCCGCGGACGGGGTCTACTTTCAAGCGCTGCTTCAGCGTCGGGCGACGCTCGGGTGGACGGCAGAGCAACACGCGGCCAAGGTGGCGGAGATTGCGGCGCGGTTCGCGCACGCGTACGACTCGGCCCCCGGTTTGACCCTCGCGGTTGAGATCGAGGAATTCTATCCGAACGCCTTGCGTGCCCGGGCCGAGATTCGAATGGCGCGGGACAAGTTGCGAAGCGAGGTCTACCTGCCGGCCTTTTCCTTCGACGAGCCGACGTTCATCTTCACGTTACACAACGGGCAGTACACGGAGTGGCGCGCGCCGGGGCACGGGCGACCGGCGCAGCGGCTCAGCCGCCGTTTTCAACCCACCGAACCAGCGGACTCCGAGTTGCTCGGGGCGGCGGATGTGGCGGCGTACTGGTGCATGCTCGGTGGGTGCCTGAACACCTCGATCGGAGCGGAGACCTTCGGGGTCCGCGTGATGCGCGCGCACCTCGAGGCGGGCCAATACGTCGACGCGCAGCCCTGGGGCGCCGGGGAGGTTTGCGACGTCGTCTTGCGCGAGCTGCACGCCTCCGACGAACCGTACGAGGCACAGGTCTTCTACGTGGATTCACGCGGGTTCTTGGTGCAGCGCGAGCGGTACTACGCCGTCGATCCGCGCGGCCAGCCCCGTTTGGCCTATCGGATGCGCCATGAACGCATGTTGCTGGGCGAGTTGCCGGAAAACACCTGGAGGTAAACAGCGCCGGCGCGGTACCGCCGGCTCGGAGTACGGTGTGTTGTCACCAGAGACAACCTGTTGGCGTGCCTCCGTCGCGGCCGGTCGCCGGGGACGTGCATGCCGGCGTTTTTCGCAGAGGGAGTGTGCCATGTCCACGTTTCGTTGGGTCTTGCTGGGTTCCTGGATGGTGGTTTTCGCGGCCCCGCTGCTCGGTGAGGACTTGGAAGCGGTGTTCGCACGCTACGCGGCGGCAACGTGCGTCCCGGGCGCGCCCGACCCAAGCCCACAGCGGGCGTTCGAACTCATGGCCGAGTTGGATCGCTTGACTGCGGACCTGCTGCTGGACCTCTCGGCCGACGGCCAGCCGCGGGCGCTGTGGTGGGATGGCAGACGACAGGCCGTGGGCGCCCGCGTGGACGATTGGACGGGCGTGTTGGCGACCGGCGTCGATTCCTGCGAACGGGTGGCGTTTGCCAGTGAACTTGAGCCGGGTGCGGAGCCGCGCGTCACTGGGTGGCTCGATACCTTCGAGCGTCGCTTGCTCGTGCAAGTGAGTTTCGACGGCAGACTGACGCGGGCCATCGTCACGCCGGACGCCGGCAGCTCGGGCGGGCCGCTGCTGCTGATAATGAAGGACTGCATCTGCGCGGGCCGCGCCGCCCGATGCGTGGCGGAGGAGTGCGAGGCCCGCAGCGCGTGTGGAAATGACTCCAAGGGCACTTGCCGCTGGATCGACCGAACCCCCCCGACGCCCGCCCCGCCGCCCACCGGGTCGGGCTGCGGCGCCGTGAATGGCGTGGTCGCGGTACTGCTGTTCGCCTGTCCCTACCGAGCGATCGCGCGGCGTTGGGTCATGCGCGATGCAACCGGCCGACCTACCGATGGACGATGAGCGCGCCGGCGGTTTCCGCGGCTGTCGCTGCGGATTCTGTTCGGGCGGCGCAGCGTCTGGGCAGGGTGCAGCGCTCGCTGACGCTTCGCGGCTCTGAGTTGCTTCGTGTAGTGACTCAGAATTACGGCAGCGTATCTGGGTGGGAAGCATGGGCCTCCGGCCCGTGCGAATCCCGGCGCACCGGGACACGGGCCGGAGGCCCATGCTCCCCATACGATGCGATTATTGTGAGTCACTACATTAGGATGCCGTGCGCTGCCACTCGATCGTGCGCCGGAAGCCGTCGCTTCGTGGCACGGTCGGCTGCCAGCCGAGCAGCGTCCGGGCCCGCGTGATGTCGGGACAGCGCAGGCACGGGTCGTCCTTGGGCCGCTCAACGAACGCGATGGTGCTGTGGCTGCCGGTCAAACGAATGACCTCCTCCGCCGCGGCGAGAATCGTGATTTCCGCCGGATTGCCCAGGTTCACAGGCTCGCGCACGTCGCTTTCCATCAGCCGCACGAGGCCCCCGACCAGGTCGCTGACGTAACAGAAGCTCCGCGTCTGGCTCCCGTCGCCGTGGACGGTGAGCGGCCGGTCGGCGAGGGCCTGGTCGATGAAGGTGGGCAGCATCCGGCCGTCGTCGCGGCGCATGTTGGGGCCGTAGGTGTTGAAGATGCGCGGGATGCGAATCTCGACGCCGTGTTGGGCATGGTACGCGGTGAGCAGGGCCTCGCCGAAGCGCTTGCCCTCGTCGTAGCAGGCCCGCGGACCGAGCGGGTTGACGTGCCCCCAGTACGTCTCACGCTGCGGGTGTTCCTGCGGATCGCCGTAGACCTCGCTCGTGCTGGCGTGCAACAGGCGCGCTCCGCAGCGTCGGGCCAGGTCGAGCAGATTCCACAGCCCGCGCGAGCAGACGGCGAGGATTTCAAGTCGCCGCGGACCGAAGTCCACCGGTGACGCGGGGCAGGCCAGGTCATAGATGCGCTCGAACGGCCCTTCGACCGGCGGCGGATTTGTGATATCGTGGCGCAGGAAACGAAAGCGTGGGAGCGGCTCGAGGCCGGCGACGTTCTGCGGGCTGCCGGTACACAGGTTGTCTACGCCGACGACGTCGTGGCCCTCGTCCAACAGGCGGCGTGTCAGGTGGTAACCGATGAACCCCGCGCAGCCGGCGATCAAGATACGCATGGGCGGCACTCCGCGCGCGGCGGCGGCCGCGCTGCGTGATCGTTACGACAATGCTGGAAACCGCAGAGACGCAGAGAGCGCCGCGGTCGCAGAGAAGAGCGTTGGCACGCAGCGCCCGGCGAACTCGGCCCGGCGGCCCGATTCTGGACGGCGCAAGCGCGGGTCATTCAGTCGTTTTCTCGTCCTGAGTCTCCTCAGCGTCCTCGGCGCTCTCTGCGTCTCTGTGGTTTCTGGCCCGCAAGCGGAGCCAGCGAGGTAGAATTATACGGCCGCCCGGCGGAAAGGTGAGTCATGCGGATCTGCGTGGTAGGCAGCGGGTACGTCGGCCTGGTGACGGCGGCGTGTCTGGCGGATAGCGGCAACCACGTCGTCGCCGTCGATAGCGACCACGCGAAGGTCGAAGCGCTGCGGGCCGGACGGTGCCCGTTCTTCGAGCCGGGGTTGGAAGAGCTGGTTCAGAAAAACGTCGCCGCGGGCCGGTTGCGATTCACGGAGCACATCGCGGAGGCCGCCGCGGGGGTGCGCGTGGCGTTTCTCGCCGTCGGCACGCCGCCGCGCGCGGATGGGTCCGCGGATTTGACCGCCCTGGAAAGTGCGACGCGCGACCTGGCGGCGGCGCTGACCGGGCCGGCCGTCATTGTCGTCAAGAGCACCGTTCCGGTTGGCACCGGAACCCGCCTGGAAGCGCTGCTGGCCGCTCACACGCCCCACCGCTGCCCGTTCGTCAGCAACCCGGAGTTTCTGAAAGAAGGCACGGCGCTGGCGGACTTTCTGCGACCGGACCGCGTCGTCGTCGGGGCCGACGATCCCGCAGCGGGCGACGAGATTGCGGAGCTGCACGAGCCCTTCGTCCGCAACAACCGCCCGATCCTGCGGATGAGCCGGGCGGCGGCCGAGCTGACTAAGTACGCCGCCAACGCCTACCTCGCCACGCGCATCAGCTTTGTGAACGAGATCGCCGAAATCTGCCAGCGACTGGGCGTGGACATCAACGAGGTCCGGCGCGGCATCGGGGCCGACCAGCGCATCGGCCACCATTTTCTGTACCCCGGGCTGGGCTACGGCGGGAGTTGTTTTCCGAAGGACGTGCAGGCCCTCGCGAGCTTTGGGCGGGGCGCGGGCGCGGATTGCGGCCTGCTCGACGCGGTGCATCGCCGAAACCTCGCGCAGCGTGAGAACATGGTCCGCACGATCTTCGCGCGCTTGGGCCGCGAGCTGCGCGGGAAGAAGCTGGCCGCGTGGGGGCTGGCGTTCAAGCCCGACACCGACGACCTGCGCGAGGCGCCCGCCCTGACGATCATCGCGGCACTGCTTGCCGCCGGGGCGCAGGTGGCCGTGCATGATCCGCAGGCGCTCGCTGCGGCGCGCGGGGTGTTCGGGTCGCGCGTGGAGTATTGCGACGATCCCTACGCCGCGCTCGCCGGGGCCGACGCGCTGCTGATCCACACCGAATGGATGGAGTATCGCAGCCCGGATTTCGAGCGCATGCGCGCCGCGCTGCGGCAGCCGCTGATCTTCGACGGCCGGAACATCTACACGCCGGAGACGTTGGCGCGCTACGATCTGGAGTACCATAGTGTGGGGCGGCCGCCGGTCCTTCGCACCGGCGGCAGGTGAGCTGGTGCCGCGATGGCTGCCCTGTCGCCACGTCTGATTTCGCTCAAGCAACTGCTGGCGGAAAACACCGGCCCGGCCGCCGCCGAGCTGACGCGGACGGAGGACGGCGGGGCGGTGCGCTGCCTGGCGTGCGGGCACCGCTGCCGCGTGTTGCCCGACCGCGACGGAGTTTGCCGCGTGCGGTTCAACCGCGGCGGCGTGCTGCACGTGCCGCGCGGCTACGTGGCTGGCCTGGCGGCCGATCCAATCGAAAAGAAGCCGTTCTTTCACGCCTTTCCCGGCCGGGAAGCGCTCTCGTTCGGGATGCTCGGCTGCGACCTGCACTGCGCATACTGCCAGAACTGGGTCACGAGCCAGGCGCTGCGGGACGACCAGGCGATTGCCGAGCCGCACTTCGTTTCGCCCGAGCGGATCGTTGCGCTCGCCCTGGAGCACGGCTGCCCCGTTCTCACGAGCACGTACAACGAGCCGCTAATCACCGCGGAATGGGCCGTCGAGGTCTTCAAGCTCGGCAAACCGCACGGGTTGGTCGGCTCATTCGTCTCGAACGGCAACGCGACGGGCGAGGCGCTGGAGTTTCTGCGACCGTACGTGGACCTGTTCAAGGTCGATCTGAAGTCGTTTCGCGACCGGACGTATCGGCAGCTTGGTTGCGCCCTCGAAAACGTGCTTGATACGATTCGCCGGCTGAAGCAGATGGACTTCTGGGTCGAGGTGGTCACGCTCGTCGTGCCGGGCCTGAACGACTCGAACGAGGAGCTGACCGACATCGCCCGCTTTCTGGTGGGCGTCTCGCCGGACATCCCCTGGCACGTGTCGGCGTTTCACCCGGATTACAAGCTCGATGATCCGCCGCGCACGCCGGCGGAGACGCTGTTGCGGGCGTGCGAATCGGGACGGCGGGAGGGGTTGCGGTTCGTGTACGCCGGGAATCTGCCCGGTCTGCTGGGCGATTGCGAGAACACACGCTGCCCGCAGTGCAGCCGGACGGTCGTGGAACGCCGCGGGTTCACGGTCCGCCGCAACGACTTGGTTCACGGCGCCTGCCCCGGCTGCGGGACGCGCATCCCTGGCGTGTGGGGCGCGTAGCCCGCAGTGAGAGCCCCGCGGAGTGCCAGCACTCACGCCCGCTTGTAAAACGGCAGCGGAACGACCGCCGCCGGCGTCCGCGTGCCGCGGATGTCCACTTCGAGCTTGGTGCCGGGTGGGGCGACCTCCGCCTTCAGCAGCGCCAGCGCGATGTTCTTGTCGAGCGTCGGGCTGAGCGTGCCGCTGGTGACCGCGCCGACCGCCTCACCATTGTGCAGCACGGGCGACTCCGGGCGGGCAATGCGCTTGCCCGAGAGCTCCAGGCCGACGATCTTCCGGCGCAGTCCATCCGCCTTCAGCCGCCGCAGCACCTCGACGCCGATGAAGTCCTTGTTCAGATCGACCGCCCACGCCAGGTCGGCCGTGAGCGAGTCCCACGCCTCGGTCAGCTCGTGGCCGTAGAGCGGCATCCCGGCTTCGAGCCGCAGCGTGTCGCGGGCGCCCAGCCCGGCGGGCTTGATCGGCCGACCGATGTCCTGCGCCCGGCTGGCGAGCATCCGCACGGCCATGAGGGCGACGTGCGCGGGGAGGATGATCTCGACGCCATCCTCGCCGGTGTAGCCGCTGCGGGCGACGTAGTAGCTGAGGCCCATGACGTTGCCGGTCTTGAAGCGGTAGCGTTTGAGATCGTCGAGCGGGATCGGCAAGAGCTGCTGGAGCGTGCCGAGGGCCTCGGGGCCCTGGAGCGCGACCATCGCCGTTTCAAGCGTGCGGTCCGCGATTTCGACGTTGTATCCGCGGCGTTGCTGCTCCCACCACGCCAGCAGCTTCGCGCGGTTCGACGCATTGCACACGACGAGGTAGTGGTCCTCCAGACGCGATACGATCACGTCGTCGAGGATGCCGCCGTCGTCCTTACACATGTGGCTGTAGCGGCACTGGCCCGGCGCGGCGGCGGCGATATTGCGCGTGTTGAGGCGTTCGAGCAGCTTGCCGGCGTCGGGTCCGCGGAACTCGACCCGGCCCATGTGCGACACGTCGAACAGGGCCGCGTGCCGGCGGCAGGCGTGGTGCTCCTCGACGATGCTCGAATAAACGACCGGCATTTCCCACCCGGCGAACTCGACCAAGCGGGCTTTTTGCTCGCGGTGGAACTCCTGGAGCGGCGTTTGCAACATGGTGCTTCCCTGATGCGGCCCTCCCGCACGCCGCCGGCCGCCGGTCCATACGTCGGGACCACGCGGCCACGCCTGCGCCGGGGCCGGGTCATCAGGATAGCGGATGCGACGGCAGGCCGGAATGCGGCGGGCCGGGCCGCGCTGGGCCCTGTCCGCCGCCGCTCAGGAGCGCTTGTATCGGCGTACATGTCGAAACGCAGGTTGGCGGTGCCGCTGGCACGTTCGGGGGAACCAGCCGTCGAACCGGAAGAAACAGTAAATGCTTCCGGCCAGCAGGCTCACGCGACCGTCGCGCACACGCCGGGCGAACCTCTTGCTCGGCGTGGACGCAGACCCGCCCCCGCCGGCGCCCGTCCCCGTGAAAGCCGCGCGGCGCCGCGCGGCGGACTTGCTACAATACGCGCTGCGTGAGAGAGGCAAAGAACCCGCGTTTCCCTGATCTCGGAGAGCGTGCGATGACGTTGACCCCGGTTTTCCGACGGGTGGCTCTTGTGGCGTGCCACGTACGACATCCCGCGCCCCGCCCTGCCCCGGCCGGGACAAGGGGCGGATGCGCCGTCGTGCTCCTGGCACTGGCGCTGTCGGCCCCAGGCTGGGCCCAGCTCCGCGTCGTCACGTGGAACATCACCAACTACTACGGCGGACGTACGGCGGACATTCAGACCGCGGTCTATGGCGTGTTCGAGGGCCGGTCGATGTCGCCGGACGTCATCCTCGGCCAGGAGTTCATGAGCCAGACCGCCATCAACGACTTTAAGAGCGCGCTCAACAGCGCGAGCGGCAGCCCCGGAGATTGGCTGGCCGCCCCGTTCATCAATGGCGCGGACGCCGCCCTGTTTTACCGATCCTCCAAGATTTCTTACCTCGGTTACATCATCGCTTCGCAGGGCGGGGCGTATCCCAATCCGCCGCGGCACGGCATTCGCTACAACACGCGGCTCGCCAATTACACCGCCAACAAGGCCGTGTTGTGCCTGTACAACAGCCACTTCAAGGCCGCCGAGTCGGGCGGGCAGGATGAGGAACGGCGGCTGACCGAGGCCCAGCGGATTCGCGACAACGCCGAGACGCTCAATACCGAATGGAACTTCCTGCTGGGCGCGGACTTGAACATCTATGACGCCAGCGAGTTGGCCTACCAGGAGTTGACGAACAACCAGGCCAACAACAACGGGCGGTTCTTCGACCCGATCGCGTCGCCGGGCGGGTGGAACAGTGAAAGCTGGTTCAAGTTCATCCACTCGCAAGACCCGGTCGGGCCGATGGACGACCGCTTCGACCAACTGCTCATCAGCGACAATCTCTTCGATGGCGATGCCCTCGAGTACATCGGCAACCCGTCCGTCCCCTTCAGCACGGCCACCTGGAACGACCCGAACCATTCCTACCGCACCTACGGCAATGACGGCACGAGCTTTGAACAGGCCCTGAAGACCACCGGCAACACGATGGTCGGCGCGGCCATCGCCCAGGCCATCAAGAACCTCGCCATGACCGGCGGGCACATCCCCGTCTACCTCGACCTGCGCGTCCCCCCGGAGATCGGCTCCGACACGCTGCTCAACTTCGGCCAGGTGCCGCAGAACGCCGTGGCTGAACAAACGCTGAACGTCTGGAACGACGGCAACGTCGCGCTCTGGACCGCGGCCGGCATCGGCGACCTGAACTACACGCTCGCGGCCAGCACCGGCTTCGCCGCGCCGCCAGGGACGTTCACCGACCCCGCCGACGGGAGCGGCAATCTGCACGTCATCACGATGGACACGTCGACGCCGGGGCCGCTGAGCGGGACGACGACGATCGCGTCCAACGCTCCGGATGAGCCGCTCCGCGTGGTGACGCTGGTGGGTGAGGTGCTGCCCGGCGGCCTGACGGGCGACCTCGACTGCGATGGCGACGTCGATTTTGACGACATCAACCCCTTCGTCCTGGCCCTCACGGGCTATGAGGCCTACCACGCCGTCTACCCGGACTGCGACTGGCTCAACGGCGACTGCAATGACGATGGGACCGTCGATTTCGACGACATCAACTGCTTCGTGGCACTGTTGTCGCAGTAGCGGCCGAAGCGACGAACTCGGCCTCGGACTTCGCAGGCTGCGGTCCAAGCTCAATGGCGTGCCGTCGGCCGCGTCGTTGGTGTGTGGAGCGGTCTCTGTGGCGCGTGTTGTCCGTCGGCTTCGTCCCGGCCGCCTCCTCGTTCGAGGGCTGCATACTCTACCAGGCGTTCTTCGCTGCGCGGCGCTTTTCCACAACTGGGTGCAGGTCACGCGCCTCTACGCTGGCCTGGCGAACTTCGTTCCGCCGGGCGCCGCGGCCGGGGACCGCGAAGCTCGGCTTCGCGGCGTCTCGCTCGTTCGCTAACGCGTCGCTGCTCTGATTCAGCCGACACCCACCGCGACCGGCCGGCACTGGGTCGGCCGCTCCCGCGCTGTGGACGCCCGGCCTGGCCGCTCGCATCATATCCGCCGTGAGTGCCTGGACCTACTACTCGCCGCTGCTGTTCGGAGCGTTGCTGGTCGTCGCACTGAACGACGCGCTGCGGGCCACCCTGCCGCCGCTGGAGCCGTGGCAGACGTGGCTCGTCGTAGCCGGCGTCGCGCTGTCCGCCGCGCTTCAGAGCCAGGTGCTCATGATCGGAGCACAGGGCGCATTCGCCCAAGTGCTGCCCGTGCCGCGCGGGCGGTCAATCCGCGGCGCCGCCGCCGCGACGGCGGGGTGGCTGCTGATCGCGTGGGTGGGTCTGTCCGGCGTCGCCGCGCTGCTGGGGTTTGAGCAAGTCACGCGGGCCGCAGTCGCGGTGGGTGTGCTCAGCTTTGTGGCGCTGGCCGGGGCGCTGCCGACGTACATCTGGAACATCCCCGCCGCGCAACGTGACTTCGCGTCCGACACGTGAACGCTTGCGTAGCACGTCCCGCAGTTTTCGAGTACAAGCCGCTTTCCGAACCCCGGACGCAAGTCCGGGGCCGTCGGCCAGCCGCGCCCCGCACTGGCGTGCGGGGTTCTGACAGGCACGCCAAGAGGGCGCGCGTGAGCGATCGCGATACCAAAGCACGTGCCGCCCGCGTCACCTACGCCGCCGCGGGCGTCGATATTGACGCCGCCGACCGGGCGGTCGATCTGATTGGCCCGCTCGTGCGGCGGACGTACGGCCCGCGCGTGCTCCCCAGCCACGGGGCCTTCGCGGGGATGTTCCGGCTCGACTACGACGAGAAGCTGCTCGCCCACAACTACCGCCGGCCAATCCTGGTCGGTTGCACCGACGGCGTCGGCAGCAAGCTGCTCGTGGCGATCCAGGCCCGGCGCTACAACACCGTGGGCATCGACCTGGTCGCGATGAACGTCAACGACCTGCTGTGCTGCGGGGCCGAGCCGCTGTTCTTCCTCGACTATGTCGCGGTTCACAAGCTCGAACCGCCGCTCGTCGCCCAGATCATTGAAGGCATCGTCGCGGGCTGCGAGCAGGCCGGCTGTGCGTTGCTCGGCGGCGAAACGGCGGAGCTGCCCGACCTGTACCGCAAGCGGCATTTCGACCTCGCCGGCTTCGCGGTCGGCGTCGCGGAACGCGGGCGGATGATGTCGCCGCGGAACGTCCGGCCGGGCGACCATCTGATCGGGCTGCTGTCGAGCGGGCTGCACTCAAACGGATACGCGCTCGCGCGGAAGCTGCTGCTGCACGACGCCAAGCTGCCGCTCCAGCAGCCCGTGCGTGCCCTGGGCGAGCCGCTGGTGGACGCCCTGCTGCGGCCGACGCGGATTTACGTGCGACCGGTGCTCGACGCGCTACACTGTTATACGCAACGGCCATTGATTACGGGCCTGGCCCACATCACCGGCAGCGGCCTGCCCGGCAACGTCCCGCGGATGCTGCCGCCGGACTGCGACGCGGTGATTCGGCGCGGGGCCTGGCCGGTGCCGCCGATCTTCGGCCTGCTCGAGCACCACGGCGTGGCGGAAGAAGAGATGTATCGCGTGTTCAACATGGGCCTCGGCTTCGTGCTGGCCGTCCGGCCGCGCGCGGCGCGGATCGTGGAACGGCGGCTGCACCGGGCGGGGGCCCAGCCGGTCGTCATTGGTCGGGTCAAGCGCGGCGGCGGGCGGGTGGAGTTAGTGTGATGCGGGGCGCGAAGGCAACGAGGCCGCAACAGGCAACAGGGCAACGAGGCAACGAGGCAACCAGGCCACGCGGTGCGCGCGCGCTGTTCGGCGCGGCGTTCTTCGTGCTGCTGCTGACCGGCTGCGCCACGCAGCCCGCCCGCCCGCCCGTCCAGTTCGACATCCAGCCCTGGACGTTCGGCAAGAGTCCCGGCCACAAGATCGTCACCGACCACTACGAAATCTACACGACGCTCGATCATCGCGTGCTGCTGGAGGCCCTGCCCGATTTCGCCGAGGCGGCCCATACGCACTATCACCAACTGCTGCCCCCCGCGCGCGAGGCCGAGGGCCGGATGCAGGTCTACCTCTTCGCGACCCGCCCGCAGTGGGAGGCGTTCACCAAGCGCTTCACCGGCTCGCGGGCCGCGAAGTTCCTGCGGGTCCGCAACGGCGGCTACTCCGAGCGCGGCGTGTCGGTGATCGAGTATGTTTCACACGACGTGACGTTCCCGCTGTTTTCGCACGAGGGGTTTCACCAGTACCTGTTCCACCACGTGAACACGCGCGTGCCGCCGTGGCTGAACGAGGGCCTGGCCGTGTGCTGCGAAGGCCAGCGCTGGGGCACCGACAAGTTGGACAAGTTCGACCCGTGGTTCAACCCGTCCCGGCGAAACGCGTTGACGGAGGCCCTGGCCCTGAATCGCCTGCACGCGCTGCGGAAACTGCTGGAGACCGACGCCGGCCGGATGATCGAGAGTAGCGACCGGTCCGTCGCAACGTACTACGCCCAGGTCTGGGCGCTGGTGCTGTTTCTGGAGGAAGGCGCCGGCGGCAAGTATCGCGAGAGCTTTCAGCGGCTGCTGACCACCGTGACCCAAGACGGGGCCGAGCAGCACGCCCGGGCGGCGCACATCTGGTCCGACCGTGGGGCGTACAACTTCGGCGAGGCCCTCTTCCGCAGCTTCATCAGCGAGGATCTGGACGCCATCCAGCAGGAGTACTTCGACTTCATGCACGACCGGTTTTCCGGCCGGTAGGTGCAACATCCGAACCCCGGACGCAAGTCCGGGGGGCGGGCGAACCATGACACTTCAGGCGGGGCTCTTAAGCCCTGGAAGGGCGCAAGAGTACAGCCCACGGCGCGAGCCGTGGGACGACCGGCCCGCGCAAGCACCAGAGCCCCGGATGGGGCGCAAGATCCCCACGCCCCACAGCCGAATGGACGCTTCTATCGCCCCGCTGGGGCTCAGGCGTTCCCACGTCATGGTCCCACGGCTCGCGCCGTGGGCTCTATTCTCCCGCCCCGTCCGGGGCTCAAGCGGGTTGTGCCGATTCTGTCACACACCCGTGTGCCTCCGCGGCCCACCACTTGCGTGGTGGGTTCTGTTACAGTGCGCAACCGTCCGGCGTCGGATCAAGGAGCACCGTGCATGTCTGACAAGCCCGCCGTCATTGCGTACGACGATTTCGCCAAGCTCGACCTCCGCATCGCGACCATCGTGAAAGCCGAGCCGCACCCCAACGCCGACAAGCTGCTGGTGCTTCAGGTGGACCTCGGGACGGAGCAGCGGCAGATCGTCGCCGGCATCCGGGCGCACTACGACCCGGCCGCCCTGGTCGGCCGCCAGATCGTCGTGGTGGCCAACCTGGCCCCGCGCATGATGCGCGGCCTGGAAAGCAACGGCATGCTCCTGGCGGCGTCGAGTGCGGACCACACGCAGGTGATCCTGCTCACGCCGGAGCGCCCCATCGCGCCGGGGGCGGGGGTCTCGTAGACGCGACTGGCAGTCCGTTCCGAGCCGCGAGCGCGAGCGAGCGATCTCCCGGCAACCAACCCACCTTTGCACGCGCTGCGCGGATCGCTCGCTTGCGCTCGCGGCTCCGATTGCGCTTGCTGGCGCTGCGCGTTCTGAACGCCGACCGCCGCTCACACGATCCCCCGGTATTCCTCAAGCGCATCGGGGTTGGCCAGGGCGTCCTTGTTCGGCACTTCTTGCCCGTGGATCATTTGCCGGACCGCCAGCTCGACTTTCTTGCCGTTGATCGTGTACGGAATCGCCCGCACCGCGCGAATGTGCTTCGGTACGTGCCGCCGCGTGGCCTCCGCGGCGATGGCTGTCCGAATCTTCTTCGCCAACTCAACGCTGAGCGTGCAGCCGGGGCGCAGCACGACGAAGAGGCACACCTCGACATCCTCGTCTGTAGTGTCCTTGCCGACGACAATACTGTCGGCGATTTCGGGCAGACCTTCGACGACGCGATAAATCTCGGCCGTGCCGATCCGCACGCCGCCGGGATTGAGGGTCGCGTCGGAGCGGCCATACACGATGACGCCGCCGCGTTCGGTGACCTCGATGTAATCGCCATGCCGCCAGACTTCGTGGCTGGGGTAGAAGTCGAAGTATGCGCCACGGTACTTCGCGCCGCCCGGGTCTTTCCAGAACCCCACCGGCTGCGACGGGAACGGCCGCGCGCAAACCAGCTCGGCCTTCTGCCCGATGACCGGCTGATCCACGGCGGCCCAGGCGTGAACATCCATCCCCAGCCCGCGACACTGGATTTCGCCCGCGTAGACGGGCAGCATCGGGTTGCCCAGGATGAAGCACGAGATGATGTCCGTCCCGCCGCAGATCGACGCGAGCTGGAGGTCGCGTTTCACGCGGTCGTAGGTCCATTGAAACAGCTCGACGCTGAGCGGCGAGCCGGTCGAGCAGACGCAGCGCAGGGCCGCCAGGTCGTGGTCGCGGCCGGGGTGCAGGTCCGCCTTTTCGCACGCCGCGAGGTACTTCGCGCTCGTACCGAAGACGTGCAGCCGAGTCTCCTCCGCCAGCTTCCACAGGCGGTCCATCGACGGGTAACCGGGGTTGCCCTCGTACAGGACGAGGGCGGCCCCGATGCCCAGACCGCTGACCAGCCAGTTCCACATCATCCAGCCGCAGGTCGTGAAATAGAAGATGCGTTCGCCCGCCCGCAGATCGGTATGCAGCATCAGCTCCTTCATGTGCTGGAGCAGCGTGCCGCCGTGGCCGTGGACGATGCACTTCGGCACGCCGGTCGTCCCCGACGAGTACATGATGAACAGCGGGTGGTCGAAGGCGACCTCCTCGAATGTCAGCGCCGGAGCGGGCTGGTCCGCCGGGCCGAGGAAATCCCGCCACACGACCGCCTTGCCTACGCCGGCGAGGTCCGGCCGCTCGTCGATGAACGGGACCACCACGACCTGCCGCACCGTCGGAAGCTGCGGCAGCATCTCGCGGACGCGGCTGAGCGTCTCGAACCGTTTGCCGCCGTACTGGTAGCCGTCCGTCACCACGAGCACCGTCGGCTCGATCTGCCCGAAGCGGTCCAGCACGCCGCGGACGCCGAAGTCCGGCGAGCAGGACGACCAGATGGCCCCCAGGCTGGCGGCGGCGAGCATGGCGATGATGGTCTCGGGGATGTTGGGCAGGAAGCCCGCCACACGGTCGCCGCGTTGCACGCCGACTCGGCGGAGGGCCGCCGCACAGCGGGCGACGTCCGCGCGAAGCTGCCGATGCGAGATTCGTCCGCGGACGCCGGGCTCGTTCTCGTGGATGATGGCGTCGTCGTCGTCATCGAAACGGAGCAGATGCCGGGCGTAGTTCAGCTTCAGGCCGTCGAACCATTTGGTTCCGAGCATTCCGCGGCCGCTCAGCACGGTGCGGGCGGGGGCCGACGGTTGAACCTGGGCGTAATCGAGCAGGGCCGGCCAGAACTGCTCCGGGTGTTCGAGCGACCACTGCCGCAGGGCCTCCCACTCGGCGGCGAAGCCGTGCTGCCGGGCGACCCGGTTCATGAAGTCGTACATCTGCGACTGGCGAATCCGCTCCGGCGACGGTTGCCACAGCGGCGTGGGGTCGGACATGGGGGGCTTCCTCTCGATCAGGCACTTTCCGCCGGCATTCTGGACGCCCCGCGCCGCAGGGTCAACGCGGCCGCGGCGGAGCGATCGAATCCTCCGACGCCACGATCGCCCGTGAGCCTGCCCAATCCTGGCCTGTGGACGTATGATGGTCGGGACGATGGTCGCACGAAACTTCCAACTGCCGCGCGACGAGTTAGCGGCCTTTTGCCGACGACACCACATTCGGCGCTTGGCGCTGTTTGGTTCGGTGCTGCGCGCTGACTTCGGTCCCGACAGCGACCTGGATGTGCTGGTCGAGTTTGATCCGCAGCACGTGCCCGGGTGGGACATCATCGCGATCGAGGACGAATTCTCGCGCCTGGTGGGTGGTCGCCAAGTCGACATGGTTAATCCGAAATGCCTGCTCCCCCGCCTGCGCAAACGCATCCTGGCGAGTGCGGAAGTGCAATTCGAGGCGCCGCATGGAGAAGGATGATCTCGTCTACCTGGGCCACATGCTCGATGTGGCCCGACGGCTGCGGGCCAAGGTGGCCAACGTCGACCGCGCCGCGTACGACGCCGACGAGGACTTGCGCCTGGCGCTAGCACATCTCGTGCAAACGCTTGGCGAGGCGGCTCGGCGCGTATCGCCTGACACGCAGGCCCGTCACCCCCAGCTACCCTGGAAGGCGATCATCGGCATGCGCCACAAGATCGTTCACGACTACATGATGGTGGACGAGGACATTCTCTGGCAGGTGGCAACCCGTCAAATCGGCCCCGTGGCCGAGTTGCTGGCACGCATCGTCCCGCCCGACGCGTCCGAACCCTGAACCCGCCCCGCCAAGCCGCGTGCTGGTTGTTCGCGCGCCGGCCCGGATGAACGCAACGCAAGCCCCGTCCAACCCCCGCCGCCCATCTACGCGAAACAGCCTGCTGTGCATATCATGGTCGGTTAATCAATTGAACGTGCCAAGCGCCGGCACAGGAGTACGCGATGCCCGTCGAACTCGTGAAAAACGCCGCGGGACGACTGGTCCCGACGATCATCAACGGCCAGCCCCAGATACCGTTTCAGGGCGTCGGCCGCTACACGCCGACCGGCCGGCGGGCCGCCCCGCCGGTGCGTTCGTCGAACGACTATCCGCGCGATGGGAACAAGGTCACGGCGTATGTCGAAAGGCACGAAGGCACGGAGGCACGCAGGCACGAAGGGCAAGGCGCCGTTCCCACGTTCCCACGTTCCCACGTTCCCACGCCGCTGCTCACGCCGCGCGCCGCCGGCTGCGCCAGCGCGGTTGAGGTCTTCAAGGTGGCCCTCCAGAAGGCCGGCCTCCGCGACGGCATGCGCATCAGCTCGCATCACCACTTCCGCAACGGCGACAAGCTGGCCGTCCCGCTGTTCACCGCCGCCGCCGAGCTGGGTGTCAAGAACCTGATCTGGTTCCCGTCCGCCTGCTTCCCATGCCACGCGCCGCTCATCCCGCTGCTCGAATCCGGCGTCATCCACCATATCGAGGGGTCAATGAACGGCCCCATCGGCGATTTCTGCTCCAGCGGCAAGATGCGCGGCCACGGCGTGCTCCGCTCCCACGGCGGACGCTGGCAGGCCATCCAGGATGGCGAAATCCACATCGACCTCGCCGTCCTCGCCGCTCCTACCTGCGACCCCTTCGGCAACGCCAACGGCGTCAACGGCCCGTCGGCCTGTGGCGGCCTCGGCTTCGGTCTGGCGGATTCGATGTACGCCGACCATGTCATCCTGGTGACGGACAACCTCGTGCCGTTTCCCTGCGTCCCTTGGCAGATTCAGGGTAACCACGTTGACCAGGTCGTCGTGCTCGACCAGATCGGCGACCCCAGCAAGATCGTCAGCGGCACGACCGAGCTGACCAAGAGCCCCGACCGGCTGCTGATCGCCGAACTGGCCGCCCAGTTCGTCCGCGACGCCGGCATCCTCCGCGACGGCTTTTCCTTTCAAGCCGGCGCCGGCGGCACCGCCCTCGCCTTCGCCATCTACCTGCGCGACTACATGCGCCAGCGGAAGATCAAGGCCCGTTTCATCCGCGGCGGCAGCACCAAGTATCTCGTCGAGATGCTCAACGACGGCCTCACCGACTACATCCTCGACGGCCAGACGTTCGACCTGCACGGCGTCACGTCGATGCGCGACAACCCGCGGCACGTCATGACCAGCCCGTTCACGAGCTACAACTGGCATGGCAAGGGCCATTTCGCGACGTTCGTTGATGCCGCCGTGCTCGGGGCCACCGAAGTGGACGTGGACTTCAACGCCAACGTCGTGACGCACTCCGACGGCCGCCTCTTGCACGGCATCGGCGGCTGGCAGAACTGCCTTGCCAGCCCGTGCGTGATCCTGCCGATCCCGTCCGTCCGCGACCGCATCCCGGTCATCGTGGACCGCGTCACGACGCTCGTCGGCCCCGGCGAGCTGATCGACGTAGTCGTCACCGAGCGCGGCATCGCGATCAACCCGCGGCGCGAAGATCTCATCAGCGCACTCAAGGACAGCGGTTCGAAGCTGCCGCTCCGTCCGCTTCGCGAGATCAAGCAGGAAGTTGATCGCATGTGCGGCGGCCCGCCCGCCCCGCCGAAGTTCGGCGACAAAGTCGTCGCCGCGATCAAGTGGGTGGACGGCACGGTGATCGACTGTGCCCACGAGGTCGAAATCCGCGGCGCCGCCGTCGCCGGCGGCGGGGAGTAGCGTTCGGGCACCGCACCGGACGCTCAGAACGCGAAACGCCAGCAAGCGAATCAGAGCCGCGAAGCGTAAGCGAGCGTATCCGAGCCGCGAAGCGTTAGCGAGCGTATCCGAACCGCGACCGCCGGGGAGCGATCCGTGCCGCGCGCCGTCTCCGCCCGCCAGCCGTACGTCACATACCGGTGCTCCCACGTCCCGTCGGCGAACAGGTCGATCCGCCCGTAGCCCTCGCGGCAATCGTGGTGCCGGCCGCGCCACCAGGCCCCGCTCACCGCCCCGTCGCACACGTAACTCACGCCGCCGAAATCCACGCGATCAACCCGGTGAATGTGCCCGCTCAGACACAGCCGGACGTTGCCGCGCTCGGCGAACAGTGTGCGAATCTTGCGGCTGTCGGCGAGCATCAGGCTCGCGGGCACACGCCATTCGCCATTCTGCTCGACCTTGCTCTCGGAATCGTCCAGCACGCACGCCGCGAAGATTGGAATGTGCGACAGGACGAGCACCGGGGTCGTGACCGGCACGCGGGCCAGCTCGGCGTGCAGCCACTCCATCTGGGCCGCGTCGAGCTGGCCGATGTACCCATCACCCTGCGGGCTGACGCTGTCGAGGACGATGAAATGCCAGCCGGCCCGCGCGAAGCTGCGGTACGGCGATTCGAGGCCGAGCACTTCCAACGCCCACTTCTTGCCGTACCGCGGTTCAGCGCCCGTCGCCCCGCTCTTCTTCTTGTGCCAGCCCCAGATATCGTGGTTGCCCAGGCAATGCTCGACAGGCAGCGAACACTCGTCTCTGAACACGCGCGTAAACACGTCCCACTGGAGCTTCGTGCGGTCGAACCCGGCCTCGAACGAGTCCATCACCAGGTCGCCACCCGTCAGAATCACGTCCGGCCGGCCCGGCTGGGCCTGCACGTGTCGCAAGCACGCCGCCAGCCCTTCCGCCGCCCGACGTTCGGGCTGCACATGGATGTCCGTGAGATGGGCGATCCGCAGTACCGGCGTACGTGCCGAGGCCGGCTGCGTCATCGGCGGCTCGGCCGCCACCGCGGGCGCCACGCGGCCGCTCAACAGCGCCGTCGCCGCGGCGAAGCCGGTGGTCTTCAGCATTTCGCGGCGGGTAACAGGTGCGCTCATGGACCTACTCCGCAAAGCGAGACGTCGTTCGCTTCGGCGGCGAACGGGCTAATGGTATGCCCCGCGGACTACGAAGTCATGGGCCTTTTCGAACCGCGCAACGCAGGGGGTCGTCGACCCGGCGGCGATGTATACTGACATCATGTCCTCCGCGCCCGCCCCGGCGCAGCTCCACGTTCGCCGCGACCTGCGGGTGGTGGCACGGATTCCCCTTACTGACGCCCCGGTGACTGTCGGCCGCTCAACCCTCTCCAGCGTTGTACTCGACCATCCCTCCGTCTCACGCCGCCACGCGCGCGTCGAGCCCCGCGGCACGCAGTGGTACGTCGCCGACTGCGGCAGCACCAACGGCGTCTGGCTGAACGGCCGGCGAGTACGCGAAGCCCCCGTGCGAACGGGCGACATCGTCGAAATCCGCCCCTTCGGCCTCGAACTCGTCGCCGACACGGTTTCCTACGAGAGCGAGTCTATCCGCCTCCTCGGCAGCGGCGACGTTTGCACGATCGTCAGTCTCGACGCGACCTCCGGCGCCGCCACCCGCCGCCGGCTCGACGACCTCTATACGCTCGCACGCCTCGTCTTGCACCACCCGGAGGCCGGCTCCTTCTGGCCCGTCTGGCAGAGCACCTTGCAGCACGCCCTCGCCGCGCAGCGCTGCGTCCTCATCGGCGTCGACGAGGACGGCCGTCTGTTTCCGGTCACCGCGGGAATGTCCCCGACGCCCGACCGCGGCCCGCTCGGCGTCAGCCGCACCGTTATCGGGCAGGTCGTCGAATCGCGCCAGGCGGTCCTTGTCGAACAGGTGCGCGGCGACGCCCGCCTGGAGCAGGCCGCCAGTCTCGTCGCCGGCGGCACGGGCACCGTGATTTGCGCGCCTGTGATGATCGCAGGCCGCACCCGCGCGCTGGTCTACGCAGACCGCCCGCACAACCAGCCGCCCTTCGCCGCATCGGAGCTCGAATTCGCCACCGCCGCGGTCGAACTGGCCGCCGCCGCGGCGCGACTCGACGAATTGCACGCGGCGGCGTGCGAACTGGCCCACGTACGCGGCCGCCTCGAGGCCGGCCGCGAGGTCCAGGAAGCGCTTCTACCCACCCCGATTCCGCAGCCGTCGTGGGGGGAAGTGGTCGCCGTGTACTGCCCTGCCGAGCGCGTCAGTGGCGATATTTACGACGTGCAGGTCGACCGCCAGGGCCGGCTGCTTACCATGCTGGCCGATGTCTCCGGCAAGGGCGTCCCGGCGGCGCTGCTGTCGGCCATCCTACAGAACACGCTGCGACTCGCGCTCGAGCGCACGGACAACCTCGCGGAGACCATGGCGCAGGCCAACGCCGTGCTCGCCGCGCACAGCGGGTCGGGTGCGTTCTGCACGCTCGTGCTGTGCCGCTGGTCCGCGGACGGCCGGCACGTCGAGGTCGCGAACGCCGGCCATCCCGCGCCCGTCTGGCTGAAGGCGGATGGCTCGACACACCTGTTCCCGGAGCGCACCGGCCTGGCCCTCGGCCTGCAACCCGAGTGGGACGGCCGCATTGTGACCTGCGACGCGCGCGACGCCCGCTTCCTGCTGCTCGCAACCGATGGCGTGCTCGAAGCCCACAGCGCCACCGGCGAGCAATACGGCCCGCGCCGACTCGCGCAAACCCTGGCACAACTCCCCGGCGGCCGCGTCGGTGCCGCCGTGGAGCGCGTCGCCTCAGACGTCCGCCGCTTCTGCGCCCCCGCTGAGCCGGCCGACGATCTGACGCGCCTCGCGGTCGGCCGCACGCCGCCAGCGCAGTAGGCGCGCCGCGTACAACCCGGCCAGGCAGCACGCGCGGCGCCAGCCAGAGTCTCCGAACCGCCCGCGTCAGGGCGCGGTCGCTGCGGCTTGCACCACGCACGGCGCACTGGCGCCCGGCGTCGCCTTCGTCACTCGCTACTCGCTCTTCGAAAATCCCCTCCGTGGCCGCGGCCCACTCACCCTCCTATGATGAGAGCGGCCGAGCCACCGCAGGGAGACAGGCATGTCGGACAAGTTGGAGCGGAGGATTCTCGCGGACCCGCAGGAAACACGGAAGTTCGAGCGGGGCAAGGTCGAAATCGTCAATCTCGGCGGCGTGACGTTCGGTCGCGCGACCCTCGAACCGGGCTGGAAGTGGTCCACGTGCATCAAACCCATCGCCAAGACGCCGAGCTGTCAGGCGCCGCACCTTCAGTACCACGTCGCCGGCCGGCTGCACGTACGCATGGACGACGGCAGTGAAGCCGAGTTCGGCCCCGGCGAGGTGTCGCTGCTGCCACCCGGCCACGACGCCTGGGTCGTCGGAAACGAAGCGGTCGTCATCCTCGACATTTCCGGCATGGGCGTGTTCGCCAAGCCGCACTGAAACGCAACAGCACGCGACCGCGCGATTCCGCGGCGGGCCAGCGCGCGAAACTACCCCGGTAGCCGTGCGTCCGGCACGGAGCCCAACCGCTACCGCGACGCCGTCAGGCGCGCGAGGGCCTGCTTCGCTTCCGGCAGGTCGGGCCGGAGAAGCAAGGCATGGCGCAAGCGCTCCTCCGCCTCGCGGACATGCCCCAGCTTGCTCAGCATCAGTCCCAGCCGGAGGTGTGCGATGGGCTCGTCGGGGTTCATCTCGAGCCAGCGGATGTACTGCTGCGCGGCCTGCTGCCAGTGGCCCTCCACCTCGTGCGTGCCGCCCAGGTGGTACAGCGCATTGGGCTGCTCCGGCCTGATCGCCAGCGACGCCTCCAACTGCTGGCGGGCCTCCTTCGCCCGGCCAAGCAGCAGCAGCACGCCGCCGTAGTTCGTGCGGCCCCGGCAGTCGTTGGGATCAAGCTGCACGGCCCAGCCGTAGTGTCGAGCCGCGTCGGCGAGGCGATCGAGCTTCAGGTAGCCGTGCCCGAGCCCGTAGTGTCCTTCCCACACGCCGGGGTCCTTCACAAGCAAAGCCTGGAGAATACCGATCCCCTCGTTCGTGCGATTCTGCTTGTAGAACTCCGTGGCAAGCGACAGGTGCGCTCCGGGGCTGGTCGGGTACGTGCGCAAAACGTCGCGCCACGCGGTTTCGACGTTGGCGAAGACCGTGTTGCGGCTGATGGTAACCGCCGCACCGGCGACGATCAGAGCGCAGGCCAGCCCCGTCGCCAGCCGTGCGCCGACCGGCGCGGGCCATTTCGCGCGCGCGGCAAGACGCGCGAAACCCATCCGAATCGCCAGGGCAAGCAGCACCAGCACACCGGCGAGCGGCAGGTACATCCGCCGTTCCGCCATCGTTTCGGTGATGATCGGGATCACGCTTGACGTGGGTGCGAGGATCAGCACACACCACGCCCCGAGAAACCCGAGTCGCGGGTACCGCGGCAGCGTGTAGAGTACCGCCCCGAGCAGGCCCAGGACGGCGAGCGCCTCTGGACCGACCTCGACGATCGACCGCGCGATCGGCCAGCCGTCGTGACAGAACGACAGCGGCCACGGCCAGACCGTCAGACGCAGGTAGTGCAGCAGCACGCCGAACTGCGTGAGGGCGTATTCCCACCAGTGAATGTCGGGGTGATGAAACCCGACGGACTGCGTGCGCGGCTGCGTGGTCCAGAGGAGCATCAGGATGACCCAGGTGACCGCCAGACCGCCGTACAGCCCCGCCCGCTGCCGCAACGCCGTCACAAACGAGCCGGACAGGAACGTGCGGTCATGGAAGAGCACGAGCAGGGGCGTGACCGCCATCACCTCTTTCGTCCCCATACCCAAAGCACAGCACAGAATCGCCAGGGCCGTCCAGAGATGTGGATGTCGCGAGGAATGCGCGCGGACCGAAGCGTGCAGCGTCAGAAGCAGAAACAACGCGGCCAACGCCTCGGTTCGGGCACAGACATACGTCACGCTGTTCACGTGCAGCGGGTGAACCAGCCAAAGCAGCGTCACGGCGAGTGCGAACGCCGCCCCGGGACCGTCGCTCGGCGGCGCGTGCTCGCGGCCCCGGCGGCGTGCGTCGCAGCGTTGCGCAGCGGCAACCAGCGCCGGCCCGCTGGCGCGGCTCAGCGTCCGCCGGAGGATGCTGAAGAGCGCCAAGCCGCAGAGGACGTGAATCGCGATGTTGAAGAGGTGGTAGCTCCAGACTTCGAACCCGCTCAGGGCGTAGTTCAAAGCGAAGGTGAACGCGACGACCGGGCGCCCGGCGAAGGTGGTGTCCTTCCGCGCCCAAAGCTCCGGCCAACTCGGCCAAAGGCTGCGCAGCGGCGCATTGTCCACGATCGAAAGCGGGTCATCGTAGACGAAGACCCCCTCAACGCCGTTGGCGAAGACCACCGCCCCGCTTACGACGATCAGAACACGTCCCAGCGACGTCCACGACCACCGCACAGGCGCAGCAGACGAACGCACGGCCACGGTCGGTTCCGCCCGGGACACCATGCCGGCATTGTAACACGCGGAGGCTGACAGCGGAAAGCGGCGGTGTGCGGCCGGATTCGCGCGTCCCGGTCGCCGCTGCTAAAGCACCGCCAGGCCGCGCGAGCCCGCAATCGCCGGGGCACGCCGGCGCCACACCTCGCCCAACACTGCTGAGCTCGTCGCGCTGCGCACCGAACCGCGATCATCCCGCGCCACGGCGACTCGACCGTCTGCGCGTTCCGCGTCCCGCTGTATTCTTAGCGTCACCGTTCTCGCCGAACAGGTCGTCCGGCACGCCGCCGGCCTCGTTCTCGGGGACCACGACGATGCTGGCGTCGCCGCTTAGTTCGTCGGTTTCGGTCGCCGCGGCCAAGGGTTTGCCGTCCTCATCCAGCACGACGTCGGCGTCCGCCGTGCGGCGCTTGGCGACGGCCTGAAGATCCCGCAGCAGCCGCTCTTCGCTCGCGCCGGTCAGCGCCGAAAGCGCCGCCGCCACGTCGGGGATGTAACGTGTGAAGATGTCCCGGCGCTGTGATTCCATGCGTTGGCGCCGGCGGCGGCGGACATACGCCGCCAGCTTCCGCCCGCATTCCTGGATGGCGAGCTTCATCTCCTTGCGGATTTCGTCGTAGTCCGCAATCGCCTCTTTACTTTCGCTCGTAAAGGGAACCCAGACGCTGGCCATGTGGACCATCACCACGAGGGGCCCAACGGGCTGACTGCCGGACGGCTGCGAAAGCGTGTAGTTGCGCCAATCCACGTCCAGAACCGACTTGTACGCCGCACAGGCCGACTGCTGGTACAGCAGCGGCACGCGGTTGGCAAAGCGAATCAAGCGGGCCGGCTGATCGCTTGGCAGGCTGCCCCCGTACGCCAGGGCTACCTCGATCTGGAACGGATTGCCGCGGTAGACCGCCGGGTCGCGGGTGGTCGCGGCGAAGAACTCCGCCTTGACCTCCTTGAGCAGACCGGCCAGCAGGTTTCGTACGCCGATCGGGGCGAGGCAATCCGTCGGCGGGGCCATGAACTTGACCTGTTGCATGGCCTCGTACAGCCGCTCGACGTCGTGCGTGCCGATCTGGTTGGGATGCGCTTTCGGGTTCAACCCCGCTCGTTCGCAGACCGCCGCCGCGCCGCCGCTCGAAACCCGGCAGAACTCGCGCTGGAGGAAGCCCGCCAGCTTGATGCCCTTGGCCTCCTTCAGCAGCTTCATCAGCACGCCCAGCTCGATGCCGTGCGGGTGCGGCTGGATTTCGCGCGTCGCCGGCGGCAGGTCTTGCGTGGCCCGCGGGAATTCGCGGTGCTCCGGCGTCGGCGAGGTGTAGTGGATCAGGGCGTGCGGGTTGGCGATCGCGGTCTGCTCGATGTATTCGTCAACCGACTGGCGGCCCTTCGTAAACGTCGCAACCAGCTCGATCGCGACCTCGGTCCCCTGTTCCCACGGCACCTCGGCCGTGTCCTCCAGGACCACGTCCGGCCGGTTCTTGGCCGTGTCCATCTGAATCTGGAAGTGGTGGGCTTCCTTCTTCGGTCCGGTGCGCGAGGTGATGTGGACGCTCTTGCCGGTCGTGATCAGGCCGTACATGCCCGCCGCCGAAATGCCGATGCCCTGCTGGCCGCGGGCCATCTTCAGGCGATGAAATTTCGAGCCGTACAGCAGCTTGCCGAAGATGTTGGGAATCTGCTGGCGGACGATGCCGGGGCCGTTGTCGCGGACGGTGACGCGGAAACGCTCCTCGGCGAGCTGGTCAATAGTGACGTGCAACTCGGGCAGGATGCCCGCTTCCTCACAGGCATCGAGGCTGTTGTCCACCGCCTCCTTCACCGTCGTCAGCAGAGCCTTGCGCTTGTTGTCAAAGCCGAGCAGGTGACGGTTCTTGGCGAAGAACTCCGAGACCGAGATGTCGCGCTGCTGCGTCGCCAACGACTCGGCGGTCACGGGGCGGGGGCGCTTCGCACGCACCGGGCGTGACACCGCCGGCGGTTCGGGACTCGGGATTCGGGACTCGGGACTCGGGATATTGGATTCTGTCCCGGCGCGCCGGGATTGGATTTTGGATTGGCGCCGGCCGGGTCGCACCGGCGGGACGCCGATGCTCCCCTTCCGCCGGACACGGAGGTCCGGCGCTACGCCTGCGTCGCTTCGGCGCTCCTTCGCTTCGTCGCTCTCGGCCTCCGGTTCCCAGGTCGGCTGCTGCACGGCCTTCACGGGGATGGCCCGCGGCGGAAGCGGGTCAAACAGCGTCGGCGTGGCGGGCGGGTCGGTCGCATCGTGTTTCATGGTCGCGAGCTATGGTACTCCCCAGGTGCGACCTGTACAGTGCGTCGGCCCGCGCTCGGATTGGAGAAACGTCACCTTGACGGCAAAGCAACGCCGAGAACTTCTGGCCCAGAGCCACCCCCTCAGCGCCGTGGCGACGATCGCGGCTGACAACTTGTCTGACGCCGTCGTGACGCAGGTGCGGACCTGCTTCGCCGGTCGCCCGCTCATCAAGGTCCGCGTGCGGGCGGACAGCGGCGCGGCGTGCGACGCCGCGGCTGATGAACTCGCGCGGCGCGTGCCGTGCGAACTGGTGAAGCGCGTCGGGCGCGTCGCGGTGCTCTACCGGCCCGTGGATTCGTAGCGCTCCAGCGCGAGGGCGACCCCCTCAGAGCAACAGCCGCAGCGCCAGAAAGACGAGTGGCGCAAGGAGAATCTTGCCGATCAGGGCCACGGGGTAAACGCTGGCGAAACCTACCGCGGCGGCATCGGATTCGGCGAGGTTCGTCGCCGCCGCCAGCCCGGGTGGGTTCGTCATGCAGGCACACAGCGAACCGGCCCCAAAGAGGGCGTTCCAACGCAAGCCGAGATACATCAACAGACAGGCCACCGCCACCGTCACCAGCGTGACCAACGCACCGGCGACAAAGAGCTGCGGGCCCGCCTCTCGCACGACGGGCGCGAAGCTCCGGCCCGCCCCCAGCCCGGCACCCGCGAGGAACACCACCAATCCCAGCTCGCGCGCGAAGTGCTTCGCGGCGTTCGGCACGTACACCCGCACCGGCCCCAACGTGCCCCAGTGTCCCAGCAACAGCGCGGCCAGGAACGCGCCGCCGCCCACGCCCAGGCGGACGTTCAACCCGCCCGGAAGCGCGAGCGGCATGAGTCCCAACGCCGCGCCGAGCGCGATCCCCGCCGCGAACGGCACCCAGCTCGTCTCGTTCAGACGTCGTTCCTCGCGGCCAAGCAGGGCCGCGACCGCGGCCAAATCGTGGCGCGGTCCGACCACCCGCAGCACGTCCCCCGGCTCCAGCCGCAGGTCGCCGTGCGGGCTGAACTCCAGCCCGTCGCGGCGGACGCGCGTGGCCACGACGCCGAACCGCTCCCACAGGCACAGCTCGCGCAGCGTCTTGCCCAGCACATCGCGCCGCGAGACGAGTAACTGCTCGCTTGTGACGTTGCCCGTGGGGTCGTACATGGGTTCCACCGCCACCTCGCCTACCACCGCTTCCAACTTCGCCAGCTCCTCCGGCGTGCCCACCGCGAGCATCACGTCACCCATGTGGAGCAGGGTCTCCGGGCGGGCCGGGCGGACCTGACCCGCGTGTTTCACGCGGCACAGCACGGCCTGCGTCAGGCGCAGGGCCTGCAACTCATCGATCGTGCGGCCGGCGCAGTTCGGATTGCTCAGGCGAAAGGCGCACTCTTCCAGCGGCGGGGCCTTCGCGGCTTCGGCGGCGCGATAGGCCGCTGCGGCGGCCGCGGGCTGCACGCGCAGAATCCGCGGCAGAAGCTGCACGATGATGACCACCGCAACGACGCTGAACGGATACGTGGCCCCGTAACCGACCGCGGCGTACCCGAGCTGGTCCGGCAGCGCACGTTGCACCGCCTCCAGGACGGAGGCCAGCGCGGGCGTGCAGGTCGTGGCCCCGGCGTACAGCCCGGCGGCCAGATGTGGCGCCAGCCCGAGCACACGTGCCAGCACGACCGTGGCGACCGCGCCGCACAGCGTCGGCAAAAGGCCGACCGCGAGAAACGCCAGCCCGCCGCGGTGCAGCGTCCTGATGAAACGCGGCCCCGCTTGCAGCCCAACCGCGTAAACGAACAGCACCAGGCCCAGTTCGGTCAGCTCGTGCGGCAAGCTCACGTCGTACGGCGCGAGGAAATGCCCGGCCGCCAGGGCGACGAAGAACACGCCGGCCGGTCCGAGCGCGATCCCCCGCACACGCAACGCGCCGAGCAACGCGCCCAGCGCGATCACGCCAAAGAGCACGAGCAGCGGCGAGTGGATCAGGTCTGACACAATCCGCACTCACGGCCGACACGGCCGTGGCACACTTTGCGTTCACGGCCAATACGGACTGGCACGCAGACCCGATCGGCTACTGCCCGGCCGCTGGGGCCGGCGCGGCACACACGCCGTCCACCGGGTTGCCGACCGTGCGGATGATGTTCGCCGCATCCGGCTCGACGCGCGTGCCCGCGAGCGTACCCTGTACGAGCCGCGTCATGAGCTGGTCGATCTGCTGCACGTGGTAGCACGGCAGGTCGGGCCGCGCGTACGGGGCGCCGAGTCCGCCGTCGTCCGTCATGAAGGAATACTCGCCGAGCGTCAGGAACGAACCGATCCGCAGGAAGAACTCGAGGTCGGAGTGCGCCACGCTCGCGGCAATCGGGAAGATGCGCACGGCCTTGTTGCGCAGCGTCTGAATCGCGTCATACGTCCGCTGCGCGTGCGCGCGGTGTGGCGGGGCATCCGCCATGACGAACAGCGCGCGGGCCGTGCCGCTGCCGGCCGGCTGCCAGCTCAAGGCGGCGGCCCGTTCGAGGGCCTGGTGCAGCGCCTCGGGCACATCGCCGCCGCCGTCGGCCGCCTGGGCGTTGAGCTGGCCGATGAACGTGTCGAGGGAGGTCGTGAAGTCGTAGGACCGCGCGACATACACGTCGCCCTGATCGCGGTACGCGACCAGCGCATAGCGCTGCACCACGCTCGGGAACAGGCCGGCGACGGTCCCCGCAATCTCGCTAATCTCGGTCTTCAGATACTCCAGCTCCTCCGCCATGCTGCGTGTCGTATCGAGCACGATCGCGAGGTCGAGCTGTCCGGGCAGGCCCCCGATGCCCGCCGCGAAGGTCACGTTCCATTCGAGGTTCTGCGCCATGCGCGTTTCGACGATCGGCGTGGAACCATCCGGTGGATAGACCGTGAGGGCGTAGGTCGTCGTGCCGGCACCGTCATCGAGATCGGTCAGGAATAGCAGCCGCCCGTCGCTGCCGGTGCGGCGGTCCAGGACGGTCACCGGGCTTTCGCCGGGGATTTCGACGACAACGCGGGCGTCCCCCACCGGCACGCCCAGCTCGTCGCGCACGCCGACGATGATCCGCTGGCCCAGCGGCACGTTCGGCAACTCGCCGGCGTAGTCCTCCTGGAGCACTTTCGAAACGAACGTGCGGAAATCGTCAAAGTTCAGGTTGTCGTCGATGCTGCCGGCGGTGAGC
>CAYMXT010000009.1:0-15974 GCA_964394415.1 uncultured Planctomycetales bacterium
ACTGGCGTGCGGGGTTCGGATAGGCGCCGTTAGGAATCGGAAGATGCGTTGGTTCAATAACGTCAAGACCGCGGCCCTGCTTGGGGCGCTCATGGCCCTGTGCATCGCCGTCGGCTATTTCGTCACCGGCGGCCGGCCGCACGGCCTGATGTTCGGTTTCCTGTTCGGCGTGGTCGGCAACGTCATCGCCTACTTCTTCTCCGACCGCATCGCCCTGGCCGCGATGGGCGGCCGCGAGGTCTCGCGCGAAGAGGCCCCGTGGCTGCACGACATGGTCGCGCGGCTGGCCGAGCGGGCCGGGTTGCCCAAGCCGCGCGTCGCGATTTGTCCGCAGCCGGCCCCGAATGCTTTTGCGACCGGCCGCAACCCCGCGCACGCGCTCGTCGCCGTGACCGAGGGCATGTTGCGTTTCCCGCCGGACGAGCTCGAGGGCGTACTGGCCCACGAGCTGGCCCACGTCCGGCACCGCGACATTCTCATCAGCACCGTCGCCGCGGTGCTCGCGGGGATGATCAGTGTCGTCGCCCACATGCTCCTGTGGTTCGGCGGCGGGCATAGCCGCGACAACGAGAATTCCAACCCCCTGGGGGCAATTGGCGCCATCGCGATGATCGTCCTCGCACCGCTGGCGGCGGCGCTGATTCAAATGGCCATCTCCCGGCAACGCGAATTCGCGGCCGATTCCTACGGCGGTGAGCTGTGCGGCAATCCGCTGAAGCTGGCCTCGGCTTTGGCCCGGCTGCACTCCGCGAACGAGCGCATCCCGACGAAGACGAACCCGGCGTTCCACAATCTGTACATCGTCGCGCCGTTCAACGGCCGTGGCATGTTGTCGCTCTTCATGACGCACCCTCCGGTCGAAGCCCGCATCGCGGCGCTGCGCGCCGAGGCCGCCCGGCTGCGCGGCGGCCAGGCGTAAGGCGGCCGAGTCCGAACGCCCAGCGCCGGGCAGCGTCCGCAAGCACTCCGCGTTTGCAAGCGCTGCGCGTGCTGAAACGCGGTGCGCACCGCTACAGCGCGCTGCGCAGCGCCTTCACGACGAAGTCTACGTCGCCTTCACTCAGGTTGTTATAGAACGGCAACGCGATCGTCCGCTCCGACAGCCGCTCGGTGATCGGAAAATCGCCGGGCTTATAACCGAACTTCTCGCGATAGAACGGCTGGAAGTGTATGCACGGAAAATAGACGTTGCAGCCGATGCCCTGCGCCCGCAGTTTTTCCAGCAGGGCGTTGCGCTGCTCCGGCTGGTAGTCGTCGTTCAAGCGCACCACGAACACGAACCAACTGATCGTCGAACCAGCCGGAAGGTGCTGTGTAATCAGGCGTTTTTCGCCCGCCAGGCGTTCCAGATACCACCGCGCCACGCGGTCGCGCTTGGCGAGAATCTCATCCAGCCGCCGCATCTGCTGCGTGCCGATCGCGGCCTGAATGTCGTTCATGCGGTAGTTGTAGCCCAGCCGCGGATGGGCGAGCCAGCCGCCCTCCGGGTCGCGGCCCTGGTTGCGCAGCGAACGGACCATGAACGCGATACGATCGTCGTTCGTCACGACCAACCCGCCCTCGCCGGTGGTCATCTGCTTGTTGGGGTAAAAGCCGAACACGCCCGCCTCGCCCAGCGTGCCCGCGGGCCGACCCTGGTAGGTCGCCCCCAGCGCCTCGCACGAATCCTCCAGCACCCGCAGGTTGTGCTGGCGCGCGAGCGTCCAGATCGCATCCATGTCTGCCGGCACGCCGAACACATCCACCGGCAGAATCGCCTTCGTCCGCGGCGTGATGGCCGCCTCGATCCGGGCGGGGTCGATGTTCCACGTCCGCGGGTCGATGTCCACGAACACCGGCTTGCCGCCGTCGAACATCAGACTGTTGCTCGACGCGATGAAAGAGAACGGCGTCGTGATGACCTCGTCGCCGGGGCCGACGCCCAGGGCGTGCCAGCACATGTGCAGACCCGCCGTCCCGCTGCTGCACGCGATGGCGTGCTTGACGCCGAGGCGTTTCGTGAACTCCGCCTCGAACTCCGGGATGCGCGGACCGAGGCTCAGACGGTCGGAACGGAGCACCGCGACGGCGGCGTCGATCTCGGCCTGGGTGATGTCCTGACCGGACAGGGGGATTTCACGGGGCACGCGTCGTCTCCTGCGGAAAGGGGCGAATAGCGAGTAGCGAGTAGCGAGTTAAGAAGCACACGGCTCGGCGCAACTCGCCGGGGACCGCCAAGCTCTGCTTGGCGTGTCGGCCTTCGCTACTCGCTACTCGCTACTCGCTACTCGTAACTCGCATTGGGCCGCTATCATATCGACCACTCATGACTTCGCCTCGCGACCAGCGCTGGTTGCCGAACTTCCGCCGGGCGTGCGGCTATCTCTGGCCGCATCGCCGGGCGATGATTATCGGGCTGGTGGCCGCCGCCGGCGTCAGCCTGTTCTACACGTTCAGCATCTCCAGCATCGTCCCGGTGCTGAAGATCATCTTCGCCGAGCACGAGACGCTCGTCGACTGGCTGCACCGGGCCGAGGCCCAACGTCGCCTCGGCGTCGTGCTCGCGCCCGACCTGCCGGACGACCCGCGCGGGCTGGCCATCGTTGATGCTCGACCCACGTCGCCAAACGCGGACCGGCTTAGCGCCGGGGATCGCATCTTCGCCATCGCCGGCGGGCCGGTCAGCTCCTACGAAGCGGGGCGTGCGTTGGCGGCCGCCGACGATACGCGCTTGGCGGACGTTCGCGTCGTTGGCCTCAACAACGTTGAGCGCAACATCGAAGTCGCGCTGCTGCCGCACCAATGGTGGTGGTCGCCGGCCTATCGCGCCGCCCGCGCGCTGCCCGGCGGCGCTGACGCGGACCAGCGCCTGCGGACGCTGCTGCTCGTCATGGCCGCGGTCGTTGCTATCTCTACGTTCGGCGCGGCGTGCCGGTTCATCAACGAGGGGCTGGTCGCCGTCGCCGTCCAGCGGGCCATGCACGGCCTGCGCACGCACCTGGCCGAACACACGCTTCGCCTGCCGGTTGCGTGGCACAGCACGCAGCCGCCCGGTGACGTGCTCAGCCGCTTCGCGACCGACATCAGCAAGGTCGAGGTCGGCATCAACACTGTCTTCGGCAAGGTCGTTCGCGAGCCGCTCAAGGCGGTCGGCGTCCTCGCACTGACCGTCCTGCTCGATTGGCACATGCTCGTCGTCGGGGCCGTCGGCCTGCCGATCGGCGTCGTGTTCATCCGCCTGTTCGGCAAGCTCGTCAAACGCGCCCAACGCCGGGCGTCCGAATCGTGGGGCCGGCTGCTCGACCATCTGGGCGAGCGTCTGGCGGGCGTCCGCATCGTCAAGGCCTACAACATGCAGGCGGGCGAAAGCCGCCGCTTCGAGGCTGAGGATGGCGTGCTCACGCGGGCCCAGACGCACATCGAGCTGGTTGATGCCGCGAGTACGCCGGTGCTGGAGACCCTGGCCGCGGTGGCGATTTCCGCGTTCGTTCTGTACGGCGGCACGCGCGTCTTTCACCGCGAGTTGGAGCCGCACGTGTTCTTCGGGGCGGTGATCTGCCTGGGCGGCATGTTCGATCCGCTCCGCAAGATGGGCAACGTGTACAACCGCCTCCAGGCCGCGGAAGCATCGGCCCGCCGGCTGTTCGACCTGCTGAACTTGCCGAGCGAGGAAGCCCTGTGGCACCGGCATCCTGCCGGTGAAGCAACGGAGCCGGCCGAGTTCGATGCGGAACTTCCACCGCTCTCACGTGAGATCGAGTTTCGTGACGTGTGGTTCGCGTATCCGACGAACCCGGAGCGCGCCGTGCTCGCGGAAGTGAACCTGCGGGTGCAAAAGGGCCAGGTCGTTGCGCTGGTCGGCCCGAATGGCTCCGGCAAGACCACGCTCGTGTCCCTGCTGCTGCGGTTTTTTGAGCCGACACGCGGACAGATTCGCATCGACGGCCGCAACATCGCCGACGTGTCCCTGGCGGCGTTGCGCGCGCAATTCGGCCTGGTGACGCAGGAGGCGGTCGTGTTCTCTGACACGATCCGCGCGAACATCGCCTACGGCATCAACGGGCGTGTACCGGACGACGCCGCCATCCAGCGGGCCGCGCGGCTGGCCCACGCCGACGATTTCATTACGCTGCTCCGCGTCGAGCACGGCGGCCGGATCACGACGGGCTACGACGCCGAGATCAACGCCCGCACGCTCTCCGGTGGTCAAAAGCAGCGGCTGGTGCTGGCGCGGGCGATTCTGCGCGACCCGCCGATCCTGATTCTCGACGAAGCGACCAGCCAGGTGGACAGCGAATCCGAGCAGAAGATCCAGGCCGCAGTTGAAGATGTGATGCAGAATCGCACGACGTTCATCATCGCGCACCGCTACAGCACGATCGCGCGGGCCGACCTGATCGTGGTGCTGAACGAGGGCCGCATCGTCGGCCTCGGCCGGCACGACGAGTTGCTGCGCACCTGCGACTTCTACGCCACGCTCGTCAAGACGCAGTTCGCGCACACGCCATAGATGTGCACCACTATCCCGGCACGCCGGGCTGAGCAGTGTTGGACGCCAACGGGCCCCCACGGAAAACGGGACACCACGGAAAAGGGGACACGGAAAAGGGGACACTACTGATTTGTGTGGGAAAAGGGGACACTACTGGGGAAAAGGGGACACTACTGATTTGTGTGGCACCGATAATCAGTAGTGTCCCCTTTTTGCCCTCAGTAGTGTCCCCTTTTTGCCCTTTTTGCCTGCAATAATCAGTAATGTCCCCTTTTTGCCCACCCCTTTTTGCCTAATAATCAGTAATGTCCCCTTTTTGCCCCTTAATCAGTAGTGTCCCCTTTTTGCCCAACCCCTTTTTGCCAAAAAGAACTCGCCGTCGAGCAACCTGGAGAATGGCGTCGCCGAACGGCCCGCGACACGCGGCTCGTCATGCGGCGTACTTTTCCGTCAGGGTCGCGCCCGGTCAGGCCGTCCCGCCGGGCCAGGTTTCGTCCGGCTCACCTGCGCTTGCCGTCGCGTCTTGACCGCCCCCGACGGGCCGCGTAGGTTGCCGGGGAAAGCCCCGCTTTTCCACGGAGTCCGCATGTCGAGCAAGAAGAAGGACCCCCGCCCCACCCGTCCGGTCCCTGGCCCGGCCCCGGCGTCCGCCGCGCCGCCGGCGATCTTCTGGGCCGGCGGTGCGTTTCTCCTGTTCGCCGCGGCGATGTCCGCCCTGCTGTCGCTCGACCACCTCGGCGGGTTTCGGCTGCCAGGCTGCGGCGAGGACAGCGCCTGCCAACAGGCGGCCCGCAGCGTGTGGGGCAAGGTGCCCGGCGTCGCGTGGCCCGTGTCCTACCTGGGGTGCGCGTATTTCACCGCCGCACTAGTTGCCTGGTGGCTCGCGCGCGGCGCTTTGCCCCAGGCGGCGCGCCTCGTGGCACGGCTGGGCGCCCTGGGGTCCGCGGGGTTCTGCTTGGTCATCGCGATTGAAAAGCTGCTCTGCGCGTACTGCCTCGCCGCGCACGTCGGCAACTTCGCGTTTTGGCTGACCCTGGAGGCCACGCGCCACCGCACGCCACGCCGCAGCACGGCGCTGGTCGGTGGGCTGGGGGCGTTCATCCTCGTGACCGCGGTGCTCGCGCTGTTCGACCGGCGCGCGTCCGCGCGGGCCGCGTCCGAAGCCGAAACGGAACGCGGTGCGGCGGTGCAGCAGATGATCCAGCGCACGCACGAAACCACCGCCCCGGCGACGCAACCGGCGACACAGCCAGCCGCGCAACCGACCCGCCCAGCGACGACCGCGCCCGCCACGCCGGCCGCGCCGCCGCCCGCCACCGCAGCGGCGCCACCGCCGGCGGCCGCGACTGCGGGCTTCATCGGTCGCTATCCCTGGGGGCCGCTCGAGGCCCCGGTGCGCATCGCAATGTTCACCGGGTATCAATGCCCCGACTGCGCGTTCATCGAGCGGCAGGTCCAGGCGCTCCAGCGCGAACGTCAGGACGTTTGCATCTCGATCAAGCACTTCGTGTTCAACGCCGACTGTAACCCCGGCATCAAGAAGACGCTGCACCCGAACGGCTGCTGGGCGGCGCGGGCCGCCGAGGCCGCTGGCATCCTCTGGGGCTCCGAGGGCTTCTGGAAACTGCACCACTGGCTCTTCGAGCGCAAGGGTGAATTCGTCACGACACAGGAACTCGAGGACGCCGTCCGTAGCTTCGGCTACGACCCCAACGGGCTCGTGGCGACCATGACCAGCGACCGAACGCTGCAAATCGTCAAAGCCGACGCCGCCGAGGCCGAGCAGCTCGGCATCCACTTCACGCCGATGATCTTCGTGAACGGGGTGGAGCTGAAGGGCTGGGATGCGCCGATGGCGCTGGTGAAGACGGTCGAAGAGGTCGCCGCGACGAATCCCCCGCCGCGGGGTCCGACGGATGACCACCCGCCGCGCGCATTGGAGAAGTACATCGCGGATTGGCGGGAGCAGACGCCGTTGAAGCTGCCGCCGGATCCTCATGCCTGGACGTTTGGCCCCGACGATGCGGCTCTGAAGGTCGTGGTGTGGGGCGACTACCAGGAGCCGGGCACGGCGGAGATGGACGGGATCATTCGCGCGTACGCGGCTGAGAAGAAGAACGTGCAGTACACGTACCGGCACTTCCCGTTCAACAGCGACTGCAACCCGAATCTGGCGGAGCGCCGTTTCCCGCAGGCATGCCTCGCGGCCCGCGCGGCGGAGGCCGCGGGTCAACTCGGCGGGCCAATCGGCTTCTGGCGGATGCATGCGTGGCTGATGGAGAATCGGGCAGGTTTCAGCGATGAAACACTCCGGGCGGTGGCCGATAGCATGGGGTTCGATCCGAACGTGCTGTTCGCCCTGTTGGAGACGGAGGAGATCAAGCAGCGGATTGAGGAAGACACGGTCGCCGGCAAACAGCTCCCCCGACTGCGGCTCGGCATGCCCCCCGGAATCCACGGTATCCCGTCGATCTTCATCAACAACAAGTTTGTCCCCCGCTCGCGCTTGAATGACAAGGCGATCCTTCGCGAGATCCTCGAAGCGGCGGCGTCTGGGCGATAAACGACACGTCACCCGGCGCGAAAGAACTTCGCATCGACGCCGTCGGGTGCCACACGGATGCGCACCGGGCAAAGACACTTCGGACAGCGCCCTTCGTATGCGGCCACTCCAGTGGTCCTATAAATACGGCCGTAGACATGACAACACTCGAATAGGATGCCGAGGAACGGACGAGGCATCTTCCCATCGGCATCCGTGCGCTGCGTTTCAGAAATGAACTCATCGGATGGCATGGCCAACCAGGGTCTCGGTTGATGATGAAAAGTTATCGGAAATAAGTGGGCCACCGCTGATGCGTGGGGGAGATACGATGGCGTTGCGACAGCTACTCAGACAATTCTCAACTAGTGCCATGTCGCGGTGCTCCTGCGCCTAAACAGTTTAATCGTAAACATTTGCAGGCGAGACCAGTTCCGTCCGCCGGACGCGTCGCGTTGACGTAGGGGTCTCGCGTGTCCGAAAACGCGCACGATTCCAGGAATCTGTCGAAGATCAGTGGACTTCTCGTCGCGGCGGGGCCTAAGACCTGATGCCAACGTTGAATTGCGACTGAATTTTGAGAGGAGAGGTGCTTTACCAAATGAGGGCTAAGATGATGTTGTATAGGAACAAAGTACTGGTTGCCGTGTGCGCGCTCACGGTCACTGTCGGCCTCGGATCGCTTTCGGCCGAAGCAGACACCATTCTGACTTTCGGCTTCACCGAGCTGAACGGCGACTGGGACGGCGTCAGCACGTTCTTCGCCGACGATGATGGCTCGACCGCGGGCGATGTGACCCGGTTGTTGCCGGTCGCCCAAACCGCGTCGTACTCCCCTGGCTACGCCCCGGGCACGGCCGGTTACGAGATGACCATGACGCTGTCGAATGTCACGCCGGTGTCGGCGGACGCGTTGGGCGAGTTGACCGTCACCGACGCCGACGGCGACACGATCACCGCGGACATTTCGGGCTTCTGGATTCGCAATGGCATCTTCGGATTCTTCAACGGACTGCTCAGCAACGTCATGTTGAACGAGACCGGCGATGGCGTGTTTGAAGGCCCCAGCGGCGGCGCGTTCAGCATGGACTTCACCGGCTACGGCAGCGAGCCACTTGACGGTGCGGTGATGACGCTGACGACCGGGCAGTGGTTCAACCTCGGACAGGGCTACCAGAACCAGAGCACGCTCGTGCAGGCCTCGGTCGTGCCGGAGCCCGCCTCCGTCGCGCTGGCCGTGGCTGGCTTGATCATCCGCAGAGCTTACCGTCGGCGGTCGTAGGCTCCGCCCGCGCCCCGACGTTCCTCCACACGGACCCCAGCCGCCTCCGGGCGGCTGGGTTTTTTTATGCCCGTGATTACAGGGACTTTGCGGCCTCGACGAACGCTCGCAAAGCGGCCTGGTCCTTGACCCCGGGTCGTCGCTCGACGCCGCTTGCCACGTCCACGCCGTCGAAGCGTCCACCCACGACGGCGGCGGCGACGTTGGCCGGCGTCAGACGTCCGGCGAGCCACACCTGGGGCGGGCGCGGCGCGAGGCTCTGCGCGACGGCGGCGAGACAGGCGTAGCCAGGGTGGAGGGCTACCTTGGGCACATCGAGCAAGACGACATCCACCGTCACGCCGGCGCTGGCTGCCTCGCCCAGGTACGCCCGCAACGGCGCGGCCACGGCGAGCGAATCAACCTCCCACGCCCTGATGACGCGCACACGTGGCACGCGCCGGCGCAGTTCGGCCACGTACGCGACAGACTCGTGTCCGTGCAGTTGCACCCACGTGCAGCCCGTGGCGGTCAGCGCGTCCGCGACCTCCGCGACTTCAGCATCGCGGTAGACGAGCACGCCGGGCGTACCACCCGGCAAGCCCCGGACGATCTCGGCAGCGCGTGCAAGCGAGACCTGACGCGGACTGTCAGCGCGGATCAGCCCAATGAAATCAGCCCCGAGCCCGGATGCCGCCTGGGCATCGGCGAGGCGCGTCATGCCGCAAACTTTCACACGCATGGCTCTGCATCGACTCCGCGGCCGTGCCGCTATTATCCTAGCACCATGTACCTGGTGGTGATTGCCCTTTCCGCGCTCGTTCTGACGCTGACCGCGCCGGTCTACCCTCTGTTGAGCGGGCGCGGGGCGCTCGCGGCGGTGGCCGGGGCGACGCTGCTCCCGCCCATCGTGGGCGTATGCATCGCGCGCTACGCGCTGCGGCGGATCGAGACCGACCCCGCGCAGCCGGCGCTGGGCCAGGCGGCGTACGCGCGCGGCATGGCCGTGCTCCACGGCCTGCTGGCACTGGGGCACGGGGGCGTGCTGCTGGCAACGGACTGGTTGCCCTGGTGTCGGCGAATCCCCGTTGTCGGCGACTGGCCGGCGGTGCCCGGCACGCTGGCCCTCGCGCCGTTGCTGGTCTCAGTGATCCTGGTTTGGACCGCGCTCTACCCGGCAGATCGGGCGGTGCGGCAGATCGCGTTGGAACTTTACCTGCTGCGCGGCCGGCCGCTGCGCCCGGTTTGGCGGCTCGTGCAGTACATCATCTACAACCTGCGGCACCAAGTGCTGTTTGTGCTGGTGCCCATGCTGCTGATTCTGCTCGCGAGCGATGTCATCGAGCGGTACGCGCCGCCGCTGGCCCGCCTGACGGGCCTGCGGTACGCCGCCGACCTGCTCATCGGGGCGGCGGCCATCGGCGTGGCGGTCGTTACGCCGGCGGTCTTGCGGCATGTGTGGGTCACGCAGCGGCTGCCGGATGGGCCGTTGCGTGATCGCCTGCTGGTGCTCGCGGACAAGCTCCGCCTGCGCGTACGCGAAATCCTGGTCTGGCGCAGCGGCGGGATGCTGGTGAACGCCGCGGTGATGGGCGTCGTGGCGCCGCTGCGATATGTGCTGATCACCGACGGCATGTTGGAGCAGATGGACGATACGAAGATCGAGGCCGTTTTCGGACACGAGGCCGGGCACGTGAAACGGCACCACATTCTGTTCTTTCTGCTATTCGCGTGCATCAGCGGCTGTGCGGCGACCATTGTGATGTTGCGGGCGCAACCGCTGGCGCGACCGGAGCCGACTTTGTACCAGGTCCTCATGGCGGCGGGCGGGGCCGCGCTGCTGCTCAAGTGGGGCGTGCTCTTTGGCTGGCTATCGCGGCGCTTCGAGCGTCAGGCCGACATCTTCGGTGTGCGCACCTTGGCGCTCAGCGGGCTGCCTTGTGCCCAACCGTGCCTTGTGCATGGGACCGGCGCTGCGCCCGCCCCGTCGCCGCGCCAGGGTCCGCTCTGCACGACCGCGGCGCACGTGTTTTCCGAAGCGCTGCACGAAGTAGCCGTCTTGAACGGCCTGCGTCCAGAAGCCCGCAGTTGGCGGCACTCGTCGATTTCATCGCGCTCGCGGTTCGTCCAGGAACTTGCCCGGGAACCCGCCCGGCTCGAGCGTTTCGAACGCCGGGTCGGAGCGGCCAAGTTGGGAGTGCTCCTCGCCGCGGCGGTGAGCGCGGGGTGGGCGGCGCATGACCTCGGGCTCTGGCAAGCTCTGGCGGGACTGGCGCGACGCGTGTCGTGACGGCGTGCCCCGCGACGACCGCGGCCCGGGTCAGGCGCTATCCGCCGGTTCGCGCACGGCGTGGATGCGCAGACGCTTGATTCGCCGCGCCTCCGCGTCCACGATCCGCACGTCAATGTTCGCGTGCCGGAACTCCTCCCCGACGGCGGGGATCTTGCCGAGCGTCGCAAAAACGAAGCCGCCGATGGTCTCGTAGTCGGCCTCTTCGGGCAATCCGACGTCCAACTCCGCGTTGATCTCGCTGATGTGGACGCGCGCGTCGACCTCCAACGTGTCGTCGTCGAGTCGGTTGATCGCCGGCGGGGGGCGCTGGTCGTACTCGTCGTCGATTTCGCCCACGAGTTCTTCCAGAATATCTTCCAGAGTCGCCAGGCCGGCGGTCCCGCCGTATTCGTCGAGCACGATCGCGATTTGCACCTTCGCGGCGCGGAACTCGTTGAGCAGCTCGTTCAGCGTCTTGGTTTCCGGGACGTACGGGGCGGTCCGCATGAGCTTGCGAACGTCGAAGGGTTCGCCCGCGTTCAGGCGCAGCAGGTCCTTCGCGTACACGACGCCGACGATGTGGTCCACGCTCCCCTCGTACACCGGCACGCGCGAGTGCCCGGTCCGCAGGATCAACGCCCGCACGTCCTCGAACCCGGCGTCCACCGCGATGGCGTCAATGTCCGTCCGCGGCGTCATGATCGCGCTCACCGCCGTCTGGTCGAGCTCGAGGACCGACTCGATCATCTCTTTCTTGTCCTCGGCGACCGCGCCGGCCGCTTCGCCCTCGGTGACGGCGTCGAGAATTTCCTGCTCGACCCGCTCGGTTTCCGCCGCTTCGGTTTGCTCCGCTTTGCCCAATAGCCGCCGCACGACAAACTCGACCAGGGCGAACAGCCGCCCGAACGGCCAAAAGGCGACGTGCAGGACGCGCAGCACGCCGAGACTGCTGGCGAGCAGGGCGTCGCCGGCGTGGACCGCCAGGGCATGCGGCACGGCGATCGCGAAGACCGCGAGCAGCACGAGCGAAATCAGCGCGGTGCCCCCGGCGGCCGCCGCGTCGGCGGTGTAGCCCAGGTCTTTGCGCAGCCAGAGCCAGGTGCAGACGAGCACGCCCAGGGCGAGCAGCAGGCGCGCAAAACCCGCGATGGTCTGAAGTTCCCACTCCCGGGCGTCCAACCAGTCGAGCCGCGCTTCCCGGTCGCGCGACGGCAGAAGCTCAGCGAGCCGGACCCGCGAGTGGAGGGGCAGCGCGTAGGCCAACGCCGCCACGTAGGCCGTCAAGCCGAGCAGGGTCAGCCCGACCACTACGATCAAGGTACGCTCCAGCGGGTGGCAAAAACCGGCGGGAGACTGGCGGCTCAAGACACCCGACGCCGAACATGCTAGCCGCCCACGCGCATCCTTGCGAGCCGCCCGCCCCCTGCGATAATGCGGGGCGAACCGACGCCGGGAGCAGCCGATGGCGATCGAATTCCACTGTGAACACTGCGGGCGCCTGATCCGGGCGGCCGACGAACACGCCGGCAAGCGCGGCAAGTGCCCGACGTGCCACCAGAGCGTCTACGTGCCGACGCCGAGCGACGCGCTCGAACCGCTGCGGCTCGCACCGCTCGACGAGCAGGCCGAGCGCGAGCGCCAGCGCCTGGCGCAGGACGCCGCGCAGCTCGCGCAGGCCCTGCGGGGTGAGCACGAAACGCCTGCCGAAGGCGGCCACGCGCCGGAGCCAATCGCGGTCGGCGGGTTGCCCGCGCATGCGGACATGGAAACCACGGTCATCGAATACGTGCTCGCGATGGCCAGCGGCCGGTTGACGGATGCGGATGCTCTGGCCCTGGAGATTCAGGGGCACATGAATCAAGCTGAGCCGATCATTGATCGCTTGTCGCTCGACGAAATCCCGCCGCCAAAGCTCGCGAAAGTGCCTCGGCCGGTCCTGCGCGGGTTTCTCAAGCAACTACGCAAATCCTAGCAAAGAATGCAGAATGCAGAAGTAAGAATGCAGAAAAGTCGCCCGGCGCAGCGCGACCGCCGACGGTTGCCAGCTTTCTGCATTCTGCATTCTTCCTTCTGCATTTGGCATTCGGGAGGCTAGCCGCTGGAAACGCACTTCACCGCGCTGGATTGGGGCGTCCTGGTCGCGTATCTGGCGCTGACGACCTGGCTCGGCGCGAAGCTGGCCGGCCGGCAGGCGACGGTGCGCGACTTCTTTCTCGCCGGTCGCCGCATCCCGTGGCCTGCGGTCACGGGTTCCATCATTGCGACCGAGATCAGTGCCGTCACGCTCATCAGCGTGCCGGCGGCGGTCTTTGCCCAGGGCGGCGACCTGACGTATCTGCAACTGGGGATCGGCGCGATTCTGGCCCGGCTGATCGTCGGGCTGGTCTTCGTGCGGGCGTTCTATGAGCGCGAGATCTATAGCCCCTACGACTACGTCGGGGTGCGGCTGGGCGCGCCGGCCCGCACCGCGACGACCTGGCTGTTTGTGCTGGGGGCCGTGCTCGGGCAGAGCGTCCGCGTGCTCCTCACCGCCAAGATTCTGGAACTCATCAGCGGCATCCCCATGAGCAGCTCGATCTGGCTGATCGGCGCCTTCGCCGCCGGCTGGACGCTGCTCGGCGGCATCACGACCGTCATCTGGACCGACGTCATTCAGTTCTTCGTGTTCCTGCTGGCCATGTTCGCCGGTCTCGGCTTCATCCTCCACGACCTGCCGGGCGGCTGGGCGGAGCTGTGGCAAGCCGCCGCGGCCGGCGGCAAGACGCGACTTTGGAACCTGACCGCGGATCCCGGCGTCGCCTTCACGCTCTGGGCCGCGCTGGTCGGCAACACCGTCATGTGCCTGGGCGCGTTCGGCACCGACCAGGTGATGGCCCAACGGATGTTTTGCTGCCGCGGACCACGGCAAGCCAGCCTTGCCATCATCGCCAGCAGCTTCGGGCAGCTCGTGGCGGTCCTGGCGGCGTTCGTCGGACTCGGACTGTTCGCCTTCTACCAGCGGCCGGACCACGCCCTGACGGGGGACGCCCTCGCGCTGGCCACGCAAAGCAAAGACAGCATCTTTCCCTACTTCATCCTCACACAGATGCCCGCCGGTCTCGTCGGGCTCATCATCGCGGGCATCTTCGCGGCGGCCGTTTCCAGCCTCGATTCCGCGCTCGCCGCCCTCGCGCAGACGGTCGTCACCGGCATCTACCGGCCCTGGCGCGACCGCCGCGTCGGACACGCCTCGTGCGACGAGCGGCATTACTTGCGTGCCTCTAAGGTGCTCGTCGTCATTTGGGCCCTCGTCCTGTCCGGCATGGCCCAAATCAGCCTGCTCGCCCTCGACCGCTACGGCGACATCCTGAATCTCGCGCTCGCGATGGCGACGTACACCTGGGGGGCGGTCCTGGCCGCGTTCCTGATCGCGTTGTTTCGGATCCCCGTTGACCACCGCGGGGTCGTCTGGGGCGCACCGCTCTCGGTGCTCACCGTGTTCGCCGTCACCTGGCACCAGCCGTGGGCGCAGGCTCTGACCGCCGTCGTGGGCAGCGCAATGCTGCTCGCGTGGTTGTTCGCCGTTTGTCGCCGGTCCGCAGAATCGCCGGACGAACGACGCCGGGCCTGGACGGGTTTGGCCGCCTTAGCCGCCAGCGCCGCGGCCGCATTCGCGGTGTGTGCGCACCGCGACTCGGCGGGCCAACCGCTGCACCTCGCTTGGCCCTGGAGCGTTCCCATCGGACTGGTCACCGCATTCGCCCTGGCGTGCCTGCTCGGACGCCCGACGGTGAATCGCCCCCCTACATAATGGGTGTGGCGCACGGCTCACCCCCAAAATTTTGTGGTCCGCGACCGAATTCCCCTTGACTCTATTGCGAGCGCGTCTATTTTCTTTACCACAAGGCGCGGCGGCCCGCCGGTCGCGTTCAGTGGTGTGTCCCGGTCAGGAACCGGGGCGATGCGACCGCCCGGCTTTGCCAGAGGATCCTCGGATTATGTCCACCGAGCTTCCAGGCTCCGACCCGGAACCTGACGGTACGCGACGCACGCATGTCGCCCTGCCAGTGCTCGAACCCCCCGCCACACGCTTCTCCGGCCACACGGACGTCGCCGTCGTCGAAACGCCGCGGCGAAATCTCGCGGCCGAGGTTCCCGCGCGCCATGTCGTGGGTCCGCGTGCCGCCGCATTTCGCCGGCGGTTCTTCCCGGAAGCCAGCCGCAGCGAGTGGAATGACTGGCGCTGGCAGCTTCGCAATCGCCTGCGCGACTTCGCCGGCGTCAGCCGTATTCTCCGCCTGACGAGCGACGAGCAAAACGCGCTACGACGACTTGGCGACCACCTGCCCGTCGGCATCACACCGTATTACGCGGCGCTGCTCGATGCGCATGATGTGGCCGACCCGCTCCGCCGCACCATGCTGCCCGTCGGCGATGAATTCGTGCGCACCGTCGGCGAGGCGGACGACCCGCTGGCCGAGGACAGCCACATGCCGGTGCCCGGGCTGGTCCACCGCTACCCGGATCGCGTGCTGTTCCTGGTCACCAACTTCTGTGCCACGTATTGCCGCTATTGCACGCGCGCCCGCATGGTCGGCCAGACCGGCGAGTACCATTTTAACTGGGCGCAGTACCAGCAGGCCCTCGACTACATCGAGGCCCACCCGCAGATTCGCGACGTGCTGCTCTCCGGCGGCGATCCGCTCACGATGGCGGACGACCGGCTCGAATGGCTCCTCGCGCGCCTGCGCGCGATCCCGCACGTCGAGTTCATCCGCATCGGCACCAAGGTCCCCGTGGTCCTGCCCCAGCGCGTCACCCCCGAATTGTGCCGGACTCTGCGGCGGTTTCACCCGTTGTGGATGAGCATCCACTTCATGCACCCCAACGAGCTGACGCCGGAAACGAATCAGGCGTGCGAGCGCCTCGCCAACGCCGGTGTGCCGCTGGGCAGTCAGACGGTGCTGTCGCGCGGCGTAAACGACGACGTAGAGACGATGAAGCGGCTGATGCATGGGCTGCTGCGCGTGCGCGTGCGGCCGTACTACCTGTACCAGTGCGACCCGATCTCCGGCTCGGCCCACTTCCGCACCTCGGTGGCGCGGGGTCTGGAGATCATCGCCGGGCTGCGGGGACACACGACCGGCTACGGAGTACCCAACTTCGTCATCGACGCCCCCGGCGGCGGCGGCAAGATCCCGCTGCTACCCGACAGCGTCGTCGGCCGCGATGGCGATTTCCTGCTGCTCCGCAACTACGAGGGTGGCGTATTTCGCTACCCCGATCCGCTCTGAATGTGCTGGGGTGGCGCACAGACGACCCGTCGGTGTGTGGAGCACAGACTATTAGTCTGTGCAAGCTGTGCGTGGAGCACAGACTATTAGTCTGTGCAAACTGTGTGTGGAGCACAGACTATTAGTCTGTGCAAGCTGTGCGTGGAGCACAGACT
>CAYMXT010000009.1:16074-19586 GCA_964394415.1 uncultured Planctomycetales bacterium
CTGTGCGTGGAGCACAGACTATTAGTCTGTGCAAGCCGTGTGTGGAGCACAGACTGATAGTCTGTGCAAGCCGTGTGTGGAGCACAGACTATTAGTCTGTGCAAGCTGTGTGTGGAGCACAGACTATTAGTCTGTGCAAGCTGTGTGTGGAGCACAGACTATTAGTCTGTGCAAGCTGTGCGTGGAGCACAGACTATTAGTCTGTGCAAGTTGCTCGCTAACGCTTCGCAGCTCTGAATCGCGCGCTAGTGCGACGCGGCTCTGAGGCCTGGAGCCGGGAGAATCGTATGTCGCAGAGATTGCAGGAATTCCGCGAGTTTCGGGAGCGCATGAACGAGCGCATCCTGGCCGCCGGGCACCTGGGCATCAACCGCTTCTTCACGCTCGACACGCAGGCGTACAAGGACGGCGCCCTGGACGCCAAGACGAAGGAAATCGCCGGGCTCGTGGGTTCGCTCGTGCTGCGCTGCGACGACTGCATCGCCTATCACCTGATCCGCTGCAAGGAGCTGGGCGTGACCGACGCCCAGCTTTTCGAGGCCTGCAACGTCGGCCTCATCATCGGCGGCTCGATCGTCATCCCGCACTTGCGCCGGGCCTTCGCGCTGGTGGACGAGCTGAACAGCGCGGCGGGTTGACCCCACCACGCGGAAACCGCCCGGACGCCGAGCCCCGTCAAGTTCGCCAGAGCATGGAAGTTGCGCCAGCCGCGCGCCGCCGCGGCCGGCGTGCTTGTGGCGATTGGCGTGCGGCCGGGCTGACGAGGCTGTGCCGCGTGCCTGCGCGGATGACGGACCTTCCGAGACTGCTCCAGACGGGCGCTGTCCATGTCCGCGGATACACGTTCGTCCAGCCGACCATTGCGCCGCGGCCGGCGGAACGGCGCAAGGTCGCTGGCGAGGAGCGGATCGATGCCGCCGGCGGGCGCGCGGTAAACGAGCTGTTCACAAGCGGCCGACCTGAAGCGCACGACCGAGAACAAGTCGGAGCGGACCGTCCAGTTTCGGCGGTTGCACGCGTTGCGCCCCGCCCTGCTCGCGGGAGCATTCCTGCCACCAGGAGCCAGTCACACCTTCCACCCGCATCGGCTCGGCGACGCGCTTGACGCATCTCGCCGGCAGGTCTACTCTGTCGGGCTCCCCGGCCGGTAGCGGGACTGGTCCGCCGGTGGCGCCGGGCTTGCCGGTCAGGTAGCTCAGTTGGTAGAGCAACGGACTGAAAATCCGTGTGTCGCCGGTTCAACTCCGGCCCTGACCATTTGGAGCAACGGTTGCCGCTCGGCGCTCGGCCGGAGCACGGTGCGGCGGCCGCGAAATGCTGCCGGACGGTCTTGGAGTGGCCGTGCAGGAGGCCAAACGGATCGCGGATCGCTGATTGCTTAGCGCTGAATGTCAGTCTTGGGGCCGTAGCTCAGTTGGGAGAGCGCTTGCATGGCATGCAAGAGGTCGTGAGTTCGAATCTCATCGGCTCCATTTCGCTGGCCCTTGTAAGCAAAGAAGGTACGAGCGGTCAGCCGCACGTCATTCGTCTCGAAAACCGTGGCACTACACTTTTCCCTACACTTTTGGAGAAGTGCGATGCCACCGGCGCGCGAAGACCGCCGGCATCATCGGTGTGCAGGAATCTGCGGTTTCCGGCGAAACTCGCCTTGAGCTTTCCGGCGAGACGGGGCTCAGTGTGGGTACCCGCGGGTTCACGCCAGCGGCCGGCGGGCATCGTGAGACCTGGCCGCCCACTGCCGCACGCGCGCTTCGCAGCCCCTGGGCACACAGCGCTGGCGTAGCTTCCTGCCCTCCGAGAACACCCCGTACGGACTGGCGTGAAGTTCCCCGCGGGTGCGGTGGCAGTCGGGCTTGCCGCACACGCGGCGGCGTTCGAGCAGATTGCCGCGCGGCAGGCCGCGTTGGGCGACCAGGCGGGCCCCTTGACACGCCGACAGGGTGTAGCTACTATACGGGCCTTGTTGATGCCTGACGCCTGTATGGGTCTAGTCGGTTGACCGGTAGATAGAGCACTCCCGAGACTGGGGCATCTGTCAGTGAGTTGAATGAGCCGGCGTGTGTTCCGGCCGAGTCCCTGTTTCGGCAGGGCTAGATGCCCTGCGCCTGGAGGTGCGTATGAAGACAAAACCGTGTTGTTGTAGTTGGACCGCCGTGCTGGCCCTGGCCCTGCTCATGCCGGGGGCTGCGGCGGTCGCCCAGATTGTTAACGATAGCTGCGACAGCCCCTATGCGCTTGGCAACGCGACGGGCACGTTCACGTTCGACAACAGCAACGCCACGGACGACGGGGCCGCCGAGTGCAACCTGCACCGCGACGTGTGGGCCACGTGGTATTCGAACACCGGTGGGCAGTACACGATTGAGACGTGCGGGACGACGTTCGACACGGTCCTGGCGACCTATGCCTGGTACGGAAGCTGCCCGGGGGCAGGCGGAACGTGCAACGACGATGCGTGCGGGCTGCAATCGCGGATCACCATCGAGGTCGTCGCCGGCTGGAATTATTACATCCGCATCGGCTCGTACGGCGCAGTCCCTGGCGGCGCGGGCGTGCTGACGATCATCCCCCCGGCGAGCGCAAACAACGACGATTGCGCCGCCGCCACGGCGATCGGCGACGTGACCAACCTGGCGTGGGACACGACCAACGCGACGTTCGACGGCCCCGGCGCATGCATTTCCAGCCGCAACATCTGGTACTGCTACACGGCCACCTGCACCGGCACGGCGACGATCGACCTGTGCGGCAGCTTGTTTGACACGAAGCTGACGGTGTACGAAGGTTGCTCGTGCTGGGGTCCGCTAATTGCGTGCAACGATGACAGCGGGCCGGCCTGTGCCGGGTTCCAGTCGTCGGTACAAATCGGCGTGACGGCCGGCTACCAGTACCTGATCGAAGTGGGCGGATTCAGCAGCTACTTCGGCGCTGGGGATTTGACCATCACCTGCACGGTCCCGGAGCCGACCGGCGCCTGCTGCTACCCGGATTACACCTGCGCGATCACGACGCAGGCGAACTGCAACGCCAACTGGCTCGGTGCGAACACCACCTGTGACCAGTGCCCAGTGTCGCCGGCCAATGACAACTGCGCGAATGCCACGGCGATCGGCGACGTGACCAACCTGCCGTGGGACACGACCAACGCGACGTTCGACGGCCCCGGCGCATGCATTTCCAGCCGCAACATCTGGTACTGCTACACGGCCACCTGCACCGGCACGGCGACGATCGACCTGTGCGGCAGCTTGTTTGACACGAAGCTGACGGTGTACGAAGGTTGCTCGTGCTGGGGTCCGCTAATTGCGTGCAACGATGACAGCGGGCCGGCCTGTGCCGGGTTCCAGTCGTCGGTACAAATCGGCGTGACGGCCGGCTACCAGTACCTGATCGAAGTGGGCGGATTCAGCAGCTACTTCGGCGCTGGGGATTTGACCATCACCTGCACGGTCCCGGAGCCGACCGGCGCCTGCTGCTACCCGGATTACACCTGCGCGATCACGACGCAGGCG
>CAYMXT010000009.1:19686-25478 GCA_964394415.1 uncultured Planctomycetales bacterium
GCGCGAACACGAGCTGCAATCAATGCCCGCAGCCGCCGACCGGCGCCTGCTGCTACCCGGATTACACCTGCGCGATCACGACGCAGGCGAACTGCAACGCCAACTGGCTCGGCGCGAACACGAGCTGCAATCAATGCCCGCAGCCGCCGACCGGCGCCTGCTGCTATCCGGACTACTACTGCCAGATCACGACACAGAGTGCGTGCAACTACACCTGGCTCGGCGCTGGCACGACCTGCGATCAGTGTCCGCAGCCGCCGACGGGCGCCTGCTGCTACCAAGACTACACGTGCCAGATCACGACGCAGCCGGGCTGCACCGGTCAGTGGCTCGGCGAAAACACCACCTGCGATCAGTGCCCGCAGGAGCCGACCGGCGCTTGCTGCTTCTACGACGGCGGCTGCACGGTCCTGACGGCGTACGAGTGCCAGCTTGCCCAGGGCACCTACCAGGGCAACTTCACCACGTGCGACCCGAACCCCTGCCCGCAGCCGACCGGCGCTTGCTGCTTCTACGACGGCGGCTGCACGGTCCTGACGGCGTACGAGTGCCAGCTTGCCCAGGGCACGTACCAGGGCAACTTCACCACCTGCGACCCGAACCCCTGCCCGCAGCCGACCGGCGCTTGCTGCTACCAGGACTACACCTGCCAGATCACCACGCAGGTGGAATGCACGGGTCAGTGGCTCGGGGCCTACACGACTTGCGACCAGTGCCCGCAGGCCCCCACGGGCGCGTGCTGCCTGATCAATGGCGTCTGCGAGGTTCTGACGGAGACCGCATGCATCGCCCTCAACGGCGATTACCAGGGCGACGGCACGTCCTGCGATCCGAACCCATGCCTCTGCCCGGGTGACATGAACTGCGACGGCGTGGTCGGGTTCGACGACATCAACCTGTTCGTCGCCGCGCTCGGTTATCCCGGCGGCGTCGGTTGGCCGTTCACCTGCCCGTGGCTCAACGGCGATTGCAACGGCGACAGCGATGTCTCGTTTGACGACATCAACGCCTTTGTCGCGCGCATGGGCGCATACTGCGACTAGGCCTGCAAGCTGCCGATCGGGTTAACCCGCGGCCGGCCGGCGGTAAACACCGTCGACCGGCCGCAACTTTTGGCGCCCGTGCGGAATTCAGCCACGCTCCGGGCGCGGGCCATACTGAAGCGACCGCCGGCGGTCCATAATCCGCCGCATGGCGTCGTCGTCCCTCAAGTTACCGCAGCTCGGCTGGGGTCTGGCCCTGCCGGTGCTGTTCCTCACGGCTGCGGGCCTGTCGTGCATACACGCGACGGAGCGCGTCGTGGGCACGGCGGCCGACAGCGGTCTGTTGCCAACTGCGGAAAACGGCTGGATCGTCCAGGCGTACCGTGTTCTCGGCCCGCTGACGACGCGGCAGGCGCTCTTCATTGTTACGGGAGCCGCGTTGCTGTGGCTGGCGTTGCAGCCCAGCTATCAGAAGCTGGGGCGCTATGCATATTGGTTCTATGCGCTCGTCGTGGCGCTCCTGGCGCTGCTGGTGGCGGCGCGGGTGCTCGACCGGCTGGGGTTGCCGCCGCTGCCGCTGGTGCCGAAGTCGCGCGACGTGTTCCGCTGGGTGGGCCACGACCCGTTTCGTCTCCAGCCGTCGGAGTTCATGAAGCTCGCGCTCGTGTTGACGCTCGCGCGGTACCTGCGGTTTCGCAGCTCGTACCGGCACTGGTGGGGCCTGCTGCCGCCGTTTCTGCTGACGCTCGTACCGATGGTCCTGATCCTCTTTCAGCCGGACCTCGGCACACTGTTGATGTTGTTACCGGTGCTTTTTGCTCTGCTGTTCGTCGCGGGCGCGCGCGTCCGGCACCTGCTGCTTGTGGTCGTGCTCGGGCTGGCGGCGCTGCCGGTGTTTTATGCGTACGGGATGCAGGAGTACCAGAAGGAGCGCATTCGCGTCCTGCTCAATCAGAACACCACCAGCGAAGCGTGGCACATGGACCAGGGCTACCAGCTTCGCCAATCCAAGATCGCCCTCGGCACCGGCGGACTGACGGGCACCGGCTACGGCGAGGGACTGTTCGTGCAGTATGAGGGCTTGCTGCCGGAGGACCACAACGACTTCATCTTCGCGATTTACGGACACCAATGGGGGTTCGTGGGTGGTGTGCTGCTGCTGCTGGCGTACGGGGCCATCGTGCTGTTCGGCCTGGAGGTCGCGCTCGCCACCAACGACCCGTTCGGCCGCCTGCTGGCTGTTGGTGTGGTCGTAATGATCGTCGTTCAGGCGCTGCTGAACATCGGCATGAACATCGGCCTGGCCCCGATCACCGGCATGCCGCTGCCGTTCGTCAGCGCCGGCGGCAGCAGCCTCTGGACGAATTTCCTCGCGCTGGGCTTGCTGCTCAACGTCGCCCGCCGCCGCCCCCTGCTGATCGCCGAGCCGCCGTTCGAGCACACGGACTGACGAACCGTCCGCGTGCTCGCGACCTGTGCGGCGGCGATGCGGCGGGCCTCGCCGGCCGGGATCAGGCCGGTGCCGACGTGCTGGGCCAGCGCAAAGTCAAAGACGCTGAGCGGGCCGTCGCTTGCGAGGGCCAGCAGCGGCGTGGCGATCCGCACGATGTACAGTTGCGGGGCGATCCGGTTTTGCGACTCGGCGAACAAGTGCCGCAGGTTGGCCAGACAATTGAGCCGGCGGAAGAACAGCTCGACCGGCCAGCGATTGCGCTAGTACTACAGCGCTACTTTCCAGGCCGAAATGCAACCGCCAAGACGCCATGAGCGCCACGAACGCCAAGGAATGCAGGGGCTTGCGGGCGGGGCGTGAAAGCCAAGGCACCGACCCGCAAGCCCGCGCTGTGCCGGCGGAAACGAGCGCGCGCCAGCCGGCCCGCGAGCCCGCAACATTCATAACTCCTGTATCTTGGCGAACTTGGCGCTCTTGGCGCCTTGGCGGTTTCTAGCGTTGCAGTGCCAGGCCGCCAGCCGCCTGCACATCGCCCGTCTGGTCACCGCCGAACTGTACGCCGGCCACGCGCCGGCCGCGTCCCGCGCACCGCTTTGATCCGCCGCGCCGCTCCGCCGGCCCCGCGGTGGAATCCGCCCCGCGCCGCCTGGGCGTGCCGGGTGCTCACACCCCAGCGACCCTCGAGACCCCCTCGCGAGGCCGCTCACCCTTCACGGCTGCCGTGAATCCCGGCCTGATGACACCTTGCACGCGGACCGCGGAATCGCTGGTGCCAGCGGTTTCACCTTGACCCCAGCTACGCCGGCCGGTAAACTCAGCGTGTTCAGGAGGTTGGTACGTGCTGGGGGCCGCCGGCCAAGCTCTGCGAGCCGCAGCACGAGGCAATGTTGGACTGCGGGAAAAGAACGCGCGTGAACCCCCACAACTGTGGTTTGCAGTCGCCCGAGAGGCGGCGCGCGCCGCGCGCCCGGCGACAACCGTTCAGGTTCAGGTCCGGTATTTCGGCAACTTGTTGAGAGGGAGAGGTACCATGAGAACGCTTGGTTTCATCGCACTCTGTACGCTGGCATTGGCCGGCCCGGCCCTCGCCGGCCCGCCGGTCATCGACGGTTCGGCCAAGGACACGCTGTACATGGCCACCCCTCTGGTCACCCAGGACACCCAGACCGGCTTCGGCGACTCCAACCTGGGCCGGCCCGACATCGCCAACGGGTCGGAGCTGGACGGCGCCTACGGCGTCGTCTACCAGGGCGTGCTCTACCTGGTGCTTACGGGGAACTTCGAGACCAACGGCAACAAGGTGGAGATCTTCTTCGACACGCGGGCCGGCGGGCAGAACCGCCTGCTCGGCAGCAACCCCGGCACGCCCAACGTCGGGCTGCTCCGCATGTCCGACGACGGCAGCGGCAACGGCCTGACCTTCCAGACCGGCTTCGCGGCCGACTTCTGGGTCTCCTTCAACTGCTTCGGCAGCCCGACCGGCATCTATGTCGACTACGCCGAGTTGTACGTCGATGCGGGTAACCCCGGCGTGCTCTACTATTGCGGTGCCGGGCAGACCAAGTGCGAAACCACCGGCGGACAGCTCACCGGCGGCGAACCCGGCGCGCCCGCCATTCTCATCACCGTCGACAATAGCAACGTCGCCGGCGTGGACGGCGGCTACGGTGTCAGCGACGGCTCCGGTGTCCTCACCGGCGCTGAGCTGGCCATCCCCCTGTCCGCCATCGGCAACCCGGCCGGGTCGTTCACCATCACCGCTTTCATCAACGGCCAGCAGCACGACTTCGTTTCCAACCAGATTCTCGGCGGCCTCTCCGGGCTCGAGGGCAACAACCTCGGCGAGCCGCGGAACGTGAACTTCTCGACCGTCGCTTTCGGCGTGCAAGCGCCCTTCACCGTCCCTGCCGCCCCGACGCCCACCGGCGCTTGCTGCAAGACCGGCCTCTGCACGATCAAGACGCAAGCCCAGTGCATCGCGAGCGGCGGCGTGTATCAGGACGACAACAGCAATTGCGACGGCAACCCCTGCAACGCGCCCGCGCAAGGCCGGTGCTGCAAGAACGACGGATACAGCGGCACGTGCGAGATCCTCGAGCAGGACACGTGCCAATCGCAGGGCGGCACCTACGGCGGCGACGGCACGACCTGCGACGGCTGCCCCTGCCTGCTGGCCCCCAAGGGCGCCTGCTGCGTGCAGGGCGGCTGCCAACTGAAGACCCAGACCGACTGCACCACGCTGGGCGGCGTCTATGCGGGCGACTACACGCAATGCACCACGCCGGACGGCCCCTGCGACCAGGGCGCGTGCTGCGTCGGCGTCGATTGCGTCGAAAACCGCCGCTTCGAATGCACGGCCCTCGCCGGCCGCTTCCTCGGCACGGGCACGACGTGCGCGGTCGGCGTCTGCGACTTCACCATCACCACGCCCTACGTGGCCGGCGATTTCAACGGCTGGAACGCGGGCGACCCGGCCTACGCGATGACCGAAACTCCGCCGGGCAGCCACAAGTACGTCAAGTCCGTCACCGGTTTGACCCCCGACAGCCGCCACGAGTTCAAGATCACCAAGGGCGACTGGAGCGTCAACCTGCCCGGCAGCGGCAACAGTTGGTTCTACGCCGATGGCGCCGGCAACATCACCATCACCTACGATGGCAACTACTACGGCGACGGCTGGAAGCCCGCCAAGGACCGGCTCAATCTCGATCTCGCGCCCACCACCTGGACCGCCGTCGGCAACTTCCAAAGCGAAGTCGGCGGCAGCGACTGGAACAACGCCGATCCGGCGACCGCCATGACGTCGCAGGGCGGCGGGATTCACAGTTTCAGCGCCACCAACATCCCGGCCGGCGATTACCTGGGCAAGGCCGTCAAGACCGGCAGTTGGGATGCGATCGGAAACGACAACCGCAGCATCAACGCCGATAACATCAGCTTCACCATTGCCGCCGCCACGGACACGCTGACCATCGAGGTCGATGCCCTCGTCGGCCGAATCCGCCTGACGGTCGAGGCCGCCGTGCAGGTTTGCCGCGGCGATTTCAACTGCGACGGCGTGATTGACTTCGACGACATCAACGCGTTCGTGTTCGCGCTGAACGATTTCCCCGGCTGGCAGGCGACGTACGGGTCGCAATCGCCGCTGGGCTGCTCGGATGAGAACGCCGACATGAACGACGACGGCGTGACCAGCTTCGACGACATCAATGGCTTCGTGGAGGCCGTGTCGACTGGCCAGACGTGCCCGAACCCGTAGGGCTTGTCCGAACCCCGCACGCAACTGCGGGGCCGTATCCGAACCCCGCACGCAAGTGCGGGGCCGTGTCCGAACCCCGCACGCAAGTGCGGGGCCG
>CAYMXT010000009.1:25578-40155 GCA_964394415.1 uncultured Planctomycetales bacterium
ACCCCGCACGCAAGTGCGGGGCCGTGTCCGAACCCCGCACGCAAGTGCGGGGCCGACCGCAACGAAAGCCGCGACTTGTGTACATGACTCGTAGTCTGTGAGAGAGAGAAGTATGGGCGACGGGCCGTTTGCCCGTCGCCCGCAGGATTGGAGAATAGGAGGATCGGTGTAATGAAGAAGTTCTGTGGTTTACTGGTGATCCTCGGTGTGCTCGGCACGCCGGCGCTGGCCGACTATTTCGTGGCCGGCTCGTTCAACGGCTGGAACGCCGCCGGTCTGGCGATGACCGAGACCTTCGCCGGCTCGGGCATCTGGACCGCGACCGCCACGCCGGTCGGCCCCCGCGAGGAATTCAAGATCACCGACGGCACCTGGGGTTGGAACTTCCCGGGCAGCGGCAATGCCTGGATGTATTCCGGCGACGGTTCCGTCACGATCACTTTCGACACCAACGTCTACGCGGACGGCTGGGTCAACACGACCAACCGCATCGGCGTGGACGAGGAGCCGGGCATGTGGACGGCGGTCGGCGATTGGCAGGGCTGGTGGAACGCCAACCCCGCGACCGCCCTGGTCCCGCTGGGCGGCGGCATCTACTTCTACGAGCAGGACATCGCGCCCGGCTGGTGGCAGTACAAGGCCGTCTACACGGGCACGTGGGACGCGATTGGCGCCGATGCCCGCAGCATCAACGCGGACACGTACTGGTTTGAGACGACCGCCGCTAACCCGCACGCGAAGTTCTGGGTTGACGCGTACGGCGGCGTCATCAAGGTCGAGGTCGTGCCGGAGCCGGCCGCCCTCGCCGCTCTGGCGTTGCTCGCGCTGGTCGCGCGCCGCCGCTAGCAGCAAACAGAACCCCGCACGCAAGTGCGGGGCCGGGACGGCGAATCCCGGCGCGCCGGGACTGCTTCGCCGTCCAGAAGGTTCATCGTCGGCGCCGGTCCACGCGGACCGGCGTCGTGCTATTCGCTCGTGGTGCGCACGCGGAGAGAACTGTGTCGGCTAAACTGCCCGTCGCTGCCCTGGTCATTTTGCTCGGCCTGACGCTCGGCGCTGGTCAGGACAACAACGTCGAGTGGAACGGCGTTACGCACGTCTGGTGGCTCGACCGCACGCCGCTCTGTCCGATCAACGGCGAGAGCTTCACTGTCCGATTTCAGACGTGGGACTTCGACCTCACCGCCGCGCGGGTCCACGTGAACGCCGGTTCGCCCGTCTGGGTCAACGCGGCCTACGTCGCCGACCGCGGGCCGTACGACTTGTGGGCCGCGACCATCCCGGCCTCGTCGCCGACCGGTACGCTGTCGTATTACATCGAGCTGACCGATGGGACTGACACGGACTACCTAGGTCCGGCGGGCATGTCCGACAACCCGCCGGCGAGCGGCTGGACTCTGGACTTCTCGACGCTGACGCATGCCCCGCTCGGCGCGACGCTGACCACCGACGGGGGGGCGGTGTTTCGCGTCTGGGCGCCCGGGGCGACTTCGGCGTACGTCGCCGGTCAATTCAACAACTGGAACCAGACCTCGCTCCCCATGTCGCGCAGCGGGGTGTACTTCACGCGCAAGGTCGCGGCGCCGGTCAGCGCGAACCAGAAGTACAAGTACATCTTTCAGCCAGGGACGATCTGGAAGACGGATGCCCGCGGGCGGGCCATGCACGAATCGGACTACGGCAACACGTTGATTATCAACCCGAGTGCTTACGTCTGGGCCGACAGTGCCTTCGCGATGCCCGCCTTTGAGGAGGCCATCGTCTACGAGCTACACGTTGGCACGTTCTCCGGTAAGAACGACGGCCTGAATCGCACCGGCCGCTACCGGGACATCGTCGATACGCACCTCGACCACCTGCTCGCTTTGGGCGTCAATGTCGTCGAGTTGATGCCGATCACGGAATTCAACTACTACGAGTCGTGGGGCTATAACCCCATCGATCACTGGGCCCCGGAGAATGCCTACGGCGACCCGAATGACCTGAAGTACACCATCGACCGCCTGCACCAGAATGGCATCGCCGTCGTTTTTGACATCGTGTATAACCACTTCTCGAACGACGGCAACTACCTCTGGTACTACGACGGCACCCAACACTACTTCGATGCCTCCGCCGTGCAGACCCCCTGGGGTTCCCAGGCCGATTTCGACCGCGCCGAGGTCGTCAGCTACTTTGTAGACAACATTCTGCACTGGCTGGAGGAATACCACGGCGACGGCTTCCGCATGGACGCCACCCGCTACATGCGCGACAACTGGATCTTCCCCGGCGGGCAGCCGTCCGGCTGGGGCCTGATGCAACAGATCAACAACACCATTGATGCCCGTAAAGTCCAGGCCATCTCGATCGCCGAAGAGTTGCCCAACGACACGATGATCACAACTGCCACCGGCAGCGGCGGCGCCGGCTTCGACAGCCAGTGGCACGACCAGTGGGGCGACGACGTTCGTCAGGAGATTCTCGACGCCGCCTACGGCGACCCGGAGATGTGGAAAGTCCGCAACGCCCTCCTGGCGTCCAGTTATCCGAACAAGACGCACTTGCTGCGTTACGTCGAAGGCCACGACGAAGCCGCGTACGGCCGGCTCGCGGTGGTGATCGACGGCACGGACCCCTACAGCGTCTGGGCCAAGGGCCGCTCGAAGCTGGTGCAGGGCCTGACGATCCTGGTGCCCGGAATTCCGATGTTCCTTCAGGGCAGCGAGTGGTTGGAAGACGCCGCGTTCGGCAGCGGCTGGAACAACCGCATCGATTGGTCCAAGGCCACCAGCCGTGCGCCGATCGTGCAGTTCTTCCGCGACGTGATCAACGTCCGCAAGTCCAACTGCGGTTTCCGCTCCAACGCCGGCTACGAAGTCCACCACCTGGACGAAACGAACAACATCATCGGCTTTCACCGCTGGTGCGACTCCGGCAACGACTTGGTCGTCGTCGGGAGCTTCAAGAACAGCGATACCACCGCCTATCGCGTCGGCTTCCCGCAGTCCGGCACGTGGCACGAAATCCTGAACAGCCAGGCGCTGGACTACCTCGGCAACGGCTCGGGCAACGGCGGGGCCATCACGACTGAACAAGTGCCTTGGGACGGCATGCCGTATTCCGCCGCGATCACCGTCCCGCAAATGGGGCTCCTGGTGTTTCGCTTCAACGAGCCGCCCGCGCTCCCCGGCGACGTGAATTGCGACGGCGTGGTCGACTTTGACGACATTAATCCATTTGTGTTGGCGTTAAGTGACCCCGGCGCCTACGCCGCTCTCTATCCGGACTGCCCCTTCGAAAACCGCGACGTCAACAACGACGGCGAGTTCAACTTCGACGACATCAACCCCTTTGTCGCGATTCTGAGCGGCGGCGACTGAACTTTCCAAACCGGGATCCGCCACGCAAGTAGCGGGTCGTGACCCTCCCGCCGCTGCGTGCTGCCGATCTCGCCGCGACGCTCGCGGGCCTTCCGACCAGCGCCCGCAGGCCGTGGGGCCCGCACGCCAGGACTACGGTGACGGCGTGCAAGTCGGGATTCTCGCACGCGCGGAACCTCCGCGGGGTCGTGAACCGTGAATCTCGCCGGCGCGGGGTTGTAGTGCCAACCGCCAACTTGGTAGACTGCTCTTGACGGCCGACGGGCACACTTCGCGCGCGCGGGACGCCCCCGCGGCGCGCCTGGGCATTACGGCGCGTCTCGATCAACTCGCGGCGCGGGCCGCGGGCGGCAGTTCCCTTTGAACAGCGTGACAGGATGACGTGCAATGAGAACGACGTTTCGCGTTTTGAGGTTCGTTTGGGCCGGGATGATCGTGGGCTGTCTGGCCGCCGCGTCGGCCAGCGCGCAGGACTCCGGGGCCATCCTCGCGTGGGGCCGACATGATGATGGTCAGGGCAACATCCCGCCGCCCAACCGCGCCTTCGTCACCCTCGCGGCCGGCGGTTGGCATTGTGCGGGCGTCAAGGCCGATGGCACGCTGCTCGTGTGGGGCAACAACTCGTGGGGCCAATGCAACGTCCCCGCGCCGAACAGCGGTTTCTTCGCCGTCGCGGCGGGAGACCGCCACACCCTGGGTCTGAAGTCGGACGGGACGCTCCTGGCGTGGGGCTACAACTACAGCGGCCAATGCAACGTCCCAGCGCCCAACACCGCCTTCGTCGCCGCCGAGGGGGGGGCGGACCACAGTGTGGGTCTCAAAACCGATGGCACGCTCCGGGCCTGGGGACTCAATGACGCGGGCCAGTGCGACATCCCCTCTCCCAACAGCAACTTCGTCGGCGTCGCGGCCGGCTACAACCACACCCTGGGTCTCAAGGCCGACGGCTCGATCGTGGCCTGGGGGCACAACTACTACGGCCAATGCAATGTCCCCGCGCCCAACAGCGGCTTTGTAGCCGTCGCGGCGGGTGGCGCGCACAGTTTGGGTCTGAGATCCGATGGCTCGATTGTGGCGTGGGGCAAGAACCTCATGCAGCAATGTAACGTCCCGCCGCCCAACATTGGCTTCATCTCGATCGCGGCGGGCAGTAACCACAGCTTCGGCGTCAAGGCCGACGGCACGCTCGTGGCATGGGGATCGAATAACTACGGCGAATGTACCGTTCCGTCGCCCAACACGAACTTCGTCGCGGCGGCGGGCGGGGTGCAGCACAGCCTGGGCCTGAAAGCCTTCTACGGCGACCTGAACTGCGACGGCGCCATCAACTTCGACGACGTGAACCCCTTCGTCCTTGCTTTGAGTGATCCGGCTGGTTATCAGGCCACGTACCCGAACTGTGACATCCTCAGCGGCGACTGCAATCGCGACTTCGCCGTCGATTTCGACGACATCAACCCCTTTGTCGCGATTCTGAGCGACGGCGATTAAGTGCCCCGCCCGACCCCGCCACGCAAGCGGCGGGTCACGCGGGCGCAGCAGCCTTGTTGCCGTGTTGCCTCGTTGCCTTGTTGCCTCGTTGCCTTGCTGCCTTGTTGCCTCGTTGCCTTGTTGCCTTGCTGCCTTGCTGCCTTGCTGCCTTGTTGCCTTGCTGCCTTGCTGCCTTGCTGCCTTGCTGCCTCGTTGCCTTGTTGCCTCGTAGCCTTCTTTCACTCCACCGTCACCGACTTCGCCAGGTTCCGCGGCTTGTCCACGTCGCAGCCCCGCAGCACCGCCGCGTGATACGCCAGCAGTTGCAGCGGAATCACGGTGACGAGCGGCGCGAGCGGCTCCGGCACGGACGGCACGTACAGCACTTCCTCCGCCAGTTCGCGGATCTGTTCGTCACCCTCCGTCGCGACCGCGATGACCCGCCCGCCCCGGCTGCGGACTTCCTCGATGTTGCTGATGACCTTCTCGTACAGATGGTCGCGCACGGCGATGACCACGACCGGCATGTCCGCGTTGATGAGCGCGATCGGGCCGTGCTTCATTTCCGCCGCCGGCAGTCCCTCGGCGTGAATGTAACTGATTTCCTTCAGCTTCAGCGCCCCCTCGAGCGCGACGGGGTACTGCATCCCGCGTCCCAGGTAGAGCCAGTTGTTGATTTCAATGAAGCGGGCCGCGATCTTGCGGCAGTGGCTCGAAAGCTCCAGGGCCTGCTCGATCGCGTCGGGAATCCGGCTCAGCCCCGTCAGGTACTCGATGCACGCCGCGTGTCCCATGTGCCGCCGCCGGCCGAGGAACGCCGCGATCATCGACAGCACCGCGACCTGCCCGACGAACGCCTTGGTCGAAGCCACGCCGATCTCGGGGCCGACGTGCAGGTACACTCCCGCGTCCGTTTCGCGTGCGATCGTCGAGCCGACCGCGTTGACGATCCCGAGCGCGAGGGCCCCCTTCTCCTTCGCCTCGCGCAACGCGGCCAACGTATCCGCGGTCTCGCCGCTCTGCGAAATCGCGATTACGACCGTGTGGTCGTCGATCAGCGGATTGCGGTAGCGAAATTCGCTCGCATATTCGACCTCGCACGGCACGCGGGCCATGTCCTCGATCAGGAACTCGCCGACCAGCCCCGCGTGCCACGCCGTCCCGCACGCCGTCAGGATCACCCGCCGGCAGCGCACCAGCTCACGGGCCACGTTGGTGAGGCCGCCGAGGATGACCTTGCCCTCCACCGGCTCGACCCGCCCGCGCATGCACGTCCGCAGGGCTTCCGGCTGCTCGAAAATCTCTTTGGACATGAAGTGCTGATGGGCGCCCAGCTCCAGTTGCTCGAGCGTCCACTCGACTTCCTCGATTTCCTTCGTGACCGGGACGGCTTCGAGGTTCGTCGTGTGGAAACCGTCGCGGCTGACCACCGCGACTTCGTTGTCGGACAGGTAAATCACCTGCGGCGTGTGTTGAATGATGGCGGCGGCGTCGGAGGCGACGACATACTCGTCATCGCCCACGCCGATGATGAGCGGACTGCCTCGCCGAGCCGCGACGATGCGGTCCGGCTCGTCCACGTGCAGGACGGTGATGCCGAACGTGCCGCGCACGTCGCGCAGCGCCCGGCGCACGGCCTCCTCGAGGCTGCCCTCGTAGAAGTGGCCGACGAGCTTCGCGAGGACTTCGGTGTCGGTCTCGCTGCTGAACGAGACGCCTTTCTGCTCGAGGAACTTCCGCAGCACACGGTAGTTCTCGATGATGCCGTTGTGGACCAGCGCCAGCCGGCCGCCGGCGTCGGTGTGCGGATGCGCGTTGCACTCGGTCGGGGCCCCGTGCGTCGCCCAGCGCGTGTGCGCCATCCCGAGCGTCGCACCCCCCAGCGCACCGTCCAGCTTCTGCTCCAGCGTCGAAATGCGCCCGACGCTCCGACGGATGAGCAGCTTCCCACGGTTCAGCACGGCGATGCCGGCCGAATCGTAGCCCCGGTACTCAAGCCGCTTGAGACCTTCGATGAGGATCGGCGTCGCTTCACGCTCGCCCAGATACGCCACGATTCCGCACATTTCCTGCTCCCACGGGGCCGGGCCGCCCGCACTCCCGGATTGTACTCGTTACCGGACGCGCACGCCGCGCCGCTTTCGGCGGCCCGCGCACCAATGTCCGGAACCTGTCGGGCCGATGATATCATCGGCCCGCGGGGCGGCGGTGTGGACCACCGGCCATGCGCGGGCCTGACGATGACTCTGGATACGCGGACGGCGCCGTCCGGTTCGGCCGCGGCGTGCGTACTCAACCGCTTGGAGACGGCATGAGCGCTTCGGACAACCCCGCCCCGCCGGCCAAGCTCATCTCGCAACTGCTCCAGGAGGACGCCGAGCTGCGCGACATCGTCGAGGAATTCGTCGCGGGCCTTGATACACGGCTGAGTGAGCTGCGCGAAGCCCATGCGAAACTCGATTTCGCCATGCTCAGCACGCTGGCCCACCGGCTGAAGGGTGCGGCCGGCTCGTACGGCTATCCCGAAATCAGCCGCATCTGCGCCGACATGGAGCAGAAATTCCGCACCCATCAGGCGGGCGACTTCACGAGCTTCGTAGCCGAGCTGGCCAGCTTCGCCGAGGCGGCGAAGTCGGGTCTCGACGAGCCGGCATAGCGCGCCACATCCGAACCCCGCACGCCCCGGCGCGCCGGGACGGGGCCGAAGGCTGACACGGCTACGTTTGCGGGGGTGGCGTGGTGCGCCGGCGAGCCCCGGACTTGCGTCCGGGGTTCGGATCGATATCCGCCGCTGCGCCGGAAGCGCTCACGGAACTTGAGCGGGCTTCGCGCGGGGATGCCAGGACCAGCAGGGTGTTCATTCCGGCTGTCAGTTTGGCAGCTTGCGCGACTCGTGCCATGCCGTACGACCAGCCGTAAAAGTCTGTAAATAAACAGGTTACGACAAAACAATGCTCGTCTCGGCGGTGGTATCGCCCTTGCCGACACGCGGGGCAGAGACCTTGCGCGCCCAACGATGACGGGCCGCACCCCAAAGGGAGATGCGAATGTCGAAGATCATCGGAATCGACCTCGGCACGACAAACTCGGTGGTCGCCGTCATGGAAGGCGGCCAGCCGAAGGTTCTGATCAACGATACCGGCTCGCGGCTCACCCCGTCGGTGGTCGCCTTCACCGACAAGGGCGAACGGCTAGTCGGTCAGCGCGCCAAGAACCAGCAGGTCACCAACCCGCAACGCACCGTCTTCTCCATCAAGCGCTTCATGGGCCGCCGGCACCGCGAGGTCTCCAGCGAGGAGAAGATGGTGCCCTACAAGGTCATCGGCGGGTCAGACGAGTTGGTCCGCGTGGGCGTCGATGGCAAGGACTACGCCCCGCCGGAAATCTCCGCGATGGTCCTGCGCGACCTCAAAGCCACCGCCGAGCGCTATCTCGGCGAATCGGTCGAGCGCGCGGTCATCACGGTCCCGGCGTATTTCAACGATTCACAGCGCCAGGCGACCAAGGAAGCCGGCCAGATCGCCGGCCTCAAGGTCGAGCGCATCATCAACGAGCCCACCGCCGCGGCCCTCGCCTACGGCCTGGAAAAGAAGGCCAACGAGCGCATCGCCGTGTTCGACCTCGGCGGCGGCACGTTCGACATCTCCATTCTCGACGTCGGCGACAACGTCTTCGAAGTGCTCAGCACCAACGGCGATACGCACCTCGGCGGCGACGACCTCGACGAAGAGCTGATCCATTTCCTGGCCGACGAGTTCCGCAAGAAGGAAGGCATCGACCTGCGCAAAGACCCGATGGCCCTCCAGCGCCTCAAGGAGGCCGCCGAGCGGGCCAAGTGCGAGCTGTCCGGCAGCCTCGAAACCACGATCAACCTGCCGTACATCACGGCGGACGCCAGCGGCCCGAAGCACCTCCAGATGACGATCTCGCGGGCGAAGTTTGAGCAGCTCGTGCATGCGTTGATCGAACGCTGCCGCCAGCCGGTGCTCTCCGCGCTCCAGGATGCCAAGCTGACGCCGCGGGAAATCGACGAGGTCGTCCTCGTCGGCGGCTCGACACGCATCCCGAAGGTGCAGCAGCTCGTCCAGGAGCTCTTCGGCAAGGAGCCGAACCGCAGCATCAATCCCGACGAGGTCGTCGCCGTCGGGGCCGCGATTCAGGGGGCCGTGCTCACCGGCGAAAAGTCCGACATCGTGCTGCTCGACGTGACGCCGCTCTCGCTCGGCGTAGAGACGCTCGGCAGCGTGATGACGGTGCTGATCCCGCGCAACACGACCATCCCGACCAGCAAGAAAGAGGTCTTTTCCACCGCGTCGGACCACCAGCCCGCGGTCGATATTCACGTCCTCCAGGGCGAACGGAAGTTGGCCGGCGACAACCGCACGCTCGGCCGGTTTCAACTTACGGGCATTCCTCCGGCCCCGCGCGGCGTGCCGCAGATCGAGGTCACGTTCGACATCGACGCGAACGGCATCCTGAACGTGTCGGCGAAGGACCTCGGCACCAGCAAGGAGCAGGCCATTCAGATCAAGTCGTCGTCGGGGCTGAGCGACGACGAGATTCAGAAGATGGTCAAGGACGCCGAGGCCCACGCCGCGGAGGACGAAGCCAAGCGCAAGCTCATCGACGCCCGCAACCGCGGCGACCAGCTCGCGTACAGCACGGAGAAGATGCTGAAGGACTACGGCGACAAGGTGGACGCGGCCACGCGGACCGAGATCGAGCAGGCGGTCAACCGCCTGAAAGACGTGCTCAAGGGTGACGACGTCGGCGTGATCGAGCGGGCGATGGACGAGGTCACCACGACGTCGCACAAGCTCGGCGAGGCGGTATATAAGGCCGCGGCGGCGCAGGGCGCCGCCGCGGGTGGTCCGCCGCCCGTCCCCGGGGCCGAGCGCGGCGGCCCGCCGCCAGCGGGCAAAGACGACGACGTGATCGACGCGGAGTTCGAAGTCAAGAAGTAGGCAGAGTGGCACCGGCCTTTGTGGCACCGGCTTCCATTCGGTGCCGGCTGCCGTCCTGCTTTCGGCTTGCTCCGCTCGTGTCGTTTTCTGTTGGGCGTCAGGACCATTCCTAGTTCTGCTTGTCCGCGCCCGCTCCACGCCGTACAGTGGGCGCAGCTTGGGGCGCCGCGACCGTGCCCCGGCCTGCGAGGTACCCGCCATGTCGCACCACGGCTACAAGTCTTTGCAACTACAGCCGCCGCTCAGCCGCCGGGAATTCCTGGGTTACAGCGCCGCGGCGACCGGCCTGTTGCTCGGCACGCCCGACGCTTGGGCCCAGGAAGCGACCCAACCGTCGCCGCCGCCGCGGCCAAAGACCAACATCGACGACGCCTTGAAGGTGCCGCGGAAGAAGTATTCGCTGCCGGGACTATTCCCCGCCAAGGTGGTGCATGTTCAGGATGACGATTCGCTCGCTGATGATCGCGTCAACGTCGCGGTCATCAAGCGCATGTTCGAGCGCGGCATTCGCGAGCTGACCGGCGCAGACCTGCGGGAGACCTTCAAGCTGCTGTTCAGCAAGGACGACGTGGTCGGCATCAAGGTCAACCCGGTCGGGCCGGGGCTGATCAGCACCCGGCCGGAGCTGGTGCAGGTGCTGGTCGAATGGCTCACGGACAATGGTCTGCCGAAACAGAACATCGTGATCTGGGACCGCTTTGACTATATGCTGACGGACGCCGGCTTCACGGCGGAACGGTTCCCCGGCGTGAAGCTCGAAGGTCTCCAGACGATGTGGGAGGATGCCCCGGAGGACCCCAACGCCGATCACAGCCGCTGGCGCGACAAGGACGGCCAACACATCAGCGCGCCCAACTTCGACCGCGACGCGTTCTACTGGGCGGACGTGGAAGGCCCCAAGGACTTGCCCTATTTGAATCAGCACGTGTTCAACGGCCAGCACTCCTACTTTGGCAAGCTATTGACTCAGCGGCTCACCAAGCTCATCAACCTGCCCGTTTTCAAGAACACCGGCAACGGCATTTCGATGGCCACCAAGAACCTGGGCTATGGCGCTGTCTGCAACACCAATCGTCTGCACAAGCCGTTGTTCTTTGATGTCTGTACCGAAGTTCTGGCGTTCCCCGCGATTCGCGACAAGCTGGTGTTGAACATCACCGACGGACTGCGGGGCCAGTACGACGGCGGGCCGTCCGCCGCGGCCCAGTTCATCTATGACTACAAGTCGCTGTTCTTCGCAACCGACCCCTTCGCCCTTGACGCCGTGTGCCATGACCTGATGGTGCAGAAACGCAAGTCCGCGGGCGTGAAGGTCAGTGAACACGCGCGGTATACCGATTACTTGCGCTATGCCGAACGGCTGGGGCTGGGCGTGGTTGATTCCACCAAGCTCCAGGTCCGCCGCGCGTAGCCGGCGCTCGGCTGCCCATGAGCCGCTACAGATATTGCCGGCTGGTGTTGCTGCTGGTCGCGGCCAGTTGCCGACAAGCCGGACCGACCGCGCAGGATTCGCCGTGCGCCGCCGGCACGCAACCCGTCGCCATTTCCGTCCCGCGCGCGCTCAGCGGCGGATGGGAGGCCCACGGCGAGGCCCGCCGGTTCATCGGACAGGATCTGTTTAATCACATCGACGGCGCGGCGGAGTTGTGGCTGGAAATGGGCTTTCGCGCGGCGACCGTGCAACGCTACCGCACCGCGGACGAGGCGCTCGAGCTCGAAGTCTACGAAATGGACTGCGCCACGGGGGCGCGCGGCATGTTCTTGCGCCTGCGCGGCGCCGGCGCGACCGTGGCCGGCGTCGCCGGCCGGCACTGCGGCAACCGCCACCAGCTCCTGCTTCAGAAAGGGCGGTATTGTATCCAAGTCAACAACGCGAGTGGGTTTAGCGCCTGTCAGCCGGCGATGATCGAATTGGCTAATCGGGTGTGGAACGCGTTGCCCGCGGACGAAGCTGTTGATTTGGTAGAAATGATACCCCGCGAGGATTTGCGCCCCGGCTCCGAGGTGATATTCCGTGGTCCGTACTCTCTTCAAAGCGTGTATTACTTCGGCGAGGGGGACGTTCTGAAGCTGGAGGGGCGCGTCTTCGGCGTCGCCGCGGACTATGACACCAAAGAAGGTGGAGTTCTTACACACCTATCGGTTCCGTTCGAGAGTTCGGCCGCAGCCCGCGCGGCGTACGAGCATGCCCTCAGCAACGTCGATGCCACTCTGGTGCCCGTCAGAGTACGTGACAACTGGACCGCATTTCGGGATTCCACCGGTCGGTCTGTGCTGATCGGCGTGCATGGGCGCATGCTTAGTATCACGATCAACGTGGCCAGCGTTGGAGGCGGCTAACCGAACCCGCTGTCGGGGGCGGGCCCCGCGGCCCCGGACTTGCGTCCGGGGTTCGGATGCCGCCGGCGACGCGATCCGAACCCACCACGCCAGTGGTGGGCCGCGCAGCGCGTCGGCCCCCCGCCCCGGACTTGCGTCCGGGGTTCGGATGGGTGCGCGGGGTGTCGTGCCGCGACGGCCAATTGACGCCGCATGGCGTCGACAGTGCAATGCGCACCGGTAATTGAGGATACGACCATGCGAGCATCGCGTCTGGCCCTGTGCATCGGCATCGTGTTCGCAAACGGAGTAACGCAAGCCCAGCCGGCTGCGTCGCAGCCGACGGGCGGCGTTTTGACGACCGTGGAGAAAGCCGCGGGCTGGAAGATCCTGTTCGACGGCCGCGACACGACCGCCTGGCGCGCGTATCGCGGGACCAAGTTCCCCGACAAGGGGTGGGTAGTCGAAGATGGCTGCCTGAAGTGTGTGGGCGGCGCCGGCGGCGGCGACCTTGTCACGGCGGACCAACACGCCGATTTCGAGCTGGTGCTCGCATGGCGCGTCGCCGAGAAGGGCAACAGCGGCATCATGTACCGCGTCACCGAGCAACACGACGCCCCGTGGATGACCGGCCCGGAGTATCAAATCCTGGACGACCGCGGCACCAACACCGAGCCCACCAGCCCGCACTCCGCCGGAGCGCTGTTCGATTTGAGCGCGCCGCCCGCCGCCAAAGCAACCAAGCCCGCTGGCGAGTTCAACCAAACGCGGATTCGTCTTCAGCACGGCGTGCTTCAGCATTGGCTCAACGGCGTCAAAGTGGTCGAGTGTCAGATCGACGGCGACGAGTGGAAGGAGCGCATCGCCAAGAGCAAGTTCCGCGACTTCGCGGGCTTCGGCGTGCAGCCGCGGGGACACATCGCCCTTCAAGACCACGGCGACACCGTTTGGTTCCGCGACATCCGCGTGCGCGACCTCGACGCCCCGCTGTCCGGAGAAGTGCGGCTGTTCAACGGCAAAGACTTGACGGGTTGGCAGGCCACGCTGCCCGACGGCGCCCGCATGGAGGATGTCTGGTCGGTCGTGGACGGCGTCCTGGTCTGCAAAGGCCAGCCCGCCGGCTACATCCGCACCGTCGCGGACTACACGAACTACGTGCTGAAGCTGGAATGGCGGTTCAACCCGGTGACCAAGCAGCCCGGCAACAGCGGCGTGCTCCTGCGGATGATCGGCCCCGACAAGGTCTGGCCGCGCTCGGTCGAGGCCCAGCTTCACAGCGAAAACGCGGGCGATTTCTGGAACATCGACGAATTTCCCATGCAGACCGACCCCGCCCGCACGAAGGGCCGCAACACGAAGAAGACCCACGGCGCCGAGCGCCCCGTCGGCGAATGGAACGAATACGAGATCATCGTCGCCGGGCCGCGCATCACGCTGAAAGTCAACGGCGAAGTGCTGAACGAGGCGTGGGAGGTGCAAGAAGTCCCCGGCAAGATTTGCCTCCAGTCCGAAGGTGCCGAAATCCACTTCCGCAACATCCGCTTGGCGCCGCTCGATTCGCAGCCACGCTGACGCCCTCGGCCTGAGCGGTTCAAAAACGGCGGCTGGCCTCCTTGACGGCCCCCGTCACAGCCTGTTAGCATAGCTGGTCTGCGGAATGGGCGTCCGCAGCCTGCGTCGCTCGTGGTGGGCGTCCTGGAGACCCGACTGCCTGAGAAGCCCCTGGATCGCCCACGGGGCTGGACGAGACTCTCGCCGCGTGCGAGAGGAGGTGATATTTGGCATCCCCCCTGGTCCGCGAGCTCCTCGACGCGGGCATCCACTTCGGTCATCGCTGTAGCCGCTGGAACCCGAAGATGCAGCCGTACCTCTACGGACGGCGCAACGAAATCCACATTATCGACATCCGCGAGACGCTGCGCGGCCTGCTGCGGGCCAAGAAGTTCATCTCGCAAACGGTCGCCCGCGGCGGCGACGTGCTCTTCGTCGGTACCAAACGCCAGGCCCGCGAGATCGTGCAGAACCACAGCGGACGCTGCACGATGCCGTACGTGACCGAGCGCTGGCTGGGCGGCACGCTGACCAACTTCCGCACGATCCGCGCCCGGCTCCAGCGGCTCGAAGAGCTGGAAAACCTGATGGCCAGCCCGGAGTGGGAGACGGGTTATTCCAAGAAGATGAAGTCGATGCTCAGCCGCGAGCTCGCGAAGATCAAACGCAACCTCGAGGGCATTCGCACCATGCAGCGCCTGCCCGCGGCGATCATCGTGATCGACGTGCGCAAAGAGCTGAATTGCGTGCGCGAGTCGCGCTCGGTCGGAATCCCGACGCTCGGCCTGGTCGACACCGACAGCGACCCGAACCTCGTCGATCTCGCCATCCCCGGCAACGACGACGCGATGCGGGCGATCGAGCTGGTGATGCGCGAGCTCGCGGACGCAGTCGAAGAGGGCAAGAAGGGC
>CAYMXT010000010.1:0-39987 GCA_964394415.1 uncultured Planctomycetales bacterium
GGCTGGCGGGCAGGATGTGCTTGAATTCCGACCGCTCGGTTTGGATTACGCCGAGCCGCGCCGCAAGGACAAACTGACGCTCGACCACGCACTGCTGCCGGACGCGGTCGTCAAGGCCGCCGGCGAAATCTCGTTTGCCACGGTTCTCGATCCGCAGGCGGAACTGAAGCTGCCCGGGCCGCTGGCCGACCGGCGGATCGGGCTTCAGAAGGCCGCGGCCCGGCTTGGACGCCAGATCGTGGGGACGATCAACTTCCGGCTCGGTTTCACGGCGAGCGTGTTGGTGACCTTGCTGATGGGGGCGGCGCTCGGCGTGCTGTTCCGTGGGGCGCGGGCCCTGGCTGCGTTCGCGCTCGCGCTGATCCCGTTTTTCAGCGTGCTGATCGTGCTCGTGTTGGCCCGGCAGCTCACCGAGGACGAGCAGGCGTTTCGCGTCGGCCCGCTGGTGACGTGGGGCGGCCTGGTGCTCGGTTTGGTCGCCGACGCGGTCATCGTGCGCGTGGGGGTGCGACGATGAAGACCCTGGACCGGTATGTCAGTCTGACGTTTCTCGGCAGCTACGCCGTGCTGCTGTTGTCCGGCTTCGCGCTCTACATGCTGAGCGATCTGCTCGTAAACCTGGATGAGTTCACGAAGGACGCCGGCCTGTCGGTCCGCGACGTGCTGCTGAACATGGTCGATTACTACGCCTACAACGTCCCGCTGTATTTCCGGCAGCTTGGCGGGGTGATGATGGCGATGGCGGCGGGCTTCACATTCGCCATGATGCTCAAGAACAACGAGCTGACGCCGTTGGTGGCCGCGGGCGTGCCGCTTCAGCGGCTGGCCGTGCCGGTGCTGGCGTGCTCGGTCGTGCTGGTGGTGGTGTGGCTGATCAACAGCGAGGTCGTGGTGCCGGCGTGCGGCCACAAGATCGCCCGGCAGCATGACGACTTGCTGGAGCTGCGTGCGATCGGCGTGCAGTGCGTGCGGGACGATCGCAACGCCATCCTCACCGCCCAGGAACTTCTGCCGCGCAAGGGGGTGCTCAAGGGCGTGTTCATCATCGAGCCGGATGAGCAGGGGGCGCCGAAGAACCTGATCCGTGCGGACGCCGCCCAGTATGACGCCGGGCGGCAGACCTGGCGGCTGGAGCGCGGGGCGCGGCAGGTGATGGGCTCTGCGTTTGGCCGGGGCGAACTCGGCAGCGCGATTCAATGGACGCCGCTCGCCGAGTACCCGTTCTCGCTCGCGCCGGAGCAAATCCTGTTGCGGCAATCGGCCCAATGGGCCGACCTGATGAGCATCCGCCAGATGAACCAGTTGCTCCAGACGCGCAACCTGCCGAACCTGCCGGCGGTCGCCAAGGCCCGCGACGTCCGCTTCACGCAGCCGCTCTTGATCTGGATTTTGATCCTGCTGGCGGTGCCGTTCTTCCTCACCCGCGAGCCGGAAAACCCGCTCGTGGCCGGCGGCAAGGCCCTGCTGCTGACGGGGGCCTGTTTCATCGGCGTGTTTCTGTGCCACAGCCTGTCCACCGACGCCTACGGCGCCCGCCTGGCGACCGCCCTGCCGGTACTGGTGTTCGGCCCGCTGGCGGTGTTACACTTCGCGAACGCGAAGACCTGATATGGCCCGCATCGTCATCATCGAAGATGAGCCCGACCTCGCGTCGGGCCTGCGCGACAACCTCGAGTTCGAGAAGCACGAGGTCGCCGTGGGTGCCACCGGGGCCGAGGGCCTGCGGCTCGTCATCGACCGCCCCACCGACCTCGTCCTGCTCGACATCATGCTGCCCGACTTCGACGGCTTCGAGGTCTGCCGGCGGCTGCGGACCGCGGGCTACACCATGCCGATCGTCATTCTCAGCGCCCGCGGGCAGGAGATTGACAAGGTCCGCGGGCTGGAGCTGGGGGCCGACGACTACGTCACCAAGCCCTTCAGTCTGCGCGAGCTGCTCGCCCGCGTACACGCGGCCCTGCGCCGGTCCACGCAAACCGGTCGTCCGGTGCGCTCGCAATTCACGCTCGGCGAGCGGCAGGTTGACCTGGTCCGGCAGATGGTGATCACGCCGCAGGGCGAGCTTCCGCTCGGCTACTACGAATCCGAGATTCTGCGGATGCTGTTCGAGCACGTGGGGCAGGCGGTGGCGCGGGCGGACATGCTCACCCGCATCTGGGGCGTCGGCCTCGGCCCGGCTGATCGCACGGTGGACAACCACATCGTGAGTCTGCGGCGCAAGCTCGAGCCCGACCCGGCCAAGCCGCGGCACATCCTGACCGCGCACGCGGTGGGGTACAAGCTCGTCTTGTAACGCCGGTCGTCGGGGCCGGAGGGTCCTTTCTGCCAAGCCACGCAAGAGAGTCAGAACGCACAGCGCCAGCGACCGCGCGCGCGGGGCTCCGCCAGCGCCTGTGAGCTGCCGCGCGTCATCCGCCCAGGAGCGCCACGAACTGGTTGACATCGTCGAAATCGACGGCGCCGTCCCCGTCACAATCAGCGTTCGCCAGTGGACAGTCCGGATAGGCCGCCGTATACGCGGCCGGGTCGGAAAGCGCCAGTACGAACGGATTCACGTCGTCGAAGTCGATCCGCCCGTCGCAGTTCAGGTCACCGTGCGGGTCGGCGCGCAGCAGGGCGCCGAAAGCGTTGATCCGCCCCCAGCCGTAGTGCTCGTCCCAGCCGGCGGGGCCGCGATCGTCCGCCGTGTCCTTCACGATCTGCTCAATCTGGGTATTGACCAACGTGGGGCTGTAGGACTTCAGCAGCGCGGCCAGGCCGCTGACGTACGCAGCCGACATCGAAGTGCCGGAATACACCGCATAGTTGTTGCTCAGGTGCGTTGAGAGGATCTCGACGCCGGGCGCGACCAGGTCGATCTCCGGCCCGTAGACCGAGAAGTACGCCGCCTGGTCATAGTAGTCGGTTGTTCCGACGGCCAGACATTGTGGAAAACGCGCGGGGTAGGCGATGCCCTGGCCCTGGGTCGTGCCGACCGCGGCGACGAGCACCAGGCCGAGGTCGTGCGCATACGCCACCGCGCCCGCCAGAAAGCCCGAGCCCTGGTACGTGGTCAAGCTCAGGTTGGCGATGTCAGCGCCGTGGTCCGCGGCCCAGACGATGCCCGCGGCAATCGTGCTCTCGCTACCCCCGCCCCCGTTGTCGATGCACTTGACTGGCATGAGGGCAACACCCCAACTCACGCCGACGACGCCGACCCCGTTGTGGCCGCGGGCGCCGATCGTGCCGGCGACGTGGGTGCCGTGGCCGTTGCCGTCGTGGGTGTTGGCGTTGTTGGCGACGGTGTTCCAGCCGGGGATGAACTGGAGGTCGGGGTGTGCGGCGATGCCGGTGTCGATGACGGCAACGGTGACGGCATCTGCGCCGGTGTGCAGGTCCCACGCCTCGGGGGCGTCAATATCCGCGTCCGGGGTGCCGCCAATCTGGCCGGTGTTGTGCAGTGCCCAAAGATACGCGAAGAAAGGATCGTTGGGGAAGGTCGCGGCCAGGGTCGCGGGACCGTCCGGTTCGACGCGCTCGACGCCGGGCAGATCTCGCAATTCGCCCATGACCATTTCGGGATCAGCGTCGGGCGCCAGCGTCACGCGAAACCAGCGGGTCAGACCATGTCGCTCCGCCAAATCGCGGTTGCGCGGCGGTAGGGCCGGCACGGGGGTCGGTGACTCGAACCCGGAGCCGAGCGGCAGCAGACCCGTTGCGGCGCTGGTGACCGGTCCCTGGCCCGGCTGAAGACGGACGAGCACGTGCCGGGTCGCGCTCCCCGGCGATGCGCCGGCCGACGAGACAAGGGGCGATCCGGCCGTCGCCGCAGCGCCTGCCAGCGCGAGCGGCGCTGTCCAACGCAGGAAGTGAGCAATCCGGCTGAGTCGATGCACGCACATGACACGTCCTCCAAGCCCGGGTCGAAGTCCGTTTGCACTTGCGAAAAACCGTGCGGTCGCTCGTGCGAGATGCTCATCTCGCACGAGCCGCGCACTTCTCACAGAGCCGTGGCACACCACGGGCACCAGCGGCTGACCGACCGACCGCCGAGCGCGGTAACCGAAGCACAAAACACAGCAGCGCTTCGCACGCCCCGGTTCATGGCATCGCCTCCAGCAGCAACTGGCCGCGCCCCATAAACGACCGTCGGGCTCCCAGCCCGGCGGTGAATCGGCGGTCGGCTGCTGATGACAGTCTACCGCGTCCGGGATCGGCGCTGCAAACGGATTCCGTCACGTTTGCAGATGCCGCGCGCCGGTCCGGGCCGCGGCGCGGGCCGCGGTCCGGTACGATTGGAACGCGGCGCGGACCCAACCGCACCCGCAGGGTATGATCTGCATCGCCTTCGGAGCACGTGATGCGACCATTCCAGTGGCCCGCTGAGCCTGGCGGCGGAGCGTGGCTTGGACCGGCGCTCATCGGCGGTTTGCTCATCGCCGCGGGCCTGCTGCTGTACGCGCACCCCGAATTGCTGGCGTACTTCGTGGCCGGCGTGTTTCTGCTCGCCGGCGCCGGGTTGCTCGCGTTCGCCTGGCGGCTGCGCAGCCGGGTAACCTACCACCGCACACAGGGAGACTGGCGCGTCTGGACCCCGACCGACGAGGGTGACCGTGACGTTGGCGCATGACATCACGGCGTGGCTCTGGCGCCTGCTGCCGGGCAACCCGATCCTCCTGCGCGTGGTCGCCACCGCGGGCAAACGGCCGCGCCACATGCTCGCCCGCCTGGTCTACCTCGCCGCCCTGGTCATTGTGGTCCTGGTCGGCGGCGGCTTTCTGCTCGGTACTCAGGAGCAATCGCTGGCCGACCTCGCGAAGCAGGCCACGCGCACGTTCATGGCCGTCAGCGTCGTGCAGCTCCTGCTCGTGTGCTTCGTCGCCCCGATCTTCTGCGCCGGGGCCATCACGCAGGAGAAGGACGCGAACACCTACCACATTCTGCTGACCACGCCGCTGAGCAACGCCCAGATCGTCTTCGGCACACTTTTCAGCCGCATCTTCTTCGTCTGGGTCCTGCTGCTCGCCGGCCTGCCGATCTTCTGCATCACGATGATCTACGGCGGCGTGACCACGGCGGAAATCTTCGAGAGCTTCGGCCTCGCCGCCGCGACCGGGCTGCTCACCGGCTCCGTCGCCATCATGATCAGCTTTCTCAAGGTCGGCACCCGCCGCACGATCTTCTCGTTCTTCATCGGCATTGCGGTCTACCTGCTCGGCGTCGGGACGCTGGGGCTCTCGACGTGGGGACAATTGGCCCAGGCGCCCGCCGCGACCACGTTCCTCAGCCCCACGACGCACTTCCGCATGAGCTGGCTCGCCCCGCTGCATCCGTTCTTGTCGTTGCTCGTTGTCACCGGGCAGACCCCCGCGCCCGACCCTGCCGCGGTGCAGCACTTCGGCCGGCTGGCCGGCTGGGCGCTCGCGTCGCCGCAGTACGCGTACATGACGCTGGCCGGGCTCGCGTCCGCCGGCATGGTGCTTATCAGCCTGTTCAACGTCCGCCGCGGAACCAAGGACGGACAGGCGTCGTGGTTGACTCGCCTGCTGCCGCGGGCCCTCGCGCGCCAGCGCAGCCGCCCGCCGCGCCGCGTCTGGCGGAACCCGATTGCCTGGCGTGAGGCCGTCACGCGCGCCTCCGCCGCCGGACGCTCGGCCATGCGTGTGCTCTTCATCGCCGCCGGGCTGGCCCTCGGGGCGGTGCTGCTCATTCTGCACCACGGCGGCTCACTGGGGCCGGCGCCGACGGCGGTGGTCGTGGCCCGCGACTGGCTCGTGCCGCTGGTGTGGATCGAGCTGACCGTCGTCCTGCTCGTCGTTACCAGCACCGCGGCCACGACCCTGACCCGCGAAAAAGAAGCCCAGACGATCGAGATTCTGCTCTCGACGCCCCTCACTAGCCGCTACATCGTCGCCGGGATGCTCCAGGGGCTCGTTCGCCTGGTCATCCCGCTGATCGCGGCGCCGACGCTGACCATCGCGGCGTTTGTGCTGCTCGACGTGCTGCGGCCCGGGCAGCCGCCGGTCACGACGCCCGAAGCGGTGCTGCTCGTTCCGCTGTTGCTGATCTCCTTCGCCGCCTTCGCCGCCATGGTCGGCCTGCACTTTTCGCTCGCCTCGCGGCGAACCGTGCCGGCCGTGATGATCAGCACGGGCATCGTCCTGGGCGCGGCCGGCCTGCTCTCGGCGTGCGGCTATGCGACACGCGGCACCGATGCCACCGTGGCCGGCATGCTCCTGCCTTTCACGCCGGTCTTCAGCCTCCAGGCGCTGCTGGATCCGTGGGCCGCGACCACCACCGCGGCGCGCGGGTGGGTCGGCGGAGCCACGCCCTCCGTCGCGCAGATCAACACCTTCCGCGTCGTGCGCGCGATCTTCAGCGTCGTCGCCGCCGGGGCGTACCTGGGTGTCACCTACGCGCTCTATCGCAACATGGTGCGCGGCTTTGACATGATCGTGCGGCGTCAGTCGGTCTGACGGTCCGGCGCGGCTGCTGTCAGCGGCCGTGTCCCGGCGCGCCGGGACGTGCGTGGTCCTGATAGGCGCGGCGACGACTCAGCGCGCCGGAGACGCTGAGCGCTTCTGCCCCTTCTTCAGCGCGAACCGCCGTGGGCGTGTGCTTTCCAGGGGCGGCTTCGGTCGTGGCGTTATACTGACCCCCGTGCATCACCGCGTGCTGATCCTCGGCTCGACCGGCTCGATCGGGTGCTCGGCGCTCGACGTCGCCGGCGCGCTGCGACCCGATGTGCGCGTCGTCGGCCTGGCCGCCGGACGCGACTGGCGGAAGCTCGCCGCGCAGGCCCGACGCTTCGATGTGCCCGCGGTCGCCCTCGCGGACGACGCCGCGGCGGATGACCTGCGCGCGGCGTTGCCGCGTGAAACGCGTGTTTACGCCGGGAGCGGCGGTCTGGTCGAGCTGGTTCGCACGACCGACGCGGACTTCGTTCTGGCCGCGATCGTCGGGGCCGCGGGGTTGCCAGCGACGCTCGCCGCGGTCGAACGCGGACTCGACGTGGGGCTGGCGAACAAGGAGTCGCTCGTCGTCGCCGGGGCGCTGCTCATGCCGCTTGCGCATGAGCGCGGCGGCAAACTGCTGCCGGTGGACAGCGAACACTCGGCGGTCTTCCAGGCGCTCCAGGCCGGCCAGCGGGAGGACGTGGCCCGCATCTGGCTTACCGCGTCGGGCGGGCCGTTCCGCACGTGGCCGCGCGAGCGAATCGAGCAGGCGACGGTCGCGGAGGCGCTGAACCACCCGACCTGGTCGATGGGCCCCAAGATCACGATCGACAGCGCAACCATGATGAACAAGGCGCTCGAGATCATCGAAGCCCACTACCTGTTCGAGCTGGAGCCCGACCGCATCGGCGTGCTGGTCCACCCCGAGTCGATCGTGCATTCGATGGTCGAATACCGCGACGGATCGACGCTCGCCCAGCTCGGCAGCCCGGACATGAAAACCCCGATACAATATGCCCTGACGTACCCGCGGCGGATCGCCGGGCCGGCGGACCGGCTGAGCTGGGAAACCCGGCGCAGCCTGAACTTCGAGCCGCCGGACCTGGAGCGTTTCCCGGCGCTCGGGCTGGGGTACGAAGCGGCCCGGCGCGGCGGCACGGCCGGTGCGGTGCTCAACGCCGCGAACGAAGCCGCCGTCGAGTTGTTTCGGGCCGGCGAAATCCCGTTTGGGCGTGTGACGGCCCTCGCGGAAGAGGCCCTGCGGCGGCACCGGTGGGTGGAGCGGCCCGCGCTGGTCGAGCTGCTGGCGGCGGATGCGTGGGCGCGCGAAAGCGTCCTGAAAAGTGTGCGGAGTAGTACGGCGTGCTCGAAAACGTGACTCTGGCGTGGGCCGTGGGGGACTGGTTGATAACTCCGTGGCTCGTACTGAAGGTGGTGATCGGGTTCTCGATCATCATCTTCGTCCACGAGCTCGGGCATTTTCTGGCTGCCAAGTGGATGGATGTCCGCGTCGATCGCTTCGCCGTCGGCTTCTTCTACCGCGTGTGCGGCTATCGGCGTGGCGAGGGCCTCACCTTCGGTCCGCGGCCCACGTACAAGACCGACGAACTCGCCGCCCAGGGCTACGGCGAAACCGACTACTGCCTGAACGCCCTGCCGTTCGGTGGATACGTCAAAATGCTCGGGGAAGACGATCTGATCATCAACGAGCAGACCGGGGAGGTGCAGCGTACCGACGATCCGCGGGCGTTTACGAGCAAGCCGGTCGGCCGGCGGCTGGTGGTCGTGTCGGCGGGCGTCGTCTTCAACGTCTTGTTCGCGATCCTGGTGTATGCGCTGGTCTACCTGGTGTCGGGCAAGGACGTGCTTGCCCCCGTCATCGGCGAGGTCGAGCCGGGCGGGCCCGCGGCCGCGGCCGGGCTGCTTCCCGGCGATCGGATTCTGTCCATCAACGCCGAGACGGTGCGATCGTACGACGACGTGATCATCCGCAGCGTGCTCGCCGAAGGGCCGTTGCACGTGCGCGTCGAGCGCGGCGGACAGCCGCTGGAGTCGGAGTTCGTCGTCCACCGCGAGAATGGCGCGGATGCTTCGCCCGTCGGCGGCATTTGGGCGTCCACGACGGCGACCCTCTCGGAAATCGTCGCCCGCAACCCGGACCGCGCGGAGTTCAAGCCCGGCGACCGGATCACGCACGTCAACGGCGTCCCCGTCGAGAGCAAGCCGCAGCTCGGCGTCGCCTTCCAGGCCTCGCGCGGCCGGCCGGTAGAAGTGACCGTGTCCCGCGTGGCCTCCGACGATGCGGCGCCGCACGTGTTCACCACCGCCGTGCGGCCGACGCTGCGGTTCGGCAGCCCCGACGAGAGTGCCGACGGCCGGCGGGATCAGACGCACATCCTCGGTTTTTGTCGCCGGCGCACCGTCTTGGAGATCATCCCCGGTGCTCCCGCGGAAGAGGCGGGGTTTCACGTCGGCGATGTGCTGGTCCAGTGGGACACGGTCGCCAGTCCGCTTTACCGTGACGTCACCGCCAGCACCGACCGCAGTGACCGCCGGCCGACGCCCGTGCTGGTCGAGCGCGGCGGACAGCTCGTGACGCTGACAGTAACGCCGCGGCGCGAGTTCAGCCTGACGAAAGCGCCCCCGCCGCGCGTCGGGCTCGCGTTCGGTGAGGAAGAGCGCCGGCCAGTCGTGGCCGACATCATTCCCGACACGCCGGCCGCCGAGTTGGGGATACCGCGCGGTTCCGAAATCCTGGCGCTCAACGACCGGCCCGTGGCCGACTGGTTTGATGTCGTTGAAAGTTTGAAAGCCGCGGCGGGGACGACCATCGCGGTCCGCTTCCGGACCGGGAGCGAGGAAGTCACGGGCAGCATGGCGGTCCCCAGCAGCATCATCAATGAGCTGGGTCTGCCGCCGACGGCGATGATCCAGTCGATCGCGGGCGAGCGCGAGGTGGCCCTCGATGGCGGTCGCCTGGCTCGGTTGCCGGCGGTGCTGGCGGTGCGCAAGCTGCTGGAGAAGCACGTCGGGCAAACCGTGGAAGTGGAATACGCGACGTCGCTCCTCAGTCCGCGGACCGAGAGCGCGTCGTACACCGTTCGCGCGGGCCAGACCGACCCTTGGCAGATGTGGCTCTCCTACTGGTTCGAGACGCCCGAATTGGGTGAGCACTTCACACGCCGGACCACGCGCATCGACGCGGGCGGCAATCCGCTCAGTGCGCTCGGCATGGGGTTGGTCAAGACGCGCGATGATCTGGTCGGCGTGTATCGCATCATGCAGCGGATGACCAAGAGCTTCCTGACGCGCCAGGAGGGCCGCGTCAGCGTGAAGAACGTCTCCGGCCCGATCGGCATCGTCAACGCCGCCGTGCAGTACGCGAAGATGGGGTACGCCGACCTGCTGTTCTTCATGGCGTATATCTCGGTCAACCTCGCGCTGCTGAACCTGTTGCCGATCCCCGTGGTGGACGGCGGATTGATCGTCTTTCTGCTGCTCGAGAAGCTCCGCGGCAAGCCGCTGAGCATCAAGGTGCAAGTGGCGGCGACGCTTACGGGCCTGGGGTTGATCGTCCTGAGCTTCGCGTTCGTGACGCTTCAGGACATCCTCAAGTGGGTCGGAGGGAGTCTCTAGCCGCCGGCCGCGGCGTGGAGGAGGATGAGGATGCCCGAAGATGGCAGTGGGCGCCCCGCACGCGGCCTACCGCTCAGTCGTAGACCTCGCGGCGATGCGCGATCACCAGCACATGCACCGCGTGGGCGCGGTCATCGATCCGGAAGATCACGCGCCAGTCTCCGACGCGATAGCGCCACCGCCCGGCGAGTTGGCCAGTGAGTCGCCTGGCGTTGTTGTGCCGACGTGGTTCACGCTCCAATTGCGCAAAACACCGCGCGAGCTTCTGCGCCAGGGGCCGAGGGGCGCACTCATAGAAAGCGCGCGCCTCGGGCGACAAGATGACCTCAAACATCCGACCGGACCTTGCGCCAGTTGACGCCGCGGCCGGAGGCAATCGCCCGCTCGGCCGCCTTGACGCGCTCGCTCAACGGGGGCCGGTTGAGGAACTCAACGAAATCAGCCAGCGACCCCAGGTGCTTGGGCGGAATCCGATCGACCGCCTTCTTGATCTTGCGGCGCAGCTCAACAGTGCTCATGAGCGCACATGGTATGCGATGCGGGGACGGCTGGGCAACGCTGCGAATGGGCGGGTTGAAGCGCAGCGCGTAGAATCGCGAGGATGTCCCGCAACGGCAAGGTCGTGGTCGCGCTGTCGGGGGGGGTGGATTCGTCCGTCGCCGCCGGCTTGCTGAAGGAGCAGGGGTACGAGTGCGTGGGGGTCTTCATGCGCGTGGGAAGCAGCGCAGGGGAGCATCGGCCTCCGGCCGGTGCGCCGGGCGACGAAGCGGCAGAGGGTGGCGACCATTCCACGTTTCCACGTTCCCACGTTCCCACGTTCCCATCCACCCCGGTTCCCCCGCGCCGCCTGCGGCACGGCTGTTGCTCGGTCGAAGACGCGCTCGACGCGCGGGCCGTCGCCGCACGGCTGGACATTCCGTTTTATGCGCTGAACTTCGAGGCCGATTTCGCCGGCATCATTGACTATTTCGTGGACGAGTACGCGCGGGCGCGGACGCCGAACCCGTGCGTCATGTGCAATATTCATCTCAAGTTCGGCAAGCTGCTGCGCTACGCGGACGTGCTGGGGGCGGAGTTCGTCGCCACGGGGCACTATGCGCGTGTCGTGCGTGGGAACGTGGGAACGGGGGACGGTGGGAACGTGGGAACGGACGCGCCGGTTTGCCTGGCCCGCGCGCGAAACCTCGCCAAGGACCAGTCCTACGTCCTGTTCGGCATTCGGCGGGCGGATTTGCCGCGCTGCCTGTTCCCGCTCGGCGAGATTGCGGACAAGGCGGAGGTCCGACGGCTCGCCGCGGAGCTGGGGCTGAAGGTGCATGACAAGCCGGACAGTCAGGAAATCTGCTTCGTCCCCGACGGCGAGTACGCCGAGCTGGTCCATGCGCGCCGCCCGGAGACGCGCCAGCCCGGTGCGGTGCTCGACGAAAGCGGGCAGGTGCTTGGTACCCACGCCGGCATCGCCGGGTTCACGATCGGCCAGCGGCGCGGCCTGCGCATCGCCGCGGGGCGGCCGATCTACGTGACGCGGCTCGATGCGGAGGCCAACACGGTGACGGTTGGCCCGCGCGAAGCGCTCGTGCGCGGCGGGTTGGTCGCGGAGGACGTGAATTGGCTCGCCGATCCGCCCCTGGCCGGTGAATGGCGTCCGGCGGCGATCAAGATTCGGCACATGCATACGCCCGCGGCGGGCGCGATTCGAGTGCTTGAGAGCGCGATTCCGAACCCCGCACGCCAGTGCGGGGCCGTGCCGCCCACCACTGGCCTGGTGGGTTCGGATAGCGGTCGCGTTCCTGCAATCCGAACCCCGGACGCAAGTCCGGGGCCGCAGGCGGCGTCCCCCCGGCCCACCACTGGCGTGGTGGGTTCGGAACCCGGGTCCGAGCGCCAATCCGTCGTCATGGCGCGTTTCGACACGCCCCAAGTCGCCGTCACCCCTGGCCAGGCGGCGGTATTCTATGACGGTGACATCGTGCTCGGCGGCGGTTGGATAAAGGGTGGCATTTGTAATGGCGATTAGCGCGCGACGCAGGTAGAAACGGCCATCGGAACGCGTACCGCGTTTTCGCAGGAGATCCACATGGCTCGTACCACGCCCCTGTTTGTCGGCACCAACGGCTATGTCGCAGCCCTCGACCCGGACAGCGGGCAGGAACTCTGGCGCACCAAGTTGCCCAAGTGCGGCGGCCACGGTGAGCCGGTTGCCATGGTCATCAAGGGATCGCGGTTGTTCGCGGGCGCCAACGGCAAGGTGTGGTGCCTGGACAAGTCGGACGGCAGCGTGTGCTGGATGAACGGGCTGCCGGGTACCGGCTATCACACGGTCTTGCTCGCGCTCGAGGATGCGGCCGGCGGGACTGGACTCGATGCGACGCTGGCCGCCGAGCATCGTCGTCGCCAGCAACGGGCCGCCGCCGCGAGTGCCGCCGCCGCGTCGTAGCGCCCCAATCCGAACCCCGCACGCCAGCGCGTGGCGGACGGCCCAAGGCCCCACGGCTCGCCACGCGCGTGGCGGGTTCTGCCGTCATGTGTTTGCGCCGCGCTGCCGCACTACGGAGTCTCGCATGGCACGTCGCAACCCCGCCGTCGCACAGCTTCTCGAACTGCTCGACGAGGCGTTTCGCCGCAAGTCCTGGCACGGGACCAACCTGCGCGGCAGCGTGCGCGGCCTGTCCGCCGAGCAGGCTGCCTGGCGCGGCCGGCCGGGTGGCCGCCGCATCGTTGACATCGTCGTGCATTGTGCCTACTGGAAATACGCCGTGCGGCGCCGCTTGCGGGGCGAGAAGCGCGGGTCGTTCCCCCTGACCGGCAGCAACTGGTTCGAGCTGGGCGACTCGCTGACGTCCGTGGCGTGGCGCGAGTACGTCGGGTTGTTGGAAGAGCAGCATCGGCAGCTCATGGCGGCCGTGCGCGAGTTATCGGATGCCGCGCTGGCTGCTGTTGTTCCTGGCCGCAAGGTCAGCAACGGGATGCTGGTTCGTGGCGTCGCGCTGCACGACGTGTATCACGCGGGGCAGACTCAAGCGCTGAAGGCGGCGTACGCCCGCGGCGGCCGTTGACCGGCGGCCACCGCCTGTCCGAGCCCCGCACGCAGGTGCGGGGCCGGAAACCATGTGCTCCCCTCGCCCGCCACTTGCGTGGCGGGTTCGGATGCGGTCCGACGTTTGACCCATTTGCGGACCTTCATCAACGTGATATGATGGATGACAGGTAAGTCAGACGGTGTCTGGCGGCGTTCGGGCCCCATTCGACCAAGCCGCCCCTGAGCATTATGCAGTCGCAAGCGCCTCAACCGGCGCGGCCGACCCCACACTGGCGTGCGGGGTTCGGATGCAACTCCAACCGTGGAGAGAAGCCCATGCGTACCGTCCACACGCTCGTTGCAGCCTCGGTCCTGTTCACGCTCGTTCTCACCGGCGCCACGGCCCGCGCGCCCGAACGTACCGGCGGACCCGCCGCCAGCGTCACGCCGGCGCCGAGCGCTCCAGAACGCGATTCGAATAGCTGCTCGATCCAGCAACTGGATCAACAGGCGACCCGCGAATACTGGCGGGCACACAATCCCGTCGCCGCGGCGCGGGCCAACTGGGCGCGGCGGACCGGCCGCTCCGTCAGCGCGTACATCGACGGCTCCCGCGTGCTGAACATCGATGGCACTACCGGCGACGACAGCGCACGCCTCGCCCTGCGCAGCGGTGACCCAAACGAGGTCGAAATCTTCGACCCCGCGAGCAGCACCACGCCTGCGTTCAGCTTCAACCTCGCCGACTTCGATTCGGTCCGCGTGCGGCTGCTTGAGGGCGACGACTTCATCGTGTTCGACGACGCTAACGGCACGGTCGGCACGCTCCGTCCGCTCGACATCGACCTCGGCGACGGCGATGACGGGGCGCTGGCCCGGACCGGCAGCCTGACCGTCCAGCAGGTGCTCGACGCCATGGACCTGCTCCAGACCGCCCGCGACCTGGCGACCGACGCCCAGGTCCTGCTCGACCTGATGGGGGCGGTCGAGCCGCTCGGCAACAGCGGCGACAACCTCATCTCCAACGCCATCGCGCACCTCCAGGATGTGCATGACAACTTCGTCCTGCCAGCGGCGGACTACGTCGAGGATTTTCAGACGACGATGATCGACCCCGCCGCGGCCCTGCCGGCGGATGTGCGGGACAACCTGATCGACCAGGCCGCCCAGTTGATCCTGACCGCGGAGAGCACGCTCGCGCAGCCGGGGCTGCAATTCAAGGACGACGCGCAGGTGGACCTGGAGCAAGCCGCCAACGCGCTGGCCGGGCAGGCGCAGGCGTTGCACGATCAGGCCGTCGCGCTTCAGCAGAGCGCGTTTAGCTGCCTACAGGAACCGGGGGCGACCGATCTCACCACCCAGCTTACCAACCTCGCGAACCTGCTTGACCCCCTCATCGACGCCTGCGACCCCAACGAGCCGACCGATCCGAACGACACCACGGACGTCTGTCCTGACATCGAGGACATCGTTGATTGCATGGAAGTGCTCATCGATGACTTCGAGCAGCTTGGCCTCGACTGCGGCGAAGGCCCCGGCGACGATCTGGCCGCCGACGCGGATCTGATCGCCAACACGAACCTCGAGGCGACCGGCGACGCCTACGAAATCCGCGGGGACAACTTCGAGCTGACTGCGGACGCGTTCGTGCTTCAGGCCGAGGCGTTCATCGCGTTCGCCGAGACCTACGGGGCCGCGCTTCAGGCACAGCTTCAGACCGCCGGGGACGCCCTGGAAACCCGCGCGGACACCGAGTTCACGCAGGCCGGGGCGGCGTTTCAGAGCGACGTGCAGACCCGCATCGGCGCGAAGGCCGACCAGCTCCAGTACGAAGCCAGCGTCATTCTGACTGAGCTGGAGCAGATCATGCTCGGCGCGTCCGGAATCCTGGCGGGCGGGTTGGACGGCGGCGAGGCGGGGGCCGATTGCTCGAATATCCAGACGACCAACACCATCACCGGCGGGCCCGGGCCGAATTTCCTGCTCGGCACCACCGGCAACGACCTCATCCACGGCCAGGGCGGCCTGGACCTCATCGTCGGCAGCTCCGGCGATGACAAGCTCTACGGCGACGCCGACTTCGACCTGCTCTTCGGCGGTCCCGGCACCAACGAGCTGCACGGCGGGGACGGCGTGGACATCCTCGTCGGCGGCAACGACAACGACTGTCTCTATGGCGAAGCCGGCTTTGACATCCTCGTCGGCCAGGGCCAGGACGACGAGCTGGAGGGCGGCGACTACATCGACCTCTGCTTCGGCGGCGGCAGTGACGACGTCGTCCGCGGCGGCGAGGGCATCGACCTCGTTGTCGGCGACCTCACCATCCTCAATGAAAACGGCAATGACAGCCTCTACGGCGACAACTGCATCGACGTGCTCATCGGCGGCAACGGCACCGACCTCCTCATCGGCGGCGCGGGCCAGACCGTCAGCATCGGCTCGAACTTCTCGATCGAACTCGGCGACGTCCTCCTCGGCGGCCCCGACAACGACATCATGCACGGCGACGATCCGCCCGTCAGCGTGAACGGCATCGACGTCATGCTCGGCGGCGGCGAAGACGACCAGATGTTCGGCGGCAACGGCGGCGACCTCGTCATCGGCAGCTTCACCGTCAAACTCGGCAACATCATGCTCGGCGAAGGCGGCATTGACACCATCACCAGCAAAGACGGCATCGACGTCCTGTTCGGCGGCACCGGCAATGACACCATCACCGCCGGCATCGGCTACGAGATCACCCTCAATAGCGGCAATTTCAAGCTCCAGCTCGGCGACCTGCTCTTTGGCGACCAGGACGACGATACCCTCCACGGCGACGACCCCAACGCGACCGAGCGCGACCTCGACCTGCTCTTCGGCGGCAGCGGCAACGACACGATCCACGGCTACGACGGCGGCAATCTGACGATCAACAGCTTCACCATGCAGATCGGCAACCTGTCGTTCGGCGGCGACAACGACGACACCATCGACTGTAAGGACGGCATCGATCTCGCGTTCGGCGGCAGCGGCAACGACACCATCCAGTGCGGCAAGGGCTTCACCTTCACCAACCAGAGCGGGACCTTCTCGCTCGCCTTCGGCGACATCATCTTCGGCATGGCCGACAATGACACGCTCCACGGCGACCAGCCCGCTGCCACCGGCGACCCCCTCGAAGGCGACATCGACGTGATCTTCGGCGGCAACGGCGCGGACTCCATCTACGGCTGCGGCGGCGGCATCATCTACGATTTCAGCTTCACTCCGCCGATCGAGTTCACCTGGGGCGATTTCCTCTTCGGCGACCCCGGCAACGACACGATCATCGGCGACTTCCAGCAGCTTGACCCCAACGACCGCGAGCACGGCATCGACCTGATCTTCGGCGGCGCGGACGACGACACCATCGACGCCGGCCCCGGCTCCATGCTCTGGATCATCCCCGGCGGCAACGGCGTCGCCATGAACTTCGGCAACATCATCTTCGGCAACGCCGGCCGCGACACCATCGACGGGGCCGACGACTCGATCCCCGTCTTCGGCGGGGGGATGGACCTCGCCTTCGGCGGGCCCGACGACGACACCATCCGCACCGGCGACGGCATCGATCTGGTCTTTGGCAACGACGGCGACGACACGCTCGAACTCGCCGACGGCGGCCTGATCGCCATCGTCGCCAGCTTCGTGCCCGTCCCCATCCCGCTCGGCAACCTCGGCTTCGGCAACGACCACGACGACACCATCCGCAGCAACGGCCGCATCGTCCCCATCGAAGTGGACCTGCTCTTCGGCAACCGCTGCGAGGACACCATCGAGCCGGGCGGCGGCCTGCTCAACCTCGTGTTCGGCAACCGCGGCCACGACACCATCACCAACGACCCCAACGAGGAAGACGCCGCGACCATCGACCTGTGGTTCGGCGGCCCCGGCCGCGACACACTCGACGTGGGCGGCGGTTTGCTGAATCTCGCCTTCGGCGGGGCCGACGCGGACGTCCTCCAAGGCCGCGATGCCCCCGCCGACATCCTCTTCGGCAACCGCGCCGGCGACGTCATCAACTCTGGCGACGGCCTGCTCGACCTCGTCTTCGGCAATCTCGACAACGACGAAATCAACGGCGGCGGCGGGACCGCCAACATCCTCTTCGGCAACCGCAACGGCGACCACATCATCGCCGGAAACGCCATCCTCAACGTCGCCTTCGGCAACCGCGACCCCGACTGGATCGAGGGCGGCTCGGGCATCAACGTGCTCTTCGGCAACGGCGACGCCGACCTGATCGAGACCCACAACGGCGTCAACCTCAACCTCGCCTTCGGCAACAGCGAGAACGACGAGCTGATCGGCGGCAATTTCATCGACCTCCTTTTCGGCAACACCGACAACGACCACCTGGAAGGCCGCGGCGGCGTCGATCTGCTCTTCGGCAACCGCGGCAACGACTGCATCTTCACCGGCGACGGCCTGAATCTCGCCTTCGGCGGGCAGGACAGCGACGTCATCGCCGGCGGCAATGACTTCGACGTCCTCTTCGGCGGCGCGGCCGGCGACGTGATCTTCGGCGCCAGCGGCACCGACGTGATCTTCGGCAACGGCGACGCGGACTCCGTCTACGGCGATTCCGGCGTCGATTTCGTCTTCGGCAACAAGGAAAACGACACCGCCGGCGGCGGCAGCGGCGACGACTTCGTCTTCGGCAACAAGCACGACGACCACGCCTACGGCGACGGCGATTCCGACTTCGTCTTCGGCAACCGTGACAACGACTACGTTTACGCCGGCAACGACGGCAGCCGCGACCGCGTCTTCGGCAACCGCGGCGACGACTACGTCTACCGCTGCGACAGCAACGACAAGCGCTACGGCGGCCAGGGTCACGACACCAAGGGCGACGATTGCTCGAACGCCCCCGGCGCCGGCAGCTCCTGCGGCCGGCTCGGCGGCACGAAGTACGTGGACCGCGACGGCAATGGCAGCCCCGACGGCGGCCTGGCCGGCGTGACGATCTACCTCGATACGAACTTCAACGGCCAGCTCGACTCCGGCGAGCCGACCACGCTGACGCAGGTGGACAACCCCAACACGTTTGCGGATGAGACGGGTACGTACTCGTTCAGCGGCCTTTCGCCGGGGACGTATCGCATCAACGAGAAGCTCGCCGACGGCCTGTCACAGCAACCGCCGGCGTATCACTACTTGTCGCTCGGCCCCGCGCAGCACATTGACGGCCTCGACTTCTTCAACACGGACAACTGCCGCGTGGACGCCAGCGCGCGGGCCTGCGATCCGAGCGGCTGCACGCTGCCGGGCCGCATCTGCGCCGCGACGCTGGTTGAGCAGGTCAGCTACTGTGCGCTCACCGGACGGCCCTGCACGACGGACGACGATTGCGACTGCGGCGACACGTGCGTCACCGAGTGGCGCGTCGTCGAGTGCGAGTGCATCCCCGAGACGGCCTGTCACATCGAGTTCGGCGCCGCCGGACCGATTTGCGTCGGCCAATGCCCGCAGGGCCAGCAGTGCGAGCTGGTGCAGCAGGGCAACCAGTACCATTGCGAGTGCGTGCCGCTGCCACCCCAGGGCGCGGATGACTGTGAAAACGCCCCGCAGGTCGGCCCCGGGGTCTACCCCGGCACAACGTTCGGCGCGACGCCGAACGGCGTGTCGTGCTTTGGCGACGGCCTGGACGTGTGGTACAAGTTCGTCGCCCCGTTCGGCGGCATCTTGACGGTTTCGACGTGCCCGGGAGCGAGCTTCGATACGGCGCTCGAAATCTGGCATATGTGCCCGGCAGAGATTTTGATAGCGTGCGACGACGACTCGTGTCAGCCAGGCGCGTTTCTCTCGCTGATTCGCTTCCCCGTTGCCCAGGGCGACACGTATTACATCTGCGTAAGCGCCAAGGACCTGGTTCCGGGCAACTACACCCTGGTACTTGACCTTGCGAACCCGGCGGACGGTTCTCAGGAACCTGACGCGCCGGCGACCGACGCCAGTTCGAGCCGGCCCGCGTCCCGCCGCTTTGGGGACGGGGTTCCCAATCCGCCGGGTGTGCCTCCTTACCCGCACAGCGTCGAGAAGAACCGCTACATCTCGTTCGTCCCGACCAACCCCAACCAGATCGTGGCCTACGAGGTCATCATCCCGCCGTGTCGGCGGGCGTACGTCGGCCGCCCGCGGCTGCGTAACTTCGAAGGCGACGACCCAGCCCTCGTTTCGATGATTGTCGAGGAACCCGTCTATCGCCTCTGGACGGACGCGGTGGTCCACGTGACCGGCTGCGTGATCGTGCCGACGCGGCAATACGAAGTGCGGGCGCTCACGCCGGGCCTTGAATACAGCGACCCATTGCTCATCGACACGGTCGCGGTCTGGGGTGACGTGGTCGGGACGTTCGACGGCGTCTCGTATTCGCCGCCCAACGGCGTGGTGAACGAAATCGACTGGCGGGCGGTCAGTACCAAGATCTCGCATACGCCGACCGCGCCGCACGTCACCTGGGTGGACCTGGCCCCCGAATGGCCGGACTATCGCATCGACCAGACGAACGACCTGGCCGCCGAAGGCGAAGCCATGTCGGGCCTGCCGTATCCGCCGGCGAGCTTCCCCTATCACAGTGCGACGGAATGTCCGCTGCGGGTGCCTTGCCCGGGCCTGTGCGGCGATCTCAACTGCGATGGGGTCATTGACTTCGCCGACATCGATCCGTTCGTGCTGGCGCTCTCCGATCGGCTGGCGTATCAGGCGGCGTACCCGAGCTGCTACTACCGGAACGCGGACGTGAACGGCGACGACCTGGTTGATTTTGGCGACATCAACGAGTTTGTGGAGCTATTGAGCGGCTACTGAGCCGTCGGGTTCATGTGGCGCGCCGCGGAGCGTCAGCGTGCGCGGCGGGTAGCCGTCGCGGCCAGCAATGCCAGCACGAGCGTGCCCGGCTCGGGGACCGGCATGAGCGTGGCATTCACGTCTGCGCCGAACACACCGTCGGCTCTGGCGGTTGCGGTAAGTGACGCCAGCGCCGCCGCGCCCGGTTCAGTCGCGAACACGCCGGGGCGCAACTCCCAGATTCCGGCGACCAGCGTTTCACCATGGGCGCGGCCGATCGGCGTCAGGCCGGGCAGCGGATTCGACGCCGGACTGAGTACCGACCACAGAATGTCGTGACCCAACTGGGAATCTGAGCTGATGGCGTCCGGGTCGATAAGCTGCGGGTCGGGATCCACGGGCGAGACGCGAATGTTCTGGGCGGCAGCAACCGCGGACAAAGCGACGCCAACTAGACTCCGCAGCAGCAGTTGACCGCGGCGGGTTGCCATTTGCGGGGATGCGAATGTAGCCATGACTAGCGTGGTCTCTGTGCCTTATTGGCCAAAACGACTTGATTCCAGCAGTTCCCACACGCGATCGCGCACGGCGGGCACGTAGTCCGCAACGCGGGTCAGCAGACTCAGGCAACTTCGATGAAGCGGCAGTTCCAACCTGAGGCCCGTTGTACGGGCCAAGTGGTCTTGCAGCGCGCTCCGATGAACAACCGTGCGCGCCAGCAAGGCCCAGTCGCTGCGTTCGACCCCGATTTGAACGGCACGCTCCAGCAGGTGGGAAAAACCCGCCATGTTCGGTAGCTCCAGCAGGCGGCGTGCGCCGGCGCCCAGGCCCGCATCGCACCACCACCCGAAGCTCTCCAGCCAGTCTCCCGTAGGACGGGAAGCCAGCTCGTCCAACCTGGCCACCTCGGCGCAAACGGTCTGCACAACCTCTGCCGGTGAGCGCTGCTCCAACTCGACGTCGATCTCCAGCGCAAACCCGGCGCAGGTGTGGGCAATGGCCGCGGCGCGCTGATCGTCAAAAGCAGTTGCGATCTTCGTAAACAGGCCCGCGGACCTCCGCAAATCGGCGCGCGCCAGGCACGCCAATCCGCGCGCGTCGGCCGGGCGATAAGCGAGCATGCGACGAAACGCGTCCCCGCGGACGTAATGCGCGTAGGCGCGGAAGGCCTGCTCCGCGTGTTCAGCCGGCTGGTTCTGCTCAAATGCCGCCAGCGCGGATTCCGCCAAGGATGCCGCCACAGCCGGGGAGCGACCGTCGAGATGCACACGGGCCAAGGCCAGTTGCAGGGCAATCCGCTCCTGGCGAGAGACACCATCTACCTCCAGACCTCGTTCGCAAGCCCGTGTGGCGTGCGAGGTGCTGCCTCCATCCCGATGGGCCTGGGCCAGGAACCGGTACGCCCGCGCCTTCTCGTCCGGCGTCTGGGCCGCCGCCAGCATCCGCTGGGCCAGCGCCACCATCTCCCGATACGCACCGGCGTCGTACGCCTGTCGGGCTTGTTTCGTCAGTGCGCTGTAGTCTTCTTGCGACCCATCCGGCTCGAACTCGCCGCGGCCATGCCAGATGTACTCGACCACCGTCTCGACCGAACACCCCAGCGCCTCCGCCAGCCCCACCACGTAATCCAGACGCGGATTGTCCGAGTCGCAGTACACGCGGCTGGGATCCCGCCCGAGGAGCTTTGCCAGGGCCGTTTGCGTCCCGCCGTGGCAGGCCACCGCCACATCGACCAGACGATGCAACCGCCGCTGCCGATCCTGTGCGACTGTCATCTCGCACCCCATGACATCAAACGTCGCACCCGCCGCCGGGGCACGGCCCGCTCACGGGCCACACCACCCCGCCGGCCGAGCGTGCCCCTTAGATATCGGCGTCGCAGCGTCGCGTCAAGAGCCGGCCGGCGCGGTTCTGCCAGACCAGCGCCCGGCGGCCCGGGGCGGCGGGCGTGCTGACCCCGACGATGGTGCCGGCTCCGGCCGTCGTGCTGGCGTATGCCGAGCGGCACATTCTGCGCCCGGCCCCTTTACGATCTGCGCAAACTGAGTCTAGCCTGGGTCACGAAACGGTCGGCCGCGCCGTTGGTGAAGACTTCGGCGAGTGCCGAAAGACGCGACCGGCCGCGGGAATCGCTGCTCCAAGCAGCACGAGCGGAGGTTTGTGTCGTGCCAAGATGGAACAGAACGCTGGCAGCGCTTGCCCTGGCGACGGGTGTTTTGATCATCATCGAGCCTGACTTGGGCCAGGCTTACGGTGCGCAGGGTGCGGACTGCCGTGCGGCAACCGCTTGCAGCGCGGACGCGAGATGTGTGCCTGTGCCCACGTCGCTCACCCCGGTTGGATCCCAACCGGACCCCCACGGTTGGGAAAGCGCTGACGGGAACTGCGGCACGAAGCGCTGCTGGTTTATCCTGCGTTGTCCGTGCGGCAACCCGCTGGCCACCGCGGCTTGCCTGTGACGGTCGCTCGCAAGAACAGCACGAAATCCGTACCAAGGAGAACCGCAGTGACCATAGACGGACGGCGAGCAGGGAGACTCGTGTTGCTCCTGACGTGGACGTGTGCCAGCAACGGAGCGCAGACGGCCGACGGCCAAGCGACCGGCGACCTTCGCGAAGTGCTCGAGCAGTTTCGGCGCGTTTCGGCGATCCACTTTTTCGCGTCGGTGGAGATCGTCTTGAAATACGTGCCTTGTGACAACTGCCCTGATGTGCAGCCCACGGGCCTGCCGATCTCAGGTACTGTGGAGTACTGGGCGACCGGTGACCGCTACAGGTTGAACTCGTGGGCCGAGCCGCACAGCTACCCAGGCGTGCAAACGCAGGTGGCGTACGACGGTCGCAGGTACCAGTTGCTGCGTTCAGACGGAACCCTGTCGTATTCATCGGAGGACAGCGACCGGTTGCTCCCAACGTTGCCGAACCCCCTGCTCGAACTGTTGCAATTCCGCTACCCTATTACGGACGCCAACTACCAATCAGATCTGCGCTTGAAGGACGTACGTCGTGACGCCATCCCGGCGGACTTGTTGGCCTCCTCCTGGACCGCTGTGGAGGAAGGCGAGCGGCGGTTGGAGCGCACCAGGCTGCCGGGCGGGACATACGAGGGACAGGCGTATTTCTACTACGTCTATGTCAGCCCAGGACGGCGCAGCGCGCCACTCCGGATTGATCGCGTCGGCGAGGGCGGCCGCCTCACGTCGGCCGAGTTCTCGGACTACGTCGAACGAGCGTCGTCGCGAGGCCCGACCTACTGGCCCAAGCGGATCGTTCTGCGGGCGTTCGACGCGGGCGGAAGCGCGACCGTGACGATGTCCTTCCAGCTCACTGAGTTTTCGGTTGACACACCGCTGCCCCGCGAGATATTCGTCATCCGTCCGGACAGCGCGGCGCGGGTGTGGGACGAGCAGCGCCGGGAGTTCACACGGCCGGAGTAGTATTCTGCCATGACTTCGTTTTTGGTCCCGTGTCGGGCTCCGCACAGGCCAGAGGCCCATGCTCACCGAAACCAGAGCGCGACACACTGCCAGGGCGCTGGCCGGGTGCCGTCGACGTCGCCGGCCCTGGCCTTGGGAGAACGTGATGTTGCGGAGTGCTCCAAGCCGGCTCATGCTGGTTCTGATCGTCTCCCTCGTCGGCGGCGTGCCGGGCTGCTCACCGGGACGCCGGGAGCGGGCCGATGTCATTGGACAGCCGGTCTGCCCCGCAACCCGGGACGCGCCGGGCGCGACGGCGGCGGGGCACGAGATCCGCGGCGTCCTCACGCGCTGGTCGGGCGGGGAACAGGAGGCGGCCCTGCAAACGCTGCTCGACATGAGCGGCAGGCGCGCGCCGCTCGCCAGCTTCCGCACGTTCAACATGCCCGAGCCACAATTCACGGCGCTTCCGTTGGCCGAGCGCGATCGCCTGCGCGCGGAGATGCTGGCGGAGCTGAAGACGCTGCGTGAGCTGTCGCGCGAACTGCACGCCCGCGCTAAGCGGGCGGTTTCCACCGCCGACTTCGGCGCAGCGCAGCAGCTCTTTGAGGCCGAGCAGCACGTCGGTGCGGCGAATTGCGGGCCGGATGTTCCCGATCTCGTCGCCTTGGTCGGCTGCGCGATCCAGCAGCGGGCGGACACCGGGCTTGCGGAACTTAATCGCGCACGGCACAACGGCCATCAGCCAAACTGAGGGCCGGCCGGCGCCGGCGCGGATGACAGCGACGCGCAGCTCGCCGGGCGGGCAGAGTCCCGTTCCGCCGCGGTCGGCTGCGATCGGCTCTTGCGCGGGGCTCGAACGCTTCGCCGAACGACGGCGCGATTACCTTTGATGACATCAACCCGTTTATCCTGGCGCTGTCCGACCAGGCGGCGTACGGGGCGGCGTATCCGAATTGCCACTGCCGGAACGCGGACGTGAACGGCGACGACCTGGTTGATTTTGGCGACATCAACGACTTTGTGGCGTTGCTCAGCGGGCAGTGACCGTCATAATGCGTCCGCCGCCAGCGGCGGGTCAGGGCCGGCCCGTGTCGGGCCGGAGCCTGCTGCCGGAACTGAGAGCACGCGCCGCACGCGGCGGGCCGCGCCGCCCCCGCGGCCGTTGAAGTGGAGCGCATGTCGCCTGGCGCCCAGACACCCCAGCAGCGCTCGCTGCATTCGCTGCTGTTCTCGCTGCGTGGCCGGCTCCTGTTTTTGATCTGCCTGGCCACGCTGCCGGCGGTGCTGTTTACGTTCTTCGTCGCCGAAACGGAGCGCAAGGCGGTGGTAGCGCGTGCGGAGCGCGACGCGTTGCACCTGGCGCGCCACGCGAGCCGCGAACACGCCCACCAGATCCAGGGGGCACGCGAGCTGCTCGTCTGGCTGGGGGCCAAGCTCGCCCGCGAAGGGCGGCAGTCGCCCCTGCTGGCCGACCCGGATTTCCTCCGCGCCCTGCTGGCCGGCCACCCGCAGATCGCCAACATCGGCGCACTGTCCCCGGAGGGGGACGTGCTCACGAGTGCGTATCAGCTTCCGACCTACCGGAGTTGGAAAGACAACCCCGCCTACCGCGCCGCCCTGCACAGCGACACCGTGGCCGCCGGCGCGTACATCGCCTCGCCGATCTTCAATCGCCCCACGCTCAACCATGCCTGCGCCGTGCGGGACGAGGCGGGCCAGATCATCGCCGTGCTGTTCAACGGCCTAGATCTGGAGTGGCTCTCCCGGCTGGCCGAGCAGAGCGACTTTCCGGCCGGGTTCGCCCTGTTTATCACCGATCAGGAAGGCCGAGTCCTGGCCCGCGGCGGACACGGGCCTGCGGAACACGCGGAGGTTCCGACGCACATCCCCGACATCGCCGCGCTCGCGCGTGGGCCGCATGGCAGGATGGTGGATACCCGGGGCACGGGCGGCCGGCGTTACTTCGTCGCGACCGCGCTGGCGCAGGCGCCGGGGCTGTATGTCGCCGCGGAACTGCCCTATGAGCGCGTGCTGCGGCAGGCGGTGTCGGCGTTCTACCGCACGCTGCTGGCCCTGGGCGTGCTCACGCTGTTCATCATCGCCGCCGTGTTCATGGGCGCGGAGCTGGGCATCCTGCGCGGGCTGCGGTCGCTGGCGCGCACGGCGCAGCGCTTCGGGGCCGGCGAGCTTGCGGCCCGCGCGAGCGTGCCGCGGGGGCACGACGAGCTGACCGCGCTGGCCCGGGCGTTCAACACGATGGCGGCTTCCCTGGCCGCCCGGCACCGCGAAGCGCTGGAAGCCCAGGCGCGCCTGCGGGCGCTGACGCAGCGGCTCCACCGCGTGCGGGAGGCGGAGGCGGCGCGGATCGCCCGCGAGCTGCACGACGAGCTGGGGCAGGTGCTGACGTCGCTGCGCATCGACCTGTCGCGTCTGCCGGGGCTGTGCCAGGCGGCGCAGTCCCCACCCTGCGCCGCAGCGCTGCGTACCACCGTGGACCGGCTGAACCAGCAGATCGGCGCGACGATCGACTTCGTGCGCCACATTTCCGCCGAGCTGCGTCCCGGCGTGCTCGACAAGCTGGGGTTGACCGCGGCGCTTCAGTGGCTGGCACGCGACGTGGAGGCGCGGACCAACCTCGCCGTACAGGTGGAGGTGGATGATCCGGGCGGCGCGCCCGCGGATATCGTCGCCGTGACGCTCTTTCGCATTACCCAGGAAGCGCTCACCAACGTCGTGCGCCACGCGCACGCGAGCGTAGTCGAGATCAGCCTCGGCGGAACGGCCGACGAGCTCGTGCTGACCATCCACGACAACGGCGCGGGGATTGTCGCCAGCGCGGTGGAAAGTGGTGCGTCCCTCGGTATCATCGGCATGCGCGAGCGGGCGACGCTCATTCACGGGCGCGTCGCCATCTACGGCGTCCCGGGACAAGGGACCACCGTGCGCGTGACGGCGCCCCGCACCACGCCTCCGGAACCCGACGATGCTGCGGATTCTACTCGCTGACGACCATGCCATCCTGCGGTCCGGCCTGCGCCGCATCGTAGCGGAGGCGTTCCCCGACGCGACCATCGAGGAGGCGGATTCTTGCGAGGGGCTCCACGAAATGGTCCGCCGCGCGAGCTGGTCCCTGCTCGTGCTCGACATCGCTTTGCAGAACCGCAACAGTCTCGAGCTGCTGCCGGAGCTGCGCCGGCTCCAACCCCGGATGGCGGTGATCGTCCTGAGCATGTACGGGGACCGCCAGTTTGTGCTCAGCGCGCTGCGCGCCGGCGCTACGGGCTACCTGACCAAGGACCGGGCGCCCGAGGAGTTGATGCGGGCCATCCGCAGCGCCCTCGAGGGCAAACGCTATCTGTGCGAGAGCGTGGCCCGCGAACTGGCCGACCACCTGGCGCTGGCCGGCGACGCGGCCGAGCCGCCGCACAAGCTGCTCTCCCCACGCGAGTACGAGGTCTTTCTGCTGCTGGCGTCGGCACGCTCCGTGTCCGAGATCGCCGAGCGTCTGATTCTGAGCGTGAAGACCGTGAGCACCTATCGGACCCGCATTCTCGAGAAAATGGGCCTGAATTCAAACGCCCAGCTCATGCAATACGCGGTCCGAAACGGGCTTTTGGCGTAGCGCCGTGTAGGACAAACCCCGACCCGCAATTCCCCAGCATCCCACACAACCATCAGACGGACGCCGCTGCCGCCGGCGCGGCGTGGACTCGATACTGGTGGCATGAGCACTGCGTCGGCCGTCAGCGTGCTTCCCCGCGACGCCGCTTCGAGCCGCGTGTCTGCGCTCGATCATCTGCGGGCGCGGCTGGCGGTCATGCATCCGGCGTACTTCGCGCTGGTCATGGCCACGGGGATCGTCGCGATCGCCTGCCACCTGTTCGGCCTGCGCGAACTGTCGCGGGCGCTGGCCTGGCTCAACTGGGTCGCCTATCCCAGCCTGTGGATCGCGCTGCTGGCGCGGGCGGTGCTCTTTCGCCGGCAGTTTCTGGCCGATTGGGCCGACCATGCCCGGGCGCCGGGGTTCTTCACGCTCGTCGCGGCCACCGGCGTGTTGGGCACGCAGGCGGTGCTCCTCCACGACGCGCTCCTCGTGGGGCGCATTCTGTGGTGGGGCTGCGTCGCGCTCTGGGCGCTATGCACGTACACCATCTTCGCCCTGCTCACGGTTCGCAGCGTGAAGCCGACGCTGGCGGAGGGCATCAACGGCGGCTGGCTGGTCGCCGTCGTCGCCACGCAGTCCGTCTGTGTGCTGGGTTGCACGCTGAACGGCACGCTGCTCGGCGACCGCGAGACCACGCTGTTCCTGATGATGTGCTTCTGGCTCGGCGGGGGGATGCTCTACCTGTGGATCATCGGGCTGGTTTTCTATCGCTACATGTTCTTCAGCTTCTCGCCGCGCGACCTGATGCCGCCGTACTGGATCAACATGGGGGCGGTCGCGATTTCCACGCTGGCGGGCGCCCTGCTGGCCGGTGCGGTGGACGGCACAGCGCGGCTGGCGCCCTTGCGTCCTTTCATCGTGGGCCTGACCGCGATGTTCTGGGCGACGGCGACGTGGTGGATTCCGTTGCTCGTCGTGCTGGGCATCTGGCGGCATCGCATCCGCGCCTTTCGGCTGTCCTATGACCCGCTGTACTGGGGGCTGGTCTTCCCGGTGGGCATGTACGCGGTCTGCACATATCGGCTGTCCGCGGTGTTGTCGCTGCCACTGCTGGCGTGGATCGCCAGGGTGTTCGTCGTGGCGGCGACCGTGGTGTGGCTTTTGACGTTCCTGGGGCTGGCCCAGCGCATCCTGTACACGCTGCTGCTGGCCCTGCGCGGCGTGCTCGCGCTTCGCCCCGCACGACCGCCGCTGATCCCCGTTTACCCCGAGTATGCAGGAGGTACAACCCATGCATCAGTCTGAAGCGATTCTGGCTCCGGGCCTCTGGCCCAGCGTGTCGACCGCGCCTCCCAAGGCTGCCACCTGTACGCCCGCTGAGCGGCGCATGCGACGCGGCAAGAAGCTCGTCATCGCCGGCTTTGTCGTCGCCGTGATCGGCATCATCGGGTACTGCATGGTGTGCCTGGGCGCCGGCGTGAACCAGGAATTAGGCACGGCTCTGCTGGAGAACGTGACCTGGCTGGCCGGCCCCACGCTGGCCGTCGTCGGCCTGGGAACATTGCTCTGGCTGCTCGGCTCGTTCATGTATCTCAACGGCGCGCTGGAAAGCGACGTGGACGCGCCCGCCCAGGAATAGCCGGCGGGCCGCTACAGCAGCGGCGCGAAGAGCCGCGCCGCGCCTTCGCCCATCTGTCGCCACACGCCGCGCTGCCGCAGTTCGCGGCCGTGAATCCGCCGGGCGCCGGCGCACACGCGGTCGAGCGAGCGCCCCAGTTCGGCGGTCACGGCGGCGTCGTACAGCAGCGCGGTGATCTCGAAATTGAGCCGAAAGCTGCGCACGTCCATGTTCGCCGATCCGACCATGCACCAGCGGTCGTCCACCGTGACCAGCTTGGAGTGCAGCACCCCGGCGTCGTATTCGTACACTTCCACGCCGCTGGCCAGCAGCTCGCGGTAGAAGCTGCGGGCGGCCCAGACGGCCAGCCGCGAGTCGCTGCGCGTCGGCAAGACCAGCGTGACGCGCACACCGCGGTAACAGGCGTGCGCCAGCGCCATCCGCACGGCGAGGTCCGGGGCGAAGTACGGCGTCGCGATGCGGATCGAGCTGTGGGCGGACGACACGGCCGCAAAGACGATTTGCGCGAGGGTGCTGTCCGCCTGGTCCGGTCCGGTGGGCAGCACCTGGACGACGGAGTCGCCGCGGCGCTCTGGCTCCGGGAAGAACGCCGCGCTGTCGAGGCGTTCGCGCGTCGCGAGATACCAGTCCTCGGCGAACGTCTGTTGCACAAACAGGGCCGCCGGGCCGACGACGCGCAGGTGCGTGTCGTACCAGGGGCTCAGGTGGCGGAGCCGGCCGCGGTATTCGTCGCCGATGTTCTGGCTGCCGAGAAACGCGGTCTGCCCGTCAATGACCGCGATTTTGCGGTGGTTCCGCAAGTGCAGGCTCCACCGCCGGCGGAGCGGGAACACCCAGATGGGCAAAAAGAACGCGACCTGCACGCCGGCGTCGAGGAGCGGACGCAGAAAGCGGCGACGAATCCGCCGCGAGCCGACCGCGTCCAGCAGCAGCCGGCATTGGATCCCAGCCCGGGCGCGGGCCGCGAGCAGGTCGCGAAAGTGCCGACCCGTCTCGTCGGGCTGCCAAATGTAGTAGTCAAGGTGGATGTGATGCCGCGCGGCGCACAGGGCTTCCTCGAGCGCCGTGTACGTTGCATTCGCTTCTTCCAGGACGAGCACGTCGTTGCCCGGTGCGGCGGGCATCTGGGCCAGCCGGTGGCCGAGCTGGGCGATCGGGAGCTGATCGGCGGGGAGGTGCTGTTCCAACGGCTCGCCGGCGGCTTGCGATTGTTGCTCGGCCCGCTGTTTGTAGCGGGCGATCAGATCGGCGACGCGCCGCCGGCGCCGGCCGACTTTGCGCCGCAAGCGGTCCGACCCCACCAGCCAGTACGCGAGCACCCCCAGCACCGGCAGGGCCAGCAGCGCGAAGATCCACGCGACCATCGCGGCCGGTTCTTTGCGACGGCGCAGGACGCTGGCAACCGCGACGAGGGCCAGTAAATAGTTGGCCAGCAACCCCAATCGCCACAGCCACGCCATGCGCGCAGTCTGCTTCGCGGGCCTGGCGCTGTCAACGCGCGGCCGGGGGCGGCGGCCGGACGATGTAGATCGGCCGCTGCTTGACCTCCTCGTACAGCCGGCCGACGTACTCCCCGAGAATCCAGAGCACCACGAGGTTGACGCCGCCCAGGATGAGCACCGCGGCCAGGAGCGAGCTCCAGCCCGGCACGGTCCGGTCGGTGAACAGCCGCGCCCACAGCACGAACAGCAGATACGCCGCCGCCGCGAGCGACACGACGCCGCCCGCGAACCCCGCCAGCCGCAGCGGCCAGGAGGAGAACGAGAGGATCGCGTCCCCGGCCAGCCGGACCATCGCCCGGTACGAGTACTTCGAGCGCCCCGCGAAACGCGGCTCGGCGTCGTACGGCACCTCGCGCTGCACAAAGCCGATCCACTGTACCAGCGCCCGGTTGCACCGGCGCCGCTCGCGACAGGTGAGAAACGCGGCCACGGCCTCGCGACACATCAGCCGAAAATCTGCCGCCCCGGGCGTGACCTCGAGGCGCGTGAGCGCCGTCAGCACACGGTAGAACCAGCGTGACCCCGCGCGTTTCAGCCGGTTGCTGTCCGCCGGCTGGCGGCGCACCGCCTGCACGATTTCCGCTCCCCGCCGCCACTCCGCCACAAGCTGCGGAATCAGCTCCGGCGGGTGCTGCAAGTCGCCGTCCATCGTGACCACCGCCGCCCCGCGGGCGTGTTCTAGGCCTGCCAGCAGCGCGGCCTGATGGCCGAAATTGCGCGACAGCGGTACGAGGCGGATGCGGGGGTCCTGCCGCGCGGACTGCGCGATGCGGTCGGCGGTGTCGTCGCGGCTGCCGTCGTCGACAAACACGATCTCGTGGTCCGGCGTGAGGCCCTCCAACACCGGCCGCAGGCGCGTCAGCAGAGCCGCCAGGTTCACGCTTTCGTTGTAAACCGGGACGACGACCGACAGCAGCGGCGCAGTGCCCGCGGGGGTCTCCGACATGCGCGCGATGATAGCCGCGGGCCGGGCGGCCGGAAACGCATCCGTGCCGTCCTGCGGGCTCGGCTCCCGTGCCGAACCGCTGAACCGCAGAGACGCGGAGAGCGCAGAGGTCGCGGAGAAGAGCGAAGAAGGACGGAAACGCGGGCCCTCGCTCCAAGCTGCGCCGCGTCGCCGTGCGCGACCTTGCCGAGCGCGCCACGCCTGCGCCTCGCGATTACGCCCTTCTCCGCGATCTCTGCGCTCTCTGCGTCTCTGTGGTTTCTTGCGTTCCGGCGCTGGCCCCGTCAGCGCCGCAATTCGTCGATCTTGGCAGCGAGGATGAAATCGCTTTCGGTCAGGCCGTTGGCCTTGTGGGTCCAGATTTGCACGCCGACCGTGCCCCAGCTCAGCGTCAGGTCCGGGTGGTGGCCCTCGTGTTCGGCCACCGCGCCGATGCGGTTGACGAACGCCAGGGCGGTTGCGAAGTCGGGGAAGTCGTAGCGCTTCGCGAGGTGGTGGTCGTCGCGCACCTCCCAGCCGCGAAGCTGCTTCAGCAGTGGGTCGTATTGCTCACGCCGCAAGGGCGGGACGCCGCCCTGACACGGCACACAGGTTTTCGCACTCAGTCCGGCCATGCTTGCACTCCGTCGTTTGCAGATTGTAGGCGGCTCAAAGCGGGGACCGCGAAGCTCTGCTTCGTGGTCGATGTCGCGAAACAGAGCTTCGCGGTCCCAGAACGGACGGCGTCGGACGCAAGTCGCACGGGCCGGAGGCCCATGCTCCCCGGCGCTGGGGGCCGGTGCTATATTGCCGGCATGTGTGCAGCCCAGCCGGACGCCACGCCCTGGACGGTCACGCGCCTGCTGACCTGGACCCGGGACCATTTCCAGCGCCACGGGCTGGACTCCCCCCGGCTGTGTGCCGAAATCCTGCTGGCCCACGCGCTCGGCTGCGAACGCATCCACCTGTACACCCGCTTCGAGCAGGTGCCCGACGACGCGGCCGTCGACCGCTTCCGCACGCTCGTCAAGGACGCCGCGACCGGCCGGCCGATCGCCTACCTCACCGGCGTCAAGGAGTTCTTCTCGCTCCCGTTCGAGGTGACGCCGGACGTGCTGATCCCGCGACCCGAAACGGAAGTGCTCGTCGAGCGCACGGTCGATCTGGTTCGCAAACAAGGGCCGCCAGAAGCCGCCATCCTCGACCTCGGCACCGGCAGCGGCTGCATCGCCGTCAGCCTCGCCCGGCACCTGCCGCAAAGCCGCGTCTTCGCCAGCGATGTCTCCGCCGCGGCCCTCGCAGTCGCCGGGCGAAACGCGGAACGCCACGGCGTCGCCGACCGGGTCGAGCTGCGCGGCGGGCACCTGTTCGAGCCGTGGCGGGCCCCGCTCGCCGATGGCAGTACGGCGAGCTTCGACCTGATCGTGAGCAACCCGCCCTACGTGCGTACGGACGATCCCAACCTGGCCCGCAACGTGCGGGATTTTGAGCCCCACGTCGCCCTGTTCGCCGGGGAGAACGGGCTCGCGGTCATACGTGCCCTGGCGGCCGACGCCGGCCGCTGGCTGCGGCCGGGTGGGCACCTGCTCATGGAGGTCGCGTACGACCAGGCCCCCGCCGTCCGCGACCTCTTGGCCGGCCGCGACTGGCAAGCTATCGTGACCTACCGCGACCCGGCCGGGCACGAGCGCGTCGTCCACGCCCGGCGGCCCTAGCGCGGCGGAAGGAGAAGCTGTGGGTCTACCGTGTTTCGAAATCAACGGCGGGACACGCCTGCGGGGCAGCGTTCGTCTGAGCGGGGCCAAGAACGCCGCGCTGCCGATCATGGCCGCGTCGATCCTCTGCGAGGGCGAGGTGGTGCTGCACGACGTGCCGCGCGTTGCCGACGTGGTTTCGCTCTGCGAGCTGCTCAACAAGCTTGGCGTCGAGAGCGAGACGCGGACGGACGGCGGACTGCGTCTGGTCGCCCGCGACGAGATGAACAGCCGCGCGGAGTACGAAATCGTCCGCAAGATGCGGGCTTCGATCTGCGTGCTCGGACCGCTGCTCGGCAAACGCCACCGGGCGCAGGTGTCCATGCCCGGCGGCTGCGCGATCGGCGACCGGCCCGTGGATTTGCACGTCCGGGCGATGCGGCTGCTCGGGGCCGACGTGGACCTCGTCAACGGCGACATCATCGCCAAGACCAAGCGGCTGCGCGGCACCGAGATGTTCCTCGGCGGGCCATTCGGCTCGACCGTGCTCGGCACCGCCAACGCCCTGATGGCCGCGGTGCTCGCCGAGGGCGTGACGGTGATCGAGATGGCGGCCTGCGAGCCGGAAGTCGTGGACCTCGCGAACTTCCTCAACCAGTGCGGGGCCTCGATCACCGGCCAGGGCACGCCGCGGATCGTCATTGAGGGGGTGCGCCAGCTCCGCGGCTGCGAATACCGCATCATCCCCGACCGCATTGAGGCGGGCACCTTCATGGTCGCCGCGGCGATCACCAACGGCGAAATCACGCTCGAAAACGCGCGGCTCGATCACCTGATGGCGTTCGTGGACCGCCTGACCGCGATCGGCGTGAACGTCGAGAAGACCGAGCGGGGCGTGGCGGTGTCGTCGGCCCGGCGGTTGGAGCCGGTGGACGTGACCACGCAGCCGTTCCCGGGGTTTCCGACCGATCTTCAGGCCCAGCTCATGGCCTTGCTGAGCCTCGCGGACGGCAACAGCATCATCACCGAGAAGATCTTCCCCGACCGCTTCTTGCACGTCGCCGAGTTGAATCGCATGGGCGCCCACCTGCGTAAGGAAGGCCCCACCGTCATAGTCGAGGGGGTCAAACGGCTGATCGCCGCGCCGGTGATGGCGTCGGACCTGCGGGCCTCGGCGGCGCTGGTGTTGGCGGGTCTGGCCGCGCGCGGCACGACGCGTGTGCTGCGTATCTATCACCTGCTGCGCGGCTACGAGCGCTTCGAGGAGAAGCTGCGCGACGTGGGGGCTGACATCCAGCGCATGGAAAGCGAAGACGAGTAGGCGGCGGGCGCTTCGTCCGAGCCGCGCGCGGCAGGGCGCGATCCGTCCGAGCCGCGCGCGCGAGCGAGCGATCCGCGCAGCGCGTTGGTCGCCGGCCGCGGGCGGTGCCACGCTGCGCGGATCGCTCCCTGCCGGTCGCGGCTCGGGCGCGGCGCGGCTCGCTCGCTCGCTCGCGCGGCTCGGAAATGAGCGACGCCGCGGAGGGGTGCTCCGCGGCGTCGAGGTTTTCGGCCGTGGGCTGGGCTGCGCTTCGCTCCCCCCAGCCTACGAGGTTAAATTCGGCGGTCCACTCGCCGATGTAGTTGTCCCAGTCATCTTCGTAGTAGGCACCCATGAAGTGATCCATGGATTCTTCCCAGTAGCCTTCATAGATGCCGACGGCGTAACCGTAGTAGTCCGCGGCGTCATCTTCGAAGTAGATGTAGCCGTCCGTGTAGGCGTAACCGGAGAGCTGGAACTCGCCGACGGCCCACGTGGATGTGCCGGTGACGTTGCCTTCGTCGTCAATCTCGAATGTGAAGGTGTGTGCCCAGCCTGAAGGCGACGTCAACTCGCCCTCGTAGGATCCCGCGAGCTCGGAGAAAACCTCTTCCGGCTCTTCCGGCTCTTCCCACTCGACTTCATCTTCCGTGACGGTCACGTCGACCCAGAGGAGATACCAGTCGCCGGTCTCGTAGTCTTCACCGTAGAACCAGACGGTGAAATTAGCAAGCCCGATGTCGGAGGGCAGTTCCCAGAACTCGAGCTGCGTATTGGCACGGTACGGGTCTTCGAGGTAGTACCAATACGTACCCGTTACGTACCACTCCTTGTAATCGAGCGTGCTCAGCAAGCTGCCGGATGCCTTGATTGGCAGCGGCTCCCAGAGTCTGAACTCCGTCGGCACACTGATGTCCAGAGCGGCTTCGGCGACCTCGCTCTGCTCAAGCTCCCCGACGGCCACCGTGCAGGTGTACACCAGCAGCGATTGTTCGATCGGGTCGCGCATGTCGTGGACGAGCAGCGTCACCTCCAGCAGCCCCGCGTCCGTGCCGGCCACAGTCGCCGTGCCGTCTGCCGCCACGTCGGTCACCACGCCGCTGCCGGAGCTGATGTACCAGTCAAGCTCGAAGTCCTCGAGGTCGGCGTCGCCTGGGTTGAACGTGACCTCGAATCCCTCGCCTACGTCAGCCGTGCCGGGGCACTCGATGCCGAGGTCGGGGTTCTGCTGCTGCTGCTCCTGGACCTCCTCCTGGCTCGGCTCACAAGGCCACTGGGGCTTGGGCTCCTTCTTGTTCTGGTTGTAGTAGCGCACGCGCCCGATCGGGTAGACGCTCTCCCCAACCGCACCGTCATCGTCCCGCTTCTGCAAGTCCACCACGACCAGGTCGGCTTCGAAGATCGACTTGTCCTCGTTGAGTTGGCCGTTGATGAACGCCACGTCAAACAGCGCGGTGCTGGTCCAGAGGCTGTTCTCATACTCAAGGAAGCCCGTGAAACGCCGTTCGATCGTGATCTTGCCGTTGTCGTCGAGCTGCGTCCCGGTGAAAATGGGCGTCACGTTCAGGTCGTAGCCGTCATCCTCCATGTTCGCCAGCACGACTTCGGTGAGCGACTCGTAGTTGATGCTGCGCTCTTCGCCGCGCGCGCTCGTGTCCGGCGGCATCCAGTCCTTGAAGAGGAACCGGCGGTCGTACTCGGTCAGCAGGATGCCCTCGCTGTTGAACGTGAGCTGGTTGGCGATGTCGGGGAACAGCCCCAGACAGATCAGGTTCGGGTCGACCTCGAACAGCTTGTACGTCTGACCCGCCAGGTCCAGGACCGCGGCGGGAATCTCGTCGGCCGTGACGTCTTCGCCGAGTTCCTCTTCTTCAACCTCCGCCACGTCCGCCGTCGAGGCGACCTTGGCGACGTTCTTGAGGTTGGTCGTCAGGCGTTTGACGGTCTCGTTCGTGGAATCCTCATTCAGCGGCGTCTCCGGGTTCGAGGCGGTGTCGGTGACCGACTCGATGATCTCCTCGCACTTCGCCAGACCCTTCTGGAGCTTGTCCACGTCGGTGTCGCCGTCGGCCCACGTGGCGCGCTTGCCCCAGGCGGCCTGCTGCCGGGCGCGGACCTCGGAGCTCTTGGCGTTCGACTTGATGCCGCGGGCCGTCGAGATCACGTTGCCAGTCGAATCCGTGAGCCGGATTGACACGTCGCCGGTGCTCGCGTCATAGACGAGGTCGGCGGCCGTGTTGTCCGAGAGGCGGACGTTGACCGGCCGGCCGGAGGAATCGAGCGAGACCTTCAGCGTCTGACCGTCCTTGGTGACGATGTTGGCCTCGGTGACCGTGGTGCCGCCGCTCTCCTCGCGGGCGCGGAACGTGTACTGGTTGCCCTGGCTGTCGGTGGCGACGGCCCAGTTGCCGCCGGTCGGATCGAAGTTGACCTTCAAGGTCTCGGTGCCGGTGGTCCCGCCATCGGTGACGCCGCCGGTGGGGCACCCGCCGAGGGTACACCAACCGACCGCCAGCAAGAGTGTCAGACCCATTCGCAATCGTAACATGCTGTCTCCTTTTCCAAAGGACTACGAGAGTTGAATGCCTTACTGCCCCACTGAAACCAAACCTGTGTCACAAGACCGAAATGCGACCGCCACACCGCACGCACTTGCTCTCGCCACACACCTCCTCTGACTTGTGCCTCTGCACGATCTGCCGTTGCCTTGGCCCATTGTTGAAACGGTGCGGGCAGTATACCCGCGCGCACGATGCGTGCCAACCTTGCCAATGCACAATCCGTCTGTTCTCGAAACCGCTCCCGGAGCGGCTAACTCCGGGAGAACCTGCGACGGTGACAGCCACGCGATTCGTCGCGTGCTTATGGACCTTGCTGGCGCCGCCTGCAAGTTCTGACAAAAAATCGCACCCCGCCGCGACCCCTGGACCCGGTCGGCTTACTGCACGCCGAGCCCGGCAACTATGGCCGGACGGCGATCAACCGCTGGCGCTTCCTCGACCGCAGCCCGTCCGAACGCGACTTCAACTTCGACATCGAAATCCGGTGCCGGCGGGGTGGCCAAGTGCCAGAAACCTCGTCTCCCAGCCGTGTGCCACTGCTGTGTCAGCAGGGTTGGACGCTCACCCGCCCGCGCGCTGCTCGCAGAGCAGTGGCGCACGGCCGCGCGACGCTCAGAGCGTCGATCAGAACGTCAACCATCTCAGCGCGCCGGGACGAGTCCGGCGGGCTCACCACCGGCGTGACGCGTTCCGTTTGCGGCTGTTACACAGATTTCGACCGCTATGCCCGATAAAACAAGACACGCCGCATGACTTGAGGCCGAGCGCAACTCGTTTCGATGGTGCCACTCGATACAATAGAGGGTGCGCATGCGGGGGGTGGTTCAGTGGTGCGCATCTCGGCGTCTTTGGGGGGCGGAGAGAGGTATGCGTTCGCTCGTCATCGTCCTGGCTTTCACGACCACTGTGATCGCCGGCTTGCTGTTGAATTCGACGTTTCCCCCCACCGCCGCGTCCGATCCCGTCGCGGTTTCGCCCAATGTCCCAACCGCAGTGCTCTCGAGCCCGCGCCCGCCGGGCAAGCGGACCAAGTTCGGCCCCCCGCCGCCGGGCTACATCAAGATCGTCGGCCACGCCGTGCCGGGCTGGACGCCGGACCAAGTTCATGCTCCGGCGAGCCGGGACTTGATGTGGTATCCGTTGGGGCCGCGGCCGATCACGGGCGAGTACTGGAGCGGCCAGGCCGACGCCTCGGGCCGTGTCGTCTCAATCGCGCCGCACCCAACCGACCCCAACGTCGTCTATCTCGCTTCCGCATCCGGCGGGGTGTGGAAGTCCACCACTGCCGGGACGACCTGGTCGCCGCTGACGGATGGACTCTCGGTGCTCAACCACGGCGCGGTTGCCCTCGACCCGACCAACCCGGACATCGTCTACGTCGGCACCGGCGAATACACCACCTACAGCGCCGGCGACGGCGTGTTCCGTTCCACCGACGGCGGCGGCACGTGGACGCGCATCGCCACCACGACGCAGGTCGGCAGCGTGTGCAGTCGGATCGCCGTCGATCCGCTCAACCCGCAGCGCATCCATGTTACGGGCAACTACGGCTACTGCCGCAGCCTCGACGGCGGCCAGACCTGGGAGACGCGGCTGTCCAGCGGCGCCTCCGACCTCGCGCTCGACCCGCTTAACCCCAACACCCTCTACGTCGCGCGGCACGGCGACGCCGTCTACCGCTCGACGAACGGCGGCAACACGTTCACCAAGCTGTCCAGCGGCTGGCCGACCAGCGATGTGCGCCGCATCCTGCTGTCCGTGTGCCGTTCCCAGCCGAGCGTGCTGTATGCCGCGGCGGTGAACAACGCCAACGGCCTGCGCGGTTTCTACAAGTCTACTAACGGCGGCAACACCTGGGTTCACAAGCCCAACACCCCGAATTTTCCGACTCCGCAAGGTTGGTATGACGTTTTCGTCGGGGCCGACCCGGAAGATCCCAATACGGTCTACGCGGGCGGCGTCTTTCCAACGTATGCCGAGGCGGGCGTCATCAAGTCTACCGACGGCGGTAATTCCTGGACCGACATCAGTTTCGACGCTCATGGCAATCAGGTCCACCCCGACCAGCAGACGGTCGCGTTCGGCCCCGGCGGCGTGCTGTGGGTCGGCAACGACGGGGGCGTGTGGAAGAGCCTCGACGGCGGGGCGCGCTGGATCAACTGCAACGCCACGCTGACCCTCACGCAAAACTACAACATCGCGCTGAACCCCGCCGACCCGGCCCAGGTCATGGGCGGCACACAGGACAACGGCACCGTCGGGCGCGAGCTGGACGTGTTCGAGTGGCCGCAGATCGTCGGCGGCGACGGCGGCTTTCTGGCGTATGACTTCGCCGACCCGCTGCGACGATATACCACCTATGTCTACCTGACGGTCTTCCGAATCCGCGGCGACGACTTCGCCGAAATCACCGGGCCGTGGGAGAACGACGCACGAGAGTTCATTGCGCCGCTCGTCATGTCCCCAACCGATTCGCGCACGCTCTACGGCGGCACAAACCGCTTGTGGCGCACCACCAACGCCGACACCGCCGGCACCTGGGATGCCATCAGCAGCGCGCAAATCTCCGGCGGCGGAACGTTGACCGCGATCGGCCTGTGCGCCGGCGAGCCCCACACCATTTACACCGGCAGCAGCAACGGTGCCGTCTACCTGTCCGTGGACGATGGTCCACCCTGGTGGTACCGCAGTGCCGGTCTGCCCGGCGGGCAGGTCAGCGACATCGTCGTCAACCCCGTGGATGGGATGAATGCCTACATCGCTTCTTACAACGCCCAGGGCCGGCGAGTTCTGTATACCGTGAGTTACGGCAGCTCCTGGATCGACGTGACCGGCACGCTGCCCACCGGCGTCGTGGCGACCGCCCTCGCGGTCGACTGGCGTTTCAACCCACCGGGCCTGTTTGTCGGCAGCGGCGCGGGTGTCTACTGGTCATACGATCACGGCCAGCACTGGACCCGGAACGGCAGCGATTTGCCCAACGTCAACATCGGCGACCTCGTGATCGACACCAGCGACAATACCATCACGGCCGGGACTTACGGCCGCGGGGTGTGGCGTGCCGCGCTGCCGCCGCCGCTCAACTACGGCGATGTGAATTGCGACGGCGCACTTGACCAGGCCGACATCGACGCCTTCGTACTGGCGCTCACGGACCCCGCTGAGTACCAGGGTACCTATCCAGGATGCGAGATCCTGCGGGCCGACTGCAACCACGACGGCACGGTGGATTTCGACGATGTCAGCCCATTCGTCGCACTGCTGAATCTGTAGCCACACAATCAGGACCCGCCACGACGGTGGCGAGCCGGCCCGCTCCCGGCACGCCGGTACAGGCGGGGCGCCGCTGGCGGTCCGTTGAGAACGTCGCGTGACACCCCGAACTGCATCACCGTGCGCGATTCGGCGGCGCAGATCCGAGCCGACCGCGCGAGCGGTCGCG
>CAYMXT010000011.1:0-5662 GCA_964394415.1 uncultured Planctomycetales bacterium
AGCGTCGTGAACAGCGACTGGAGCATGGCGTTGGCCCAACGCTTCTTGAAGCTCAATTCGGGGGTAGTGCTGGTGTTGGTTCCGGTGCCGGTCGTCTGGTTCGACTGCTGGGCGCGGTCGTCGAGCTTCGCGTCGTCCGCGGAACCGTTGATCGCGCGCTGACGACCGGTGGAACCGGTGGACCCGCCGGACCCTTCGTTCGCCGCCGCCATCGCCAGGAGGTCTTCCAGCGTGTAATTCTGACCGTTCGCGGGTGCCGGAACGGAATTGCCGCTGTTGGCGTTCGCGGTGGTGCCGCCGGTGTTGGTGGCACCCCCGCCGGTTGCCGCGGAGCCGCCCGCCATGCCGGCGATCAGGCTGCCGAGACCGCTGAGGCCGCTGCCGCCAGCAAACTGGTTGGCCAGATTCAGCAAACCCGTCAGACCGCCCATGTCACCCGCGGCGGCCGCGCCGCCGGCGCCGGCGTTACCGAAGCGTGCTTCCGCCTCGGTCGAATTCGGCTGCCCGTAGCGCGGACCGTTGAGCCGCTGAGTGATGAGAGTCTGGTGCCGCGTGAGCGCAGCACGCACCCAGGTGCCCGGCGCACGCAGCGAGACACTGCCGCCCGTCGAGTTTTCGTCCGGTGATTGCGTGGCCACGTCGGGGGTTGTGGTCTGCGTTTGCGCCGCGGCCGGCAGCGCCAGAAGCCCTACGCACGCCATCGCGATGATACAAAGCGTCTTCATCGGCATGTTTCTCCGCGCCGGAGCCGATTATGGTACCGACACCACGCTTTCATTATAGCCTAATCGGCCAAGCGGAGTTGCGATGTCAGCACGTGCCAGTCCGAAGAATTGCCGGACCGCAGCGAGTGCGCTCAATTCTCGCGCTGGACGGTGGTGGCGGTCGAACACCGTGACGTATCTTATTGTGATTGCAGCACTTACGGCCTGCGAACGATCGCCCGACTCACTGCCGAAGGCCGAAACTTCCGCGCACGGCCTGCGAATCGCCGTCGTCGGGGCACACGAAGCCCACCCGCAGTGGCCGGGAATTCGTGGCGGTGCGCAGCGCTATTTCACAGGTGTCCCGTCGCTCGTGGGCGATTTCGCCGCCGCACGCGAGGCGACGCCCCAGAGCCTGGTCGCCGCGGTTGAACGGGTGCTCGAGCGCAAACCGAACGCCGTGTGCATCCAGGTGACCGACGCGGACGCGGCGCGCCCCGCTGTCGACCTCATCGTCCGATCGCAGGTGATCCTCGTCACGATGGGCACGCCGACGGGCGACGAGCGCGCGACAAAGCACATCGGCGTGGACTGGCCGGGCGGGGCGGAACTGCTCGCGGCGAATCTCCCGCGCATCGCCGCGGGGCGGAAGTCGTATCTGTTCCTGCACGCGCGGGGCCGCGACGAAAACGCGACGCTTTGCTACCAGCGCTTCGCGTCGGCAGTCGCGCGGCGATTCGAGGTGACTTGCCTCCAAGAGCTCAACGCGACGAATGACCCGCGTTCACCGGCGACGGTCGTGGCGGACATGTTGCGGCTGTTTCCGCACGCGGGGCTGCTGTTGACCTTGGAGACAGACGTGTGGCTGACGGGACGTGCGGGGTGGCTCACGGACCTGCGGGCGCTGAACCGCGAGTTTCGTTTCGCGACGCTGTCGGCGGTCCCCGTGCTTTGGCCGCGGCTGGGCACGCCGGAAGCCCCGGCGGAGGCCGCCGCATTGGTTGGCCCGCTGGACGGGGAGCTCGGCTACGCGGCCGTCGAAGCCGCCGCCCGCAAGCTGCTGAGCCCGACGAGCGTGTTTCCCGCCCCGGTGATCCCGTGCGAGCTGGTGACGCCGGAGAACCTGGCGGACTTCGCGCGGCGTTATTCGGCTGCGGCGAACGGGTTGAACGTGGCCGCGTTTCTGCCGGCACCGTCCGCCGTGAGCCGGCCTGCGAACTCCGGGCCGTAGCTCGGCGTGGGTATAATGAAGTGGTAGCCGCTGCATAGCGACGGAGCTGAAGCCATGTCGATTCGCACGCGCGCCGGGCCGCATTCGTTCGGCGACTTTCTCGAGCTGGTAGCTGAGGATCAGAAGGCCGACCTCATCGATGGGGTGATCTACATGGCTTCGCCTGAGAATATTGAACACAACGAACTGCTGGAGTGGCTGACGGAGATTCTGGGGCCGTACGTACGTGCGCGAAAGCTCGGCCGTCTCACGACCAGCCGCGTCGCCTATCGGCTGGCGACGCACGTCGCCCCGGAGCCGGACATCGCCTTCGTGGCTGCCAGCCGCCTGCACATCCTCAAGGGCGGCTACGTGGACGGCCCGCCGGACCTCGCGGTCGAGTTCGTTTCGCCGGAGAGCGTCGAGCGCGACTACGAGCTCAAGCGGTCGCGTTACGAGCAGGCCGGCGTGCGGGAATACTGGATCATCGACCCGGACGAAAAGCGGGCGACGTTTCTCGCGCTCGGTCCGGACGGCAAGTTCGCCGAGACGCCGCCGGTGGATTCCCGGTTCCACAGCCGCGTCCTTCCGGGGTTCTCGCTGGATGCGCGTTGGTTCTGGCAGCGGCCGTTGCCGGAGACGCTGCCGATCATCCAAGCACTGCTGGCGGGGTGAAACAGACGCCCTGGCGGGGGTGTCTCAAATCTTGGCGCTCACGCCTTTGGCCCATAGAATCCCCGCGGCAGCATCTCGCAGGCCGGGAGCTGATGGCGCCGCGGTGAAATGCTCACGCCGCCGCAAAGGAATGCCGCTGCGCGACCCGTGTGCGCGGGTCTTGCGGGGCGTCGCCAGAGCCTGGCCGCGGGGCGGTCGGCGCTGCCGGGCCTGAGTGTCAAAAGGAGACGCGGGATGGCCGCCGAGGAAGAAGTCGTCGAATCGTGTCAGGAGTGCGGTGCGACCGTCTACCCGGAGCACCTCACCAAGGGACTCGCGGAGCGCTGGGAAGACCGCCTGCTCTGTGTCCATTGCCTGCGGGCCAAGAAGTCGGGCTCCGCGGCGGGCGTGCCCGCGATCGGTGCGCCGCCGGGACGCCAAGGTTCGGTGGTCACCCCCTCCGCGGGCGGCGGTCCACCGGGCCTGCTCGACGAAGAGCCCATCTCCTACGATAAGCGACCGACCGCGATTCGCTCCATCGGCGGTGGACCGGGCAGCATGGCCACGCCCGTCGGCGCGGTCGGCGACCGCACCTATCAGCGCGGCGTGCTGAAGGACGCGCGCAACGCGACCCGCTGCAAGACTTTTCACTGCAAGCTCGCCGACGGCCCAATCAACTTCATGAACGAACAGATCAACGAATGGGTGGACGGCGACCCGGAGGTCCAGATCAAGTTCGCCACGTCCACGATCGGCGTGATCGAAGGCAAGCACGTCGATCCGCACCTCATCATCACCGTCTTCTATTGACCTGCCGCGGCACGCCTGGCCCACGCGCTCGCCAGGTGAACATCGCCGCGCCAGTCCTCCAGGTATCCCGCGATCTGCCAGGCGCTCAGCAGCGCGTGCAGCTCACCGGGCTGGAGCACGTGCGCATCGGCGGCGGGTTTGCCGTGTCGCGCGCGGTGCGTCGTGGTGAACGTCTCCAGCACCACGCTGCCGCCGGGCCGCACCCATTCGACCAGCTTCGCCAGCAGCGGTCGATGCAGGTAGCGAATCGAGACCACGAGATCGAACGGTGCGTTCCAGACCGGCGTAGTCCGCTCCAGGTCCGCGCGCAGCCAGGTGATCGGCTCGATCGCCGCCGCGCAATTCGCGGCCAGTTCGCGCGCCCGCTCCAACGCATCGGGCAGCACGTCCACCGCCGTGACATCCCAGCCGCAGCTCGCCAGAAACACCGCGTCCCGCCCGGTCCCGCAGGCCAGCTCCAAGGCCCGCCCCGGCGCGAGCCGCGGCACGACCTCAGCCAGCCACGCATTCGGCTGCCACAGGCGCCCGACATCCGAGCGGTCCGTGTGTTCCGCATACTCCCATTCCGTTACGTGCGTGGCCGCGCGCCCATGCTCCGTCAACCAGGCAATTGCCGGCTGCGCAGCGTCATCCGGCCCGGCAACCGGCACCGTATCGCCGCGGGGGGGCAGCTCATGCATGCGCCGCGGCAGCGCGGCGAGAGGGATGTTGACGGCCTGACCAATCGGTCGCAGCGCGGCGTCGTCCGCCGACCGCGGATCGAGAAACCGGGCTTGCACAAGCCGCGCCGGGCGCATGACGGGGCATCGTATGTGCCGTCATCCGAACCTGCCACGCCAGTGGCGGGCCGGAGGCCACGTGCCCCGTGGACCCGGACTCGCGTCGGTGGTTCGGAACGGCGCTGCCGCCTGGGTTTGACCGCCGGAACCGCGCCCACTACGCTACCGCCCCGACAACTGCCCACACGCCGGAGACCCTGCGCCAGATGTCCAAGCGAACGCCGACGGCCACGCCCAACGCCCCCGTCAAGGAGACCTGGATCGAGCAGGCGTCCTCGTTCATCGGCTTCTTCGTCTACCTCCTCGTCCTCAAGACCTATTTCCTGCCGCTGTTCATCATCCCCACCGGCTCGATGGCGGAAGGGCTGTACGGCGAACACGCCACGCACACCTGCCCGAACTGCGGCATCGAATACTCCGTCGGCTGGCAACAGCCCCCGTTCTGGTCCCCGCCGCGTGAGGCGCACGACACCCGCTTCCACCCCGGCGTGCTGCTGTGCCCCAATTGCCGCTGGCCGCAGTTCTATGATTTCGGCAATCGGGCGAACCTGCTGCAGCGCGGCTTTCTGCCGAACGAGCTGCTTTCGCAGCGGCTGCGGCCCGCCGCCGGCGACCGCATTTTTGTCCACGGCTGGCCGTTCGAGGGGGCGTTTGCCGATATCGACGCCTTCGGGCCGCAGCGTTGGGACGTCGTCGTCTTCAAAGTCCCGACCGATGGCGACACGAACTACATCAAGCGCCTGATTGCCCTGCCCGGCGAAGAGGTCGAGTTGATCGACGGCGACGTGTTCATCAACGGCGCAATCGTCGGCAAGCCGCGCGACGCGCAGCGGTCACTCTGGTTCTCGTACTTCGATCAGGACCATCCGCCGAAGGCGCCGGCCAGCCGGACGGACTACTATCCGCGCTGGGTCGCGCGCGCTGGGGCCAGCGCCTGGTCTGGTCTGGAGACGCGCACGCTGCACTTCGACGAGGCAACCGGCCCGCGGGCGGAACTCCAGTTCTGCACCGACCCGCGCAACCCGCTCGAACCCGGGCGCGTTCACGACCTCTACGGCTACAACGAGCCGCGCAACGAGACGCCGCACAGCGTGACGGATGTGCGTTTGTCCGCCGAGGTGGAATTCGTTCCCGGCGGTGGGCGGGGCCACGTGGAGTTGTCCACAACAAAGGGGCCCCACCGGTTTTTCGCCCGGCTTGAGTCCGACGGCACGCTGCGTTTGCAACATAGCGAAGTCGGCGAAGACCAGCCCGACGCGCCGCGGCAAACCTGGGGCGAAACAAGGCTAGCGAATATCACTACCCCACCGCGCGTTGCGCTGAGCCACCTGGACGGCGTCGTGACCGTCGAAGTCAACGGCGAACCGGTGCTCCAATCTACTGGCGCGCAGTACCAGATCACCCCGGAGACGGCCACGACCGCCGGCCGGCCGCCGGTACTGCGCATCGCGGCCGAGAACACCCGGCTGACCCTGCGGCACGTGCTCATCGAGCGCGATGTCCGC
>CAYMXT010000011.1:5672-25611 GCA_964394415.1 uncultured Planctomycetales bacterium
GTTCTCTGAAGCTCGCCCTCGATGCGTACTTCCTACTGGGTGACAACAGCCCCAACAGCCAGGATGCCCGTTTCGCCTTTTCGCGCCAGGATCGACCGCCGGTCGTCGCCCCGCACTTGCGCGCCCGGCCCACCTATCAGCCCGGCACCGTGCCGCGCGACCAACTCCTCGGCCGCGCGTTCTTTGTCTACTGGCCGGGCTTCCAGCCGCTCACGCCGCGCGGGCCGAATTTGTTGCCGGACTTCGGCCGCGCGCGGTGGATCCACTGATAATCTGCCGTCTCATGCCGGCGCTACTGGGCGCGGCGTGTGCAGTGAACGAAGGTGATCCAGGGGCGCACCGGCGGCCCCATCGTCTGCGCTGCGGTGGAACGGCGCGGGAGGTTATCAAGAACGCAAATCACTGTGCGGCGCTGGTATGACGACGTTGGCGGCCGGAAGCGGGCGGATCAGAAGCCGCGGGCCGCCCGTAGGTACGGCGGGACCACGGGTAGGGCGGCGGCGTTGCCGCGCTGTCACGAGGCGTTCAAGTGCCTGCCGCGTCCAACCACCGATCTGGAAATTCGCTCTCGCCCTTGACAATCCGGGCCAGCGCCCTAACATCCGCCGACCATCGACAGGTTCGCCGCATGGGCCGGCGGACCGGATCGGGTGTCCGTCGGGCCGCGAGCCCGACGCAGAACACTGGGCCTTGAGAGGTCCAAGGAGAGTCTTATGACGCGAATGTGGACGCGGGGAGTCGTCAGTCTATGTGGCTGGGTGCTATTGGCCACCGCCGCTGCGGCGCAGGAAAAGAACCAGACCGACGAACACAAGCCGGCCGCACCGCCGCAGAAAGCAGAGGACAAGAAGCCAGAGGCGCCCGCCGCCGGCCAGCGTGAGATGTCGCCCGAAATGCAGGAGATGATGAAGAAGTGGGCGGCGTACGCCACGCCCGGCGAGGCCCACCAGCGGCTCGGCGACATGGTCGGCAAATGGGAATACAAGATTCGCTGGTGGCTGAACCCCGAGGCCCCGCCGGAGGAGTCGCAGGGCACGGCGGAAATGAAGTGGATCTTCGACGGTCGTTATGTCGCCCAGGTCGCGAAGGGTCCGGCGGAAGGACCGGAGGGCAAGCCGTTCGAGGGGCATGGCCTGTACGGATATGACAACGGCAAGAAGCAGTACTTCTCGACCTGGTACGACAACATGGGTACGGGCATCATGATCGGCTGGGGCACATACGACGAGGCGACGAAGTCGATCAAGATGGGCGGCGAAGACCTGGACCCGATGTCCGGCAAGATGAAGAAGTGGCGCAGCGCGTGTCGCACGGATACGAAAGACAAGTTCGTCTATGAGATGTTCGTGACCGGCCCGGACGGCAAGGAATACAAGGAAATGGAACTTACGTACACGCGAACAGTGGACGCGGGCGCTGGGAAGTAGGGCGGCAACGCAGGGAGCCCTGGCGCGGCCAGGCCGCGCCAGGGTCCGAATTCAAGGACTCTGCCGCCGAGCAGATAATCGGACATTGCATTCGCGCGTCGGGGGTTGCCGCCCAGTGCGGGCGGGCTACACTGCGCGCGGCTGGGCGCGGTCGCCGGCCGGCGGGCCTACGGACGGGTCCGCCAGTTCTTTTAGTCCACGCACAGTGAGGACTGACTATGACTGGACGGCTGATTTCCACACTCGTTCTGGCGGCAGGCTGGCTCGTGGCGAGCGGGTGCAGCGCCAGCGGCGGCGCTTCGTCGGGCTTCTCGATCGGCAAGAACCTGATGCGGAAGGACTCCAATCTCCGCATCTTCCTCGACGGCCACGAGGCCCAGCAGGACAAGCTCAAGAAGGGCATCAAAGGCCACGCGCCGTGGACTATCAAGGAGCAAGTCGCCGGTTCGCCGACGTTTAAGTACGACATCATCGACCCGAAGAAACACGGCTTCATCAAGCACGTGACCATGGCCGTCCACCAGAAGTTCGAGGCCGATTTCTCGGACATCGCGGACTACGTCATCCACCCGCGCGAGAACAACCCCGACAACAACATGAAGCCCGGCGTCGAGTACGACCTCGGCAACCTCGGCAAACAGTTCCGCATCCTCGACCGGCACGACAAGGAGGTCGAGAAGGTCGAGTTCCATCCGGGCAAGGAATACCTGCTGGTCTTCACCATCAGCGCGGACAAGAGCGAGACCATTCAGGTCTACTTCAAGAGCAACTGACCAGGAAGCCTGGAAACCGCGGAGACGCAGAGAGCGCAGAGGTCGCGGAGAAGAGTAGAATAGGCACGAAGGCACGAAGGCACGAAGGCCGCCAACCGAGACGTCTCCGCGACTGCGTTGCCTCTTTGCCTCGTTGCTTTCTCCGCTCCTCTCTGTGACCTCTGTGCTCTCTGCGTCTCTGCGGTAAACGGGAGGTTGAGGAGGCCACATGCCCACCCGAAGAGTCCTGATCACCCGCCGCATCCCCCCGCCCGCGGTCGAACTGCTCACGAAGGCCGGCGTCGCGGCTGACCTGCTCGACCAGGACGAGCCGCCCGCACGAGCCACGCTGCTGGCCCGGATGCGCGGCGTGGCGGGTCTGATCGCGATGTTGAGCGAGCGGGTCGATCCGGAACTGGTCGACGCCGCCGGACCGTCGCTGCGGGTCGTCGCGAATTTCGCGGTCGGGTATGACAATATCGACGTGCCCGCCTGCACGGCGCGCGGCGTGCGCGTGACGAACACCCCCGGCGTACTCACCGACGCGACCGCAGACCTGGCCTGGGCGCTGATCCTGTCCGTGGCCCGGCGGGTGGTCGAAGGCGACGCCCTGGTGCGCAGCGGCGGCTGGAGCGGCTGGGCGCCCATGCAATTGCTGGGGTTACAGCTCACCGGCGCGACGCTGGGGATTGTCGGCGCCGGACGGATCGGCACTGCGGTCGGCCTGCGTTCACAGGGCTTCGGGATGAACGTCCTGTATGCCGACGACGTGCGCAACGCGCTGCTGGAAGACCGCGTGAAAGCCCGCAAGGTGGAGCTGCGGCAGTTGCTGGCGGAGGCCGACGTTCTCTCGCTGCACGTCCCGCTCACCTCGGCCAACCGGCACCTGATCGGCGCTCCGCAACTCGCCCGGATGAAAGCGACGGCCATCCTGATTAACACGGCGCGCGGCCCGATCGTGGACGAAGCGGCGCTCGTCGCCGCGCTGCGTGCCGGCCGGCTCGCCGGGGCGGGGTTCGACGTGTACGAAAACGAGCCGCGGCTCACGCCCGGCCTGGCGGACCTGCCGAATGTTGTGCTGCTGCCGCACCTCGGCAGCGCAGCGACGGCGACGCGGCAGCGGATGTCGCAGATGGTCGCCGAAAACGTGCTGGCCGTGCTCGAGGAGCGTGAGCCGCCGAACCCGGTGAATTAAGGCGCGCGGAGCTCTGCAATTCCCCGGTGTTTACCGGGGCGCCCGTTGCGCCGCCGGGGTTACGCTCGTCCAGTGAGTCACGAGGCCCACTGGACGATGCAGCGAGACGAGTTCACGGTTGCGATCATCGATGCGGACGACGCCGCCCGGCGTGCAACCCAGCGCCTGCTGGAGTCGGTCGGAGTTCGGGCGCGCGCGTTCGCCGACGCGGGCGCGGTTCTGAACCTCCGAGAAGGCGACGACATTCGTTGCATCATCGCGGACGTGTTCCTGCCCGGCATCAGCGGGCTGGAGCTCCTCGCGCGGCTCGCATCGCAGCCCCACCGCCCGCCCCTGATTCTCCTGGCCGCGTCCGCCGAGGTCTCCGTCGCGGTCGAGGCCATGCGGCGTGGGGCGCTGGATTTTCTGGAGAAACCGTACCGCCCGGAGACGCTGCTCGCTCGTGTGCATCAGGCTTTTCGCGAGAACGAGGCCGCCCGCCGCGACCACGAGCTGCGCCGGCTGCTCGCGGCCCGCGCCGCCCGCCTGACGCCGCGCGAACGCGAGGTTCTGTTCCTGGCGGGCGCCGGCCTGACCAGCCAGGCCATCGCCACGCGCCTCGGCGTCAGCCGCAAGGCGATCGAGTCGCATCGCGGCAAGGCGATGCAGAAGATGGAAGTGAAAAGCCAGGCGCTGCTGGCCCGCATGTTGGCCGTGCTGACCGGCGATGTCGCGGGGCCGCTGTTCGCGCACGAGGAGAAACGTGGCTGCCTGCCGACGCCCGCGCTGGGCGCAGCGCCGCTCTGGCCCGGCCCGGTCCACCTCGTGCCGCCGTCCGTGCCCGCGCCGCCGGCGTCGGATTGAACGCAGGCCGGGCGGGCGACGGCTGCGAAGGGCGTCGCGCTGTGACTGTAAGTGCATGGGCCACCACGTGTTAAGAAACCAACAAACGCCGCCTCGCGAAAAATGGGCTTGACCGCCGCGGTATTTCGGACTACACTTGTCAAGTACTTATAGGGTGTGCAGGGTTGCACCCCCCGGGGCTTGTCAAGACCGGGGTGGACTCCCGACATCCGCGTGAGAGTGACTGTTGGTGCTGGGCGTGCAGACGGCTCGGCCCACACGGGGCAGACGCGCCAGTGCGGGGCCGTCGGCATGCCGGAGAGAGTGACCATGCATGCATTCCATAAGCGGATGGTGATCCTGCTTTGCCTCGGCGCGGCGGCGCTGCTTTTGATCGCGGCTGGGGTTGTCGCGGAGCCCAAGAGCGCCGCCGGCTGCGTGTTGGCATTCTACGCGGCTTCGTCGCTGAGGCGTTCAGCGGCCCGCACGTGGGGCACCTCTTACAGAGGAGACGTGAAATGAGAACGAATGTAGTGATCCTAGTCTTGTTAGCGAGCACGGTCGCCGCGCGAGCCAGTCCGTTCTGGGTGACGTGGGAGGAGGGTTGGCCCACGGAGCAAGGCTGGCTTGAGGGATGGACCAATCCGGCACCGCAAAGGTGGCTTGACGACGGGCTGCTCTTCATCGACTCACGCAGCGCAGGAGGCGCTGGCGGTTACTATCAGTTCCCGCAGACCTTGATTCCCGCCGGCCAGGAGATATTCAGCCTGCGCTGGCGGACCCGCGTCCTGGAATCCTACCCCAATGTCGACCCCGGCGTGACGGTGATAGCCGACGACTACTACACCGTGGGCTTCAGCATGGACGCTCAGAGTATCCACAGTGACTTTGAGCCCGGGAACTGGGCGTCATTCGCGCCGAACGAATTCCACGAATTCAGAGTCGAATCGGCCGACGTCCGTGCGTATCGCCTATACATTGACGGCGCGCTAGCACTGGAAGGCACTTTTTGTGAGGGCCTGTTCCCTGGCCCCTATGTCGGGTGGGGTGACCTCTGGAGCGGCATGAGTCTGACCTCTTGGGACAGTGTGCAATATGGCATCACTCCCAGCCCGCCAGCTTCAATTTGTCTTCTGATTCCATTGTCCTACGCCGGCTCGCTGAAGCGTTCAGTCAGGCCGGTCTCAAGGCAACTCCAAAGATAAGGAGAACGAGAAATGGCACGCAGAATCACAGCTCTGGTTATCGTTGCTGCGGCGACATCACATGCGCCGGCACTGAACATTATCAACGAATGAGGCGGGCACGTGCTGAACGTGGACTACCAGGTCGAGTTCGTTGCGGGGTACGGCGACCGCGCGGTGATAATCCTCGCGAACCCGCCCCCGCTGAGACCCTGGCTATTTGAGGCGTTCGATGGCGACACACACGCGCCGGGCGATATCCACTATATCAAGATCGCCGACGGCGTCACCGTCGGCGACATCCAGTTGGGCGTGGTCGGCAACCCCAACAGCACGCCGCCGCACGAATTCGGCGCGCGGGATCTGAAGGCGATCAACCTGACCACGAATGGTACGTCCACGAACGCGATCGTGGATATGAAGCTCCAGCGCCACCTGGCCGCGGACGCCACAGTGGACGTGCCGGCCATCACGGGCACGTGCCTGGTCGGCGACCAGAACGACCCGCAGACTGGACATGTCCTGAACCCGATCGTGCTGGATTGCTTCACCGGCTCGCTCACCTGCAACACGCTGGATGACTTCACCGTCGCGGGCGAGTGCCTGCTTGGACCGCCGCCTTCATTGGACGTCAACGGCGACTACGCGAAGACCCTGACCATCCACGGCAGCGTACACCGGCTCCTTGTCGGCGGGCTGGTCACGGGCAAGCTCCTCGTGACCGGGTCGGTGTTGCAGGAGATTGACGTCGGGGGCGTTCGTGACTACGGAGAGGTGGAGGTCGCTGGCAACGTCAAGATCGGCCGCATCAACGGGGGGATCGACGTGAACGGCGTCGTCCGGCTCGGCAGCGTCGGACCGCAAATCAACCAGGCCTTCCAGGTGCGTTCGAGCAACGCCGGTCTGTGCCTGAAAGGTCGCGTTCTCATCGCGGGCGATGCGTCGGACGTGCATGTCTACGGCCCGACCGAGGGCGCGCTTGACATCGGCGGAAATGTCCAGATCGCCGGCTTCGACTCCGACATCACTGCGACCGGCACCTGCCACATCCACGGCGACGTAACGCGGTACGTGGTCATCGGCCGCGGCGGGGAAGGGCCTATCGAAGCTGACGTCATCGGCACGTTCAAGATCGACGGCGATTTCGACAACCCGGAGTACCCTTGTCACCTGACGCTGCACCACGGCGACATCCTGGGCGATCTGACCATCGGCGGGCGTTGCGGGGCCGACCTCTTGATTCCGGAGGGGACGATTTCCGGCAGCTTGCTCATCGATGACGACATGACCGGCCAGTTGGTGATCGGAGACGACGAGCATCCGCAGGCGTTGACCGGGAGCGTGACCATCAATGGAGGCTTGAGCGGGGCCGTCGTGCTGGAGGGTTCGCTTTCGGAGTCAGGCTCGATCCACGTGGCCGGCAATGTTGACGGCGCGATCAGCATGCATGGCGACATCGATGGCGGCACAATCGAAGTCGGCGCCCTCGATGACCCGGAGGATCCGAGCGTCCAGGGCGATGAGCTGAACGGCGGCCACATCATCGTAACCGGCTCCCTGCTGGGTTCGGGCGGGATTCTCTGTCACTACGCATTTCCCGGCAGTACCGAGTTCATCACCATCGACTACGATGGCTGGCACCCGTCCGATAACTGGATTCCGCCTGCGGCGATCACGGTCGGAAACCAGACTTTCTATGAGAATGACCCTAACGCGCGGGTGATGGAGATTACATCATGCAAAGGAGATATGAATAATGATGCCTATGTAGATTTAACTGATATTAATGGCATGATCGCCGCCGTGCAGGGTCAGCAGGTGTACGCACAAGCCTACCCCGGGCGCGGCGGGGCTTGGCTTTTCAAGGGCGACACGGATTGTGACGGCGACGTGGACTTTGAGGACATCGACGCGTTCGTCGCCCGCCTGGGCTGCTGTGACCCGAACTGTCCCGGATGCCCGCCGGGCGGCGACGGATTGCAGGCGCAGGAGCTGGCGGCTGGGCTGTTGACGCACGTCCCGGAGGCACGGCACGCCACGCTGCGGGCGTTCGTTGCACAGATGATTGCGCATCACCACGATCGCGGCCGTGAGCCGCAGCGCGTGTATTGGAGCCAGGTGCTCGCGCACCTCAGCGAATAGGTCGCCAGCCCAACAGGTGATGCGACAAATCCTGAGCCGCGGGATGAAACCCGCGGTTCAGGCACAGGCCGGGTTGCGCGCGGCTGCGCGACACACCGGCGCACAGATGAATCGTCTGTGCTCCACGTCAGCGGGCGCACAGACGAATCGTCCGCGCTCCACGCCGTGCTCGCTTCATGATGCTCCCTGCGACACGCGACAGGAGTCTGCCCCGCGGGCTTGGATCGGCTGAAACGACGAAACGTCGCCCCGCCCTGGCCGCGGCCGGCAACGCGCGCGCCGCGGTCTATGTCGGCGCCGCCCACGTCGGGATTAACACCCGGCGGGCGGGCTGGAAATCGTCGCGGGGGCGCTATACGCTGCCCCGCATGTCGGCACGTGCCAAGACGCAAACCCGGGGGCGGAAATTGGGAACGGCAGCCATGACGGACGGAAGCTACGAAGAGCGCAAGATTCTGGTTTCAGACACCCAGGACGAGGAACTGATTGGGATGGACCTGCTGCGGGCCTGCGAGGCCGCAGCCCTCCACGTCTTCCACTGGATCGGTAAGGGCGACAAGGAGGCCGCCGACGCCGCCGCCACGGACGCCCTCCGCGGAATGTTGAACCTCACCGACATGTGCGGAACCTGCACGATCGGCGAGGGAATCAAGGACGAGGCACCCGGCATCTTCATCGGCGAGAAGCTCGGCACCTGGCGCGACGGCACCCCGGTCGTCAGCATCGCGGTCGACCCGATCGACGGCACGACTCTCACGTCGAAGGGCTTGGCGGGAGCGCTTACGGTCATCGCCGCCGCGAAGTCCTCCAGCGCGGATCAGCGGACGCTGGCGGCGATTCCGAGTTTCTACGTCGAGAAGATCGCGGTCGGGCCGAAGGTCGGCGAGGGCACCGGGATGGTCCGGCTCGGCGCGACCATCGAGCAGAACCTCGAGATCGTCGCCCTCAAGCTTGGCAAGCGCGTCCGCGACCTGGTCGTTTGCCTGCTCGATCGACCGCGCCACGAGCGCATGATCAACGACGTTCGCCGCACCGGGGCCGCCATCCGTCTGATTGGCGACGGCGACGTGGCCGCGGCTATTGCCCCGAGCCTGCCGGACAGCGGCGTGGACGTGTACATGGGCGTGGGCGGCTCGCCGGAGGCCGTGCTCGCGGCGGCGGCCATCCGCTGCCTGGGTGGCGAAATCCTCTGTCGCATGTGGCCGCGCGACGAGGAGGAACGCAAGCGGCTCGAAGCCGAGGGGTACGGCGACATGATGAAGCGGAACTTCGTCACGTCCGACATGGCGGTCGGCGAGGACATTGTGTTCGTCGCCAGCGGCATCACCGACAACTCGCTGTTGCACGGCGTACGGATCAACGGGCACATTGCGATCACGCATTCGGTGGTGATGCGGGCCCACTCCGGCACGGTGCGTTACGTTCGGGCGTTTCACGATTTGAGCCGCAAGACCGTCCACCTGGCGAGCACCTCGCGGCACGAGCACCTTTAGTGTGGTGCCTCTCAACAATCGCATCGTATGGGGAGCATGGGCCTCCGGCCCGTGTCCCGGTGCGCCGGGCTTCGCACGGGCCCGAGGCCCATGCTCCCCACCCAGATACGCTGCGGCAATTCTGAGTCACTACACCAGCAGTCCGTTGAGAAGCGGGACTGGCGCCGCGGCAAACCGCTCTCGGGGCAGCGCCAGTGGGGCTTTCAGCGGTGCCTGTACCCTTTTTCACCGGACTCCCAGCCGACGCCATCCCCCGCTCCGCCGTCGCTACGCCCTGCGCCTGGAGCGATCCTGATTCGCCAGAGCAGCGGGCCGACCCAACCCTGGCAAAATCAGTAGTGTCCCCTTTTTTAAGGGGACACTACTGATTATCACGGATACCAAGGCCGGTGGTGCCGCATTCGCGCTCCACTTTTGGTTCTCGTTCGAACCACACGCGGAGCGCGTCGACCAACGCCCGGCGTTTTGGGCGTTCGAACTCGAAGCCGGTCGAGCGCAGTTCCGCCAGCGCTTGTTCCAGCGACCAGTTGCAGACGCGGAGACGGTACGCCGCGCAGAGAATGCCCGTGCGGTGAAACCCCTGCTCGCAATGCACGAGCACCGGCCGGCGCTCCGGCCGGCAAACGAGCGACAGGAACCGCTCGAATATATCTCCAGGCGGCATCGCGGCGTCGGAGAAGGGCATGTGCTCGAGGTGAATCCCGTGTTGCGCGCAATACGCCCGCTCGCGCCGAAACCAGCGGCCGCGCAGTGGGTGCCGCGTGCCGCCGCGAGCACACACGATCGTCCGCAGACCGTGCGTCGTGCGAATCCAATCGAGGTCGCGGACGTGCGGCTGGCCGCAGCGCAGCAGCACGCCGGGCGTCACAACATGGAAGTGGTGCAGGCCGTCATAGCGGCTGCCGACGAGGCCCGTGAGCCACAGCCGCCACTGGTGCGGGTCGCGCCAGCCCGTCCGCGTCATGCCGGGCCCATGCGCGTGCCGAGCGGCTCGCCGAGCAAGATCCGGCGGAAAGTGCCGGGTTTGAAGAGGTTGAAGACGATGACCGGAATGTTGTACTGCTGACAGAGCTCGGTCGCGCTGACGTCCATGACGCGCAGCCGGCCGTCGATGACCTGGTCGTAGGTCACCGTCTCGAACCGTTTCGCCTGCGCGTTGCGGGCCGGGTCGTCGTCGTACACGCCGTCAACCTTTGTGGCCTTCGCCAGCAGGTCCGCCTTCAGCTCCGCCGCACGCATCGCCCCGCACGAGTCGGTGGTGACGTGCGGATTGCCCGTCCCGGCGGCGAGAATCACGACGCGACCCTTGGCAAAGTGGCGCAGGCAGTGCTGCCGATCAAACGGCTCACAGACGCGCGTGATCGCCAGGGCGCTTTGCACGCGCGTCGGCTGGCCCAGGCGTTCGAGCGTATCCTGAAGCGCGACCGCGTTCAGCACCGTGGCGAGCATGCCCATGTAGTCGGCCGTGGCCCGCTCGACGCCGAGCTCGTCCGCGAACTGCGCACCGCGAAAGAAGTTGCCGCCGCCGCAGACCACCCCGATCTGCACACCCAGCCGGGCCGCCTCGACGAGCTCGCCGGCGACGCGTTCGAGCGCGGCCCGCTGAAGCCCGCTGCCGCCGGGCGGACACAGACCCTCGCCGCTGAGCTTAAGGATGACCCGCTGATACCGCGGTTTTCCGCCGTCCATACCGCACTCCGCACGTCTGCTGCGCTTCGCGTCCGGCGGGGATGATACGGCGCGGCGGCGCTACTGACCACCGGGGATGCGTTTGCCCTGCGGGTCCTCCGCCGGATAGCCCAGGCTCTCGGCGAGTTCCGTCTGAAGCGCGGCGCCGGTGACGTGCTCCAGCCGTTCCGCGGTTTCGTGCAAGTGGTCCGGCGGCAGACCGAGGAACTGGCCCAGGTATGTCTCCCAGAGCCGGTGCGTGCGGACGAGCCCCTGTGCCGTAGTGCGGCCTGCGGGCGTGAGCCGGTATGCCCCCGCCGTCGGCTCGACCTCGCCCCGCCGGCGCAGCGAGCGCAACGCCAGCTCCGTCAACAGCGGTCCGGCCCCGATTCCGCGGCGGAGGCCGGCGGCATTGCGTGGCAGTGCGGCGGCCGCGCCCAGCTCGTCCAGGCGGTACAGCAATCCGAGCACGTCCTCGCGTACGATGCGGACGGCGAGACCCAGGCGGTGCAACAGCTTGCTGAGGAGTCCGTGGCGCGGCGAAAAGAGCATGGCCGCCGCGAACAGCACGCCGGCCACGACCCCCATCATGCCCGCGGTGCTCGTACTCACGCCGGGAAAGCCGACCCAGCCGGGGGCGGTGAGTGCGGCGAGGTGGCCGAGACCCGCGCTCGCGGCTGCCAAGATCAGGCTGAGGACCAACATGCGGCCGAGGCGATCGGTGAGCAGGTGCGCCGCGGCGGGCGGGACGATGAGCATCGCCACAACCAGGATGCTGCCGACGCTCTCGAACGCGACCACGGTCGTGATCGCGACGAGCGTCATGAGCAGATAGTGCAGGAGGTTGGCGTTGAAGCCGAGGGTCGTCGCCAGCGCTGGGTCGAACGCGGCGAGCTTCAATTCCTTGTACAGCAGCAGGACGCACAACAGGTCGAGCAGGAAGACGCCACCGGTCGTCAGCAGGGCGCGCGGCACGTCCAGGCCGAGGATGGGCACCGTATCGAGCGCGACCAGCTCGATGGCTCCGTACAGGACGCAGTCGGGGTCCAGGTCCACGTCGTCCGCGGCTTGCCGGATCAGGATCAGCCCGCTCGCGAAGAGGATCGTGAATACGACGCCCATCGCCGCGCCTTGCTCGACGCGGCCGGCACTATGGACCCACTGTGTGAAAAGAGCCGCGAGCAGACCGACCACCCCGGCGCCGATCAGCATGACCAGGCTGTCGCGACTGCCCGTCAGCAGAAACGCCACCGCGAGGCCGGGCAGCACGGCGTGGCTGATCGCGTCCCCCATCATGCTCATCCGGCGCAGTACGAGAAACGTGCCAAGCAGCGCGCAGGAGAGCGCGCTCGCGGCGGCGACAAGCACCGTCCACGTATCGAGCGGCAGCCAGTCGATCCACGCCAGCGGCGTCATGGCGGCACCAGGCGGTGCGGACTCGGCGGCACGGCCAGGTCGGGATACCGCTCCGCAAGCTGCCGCTCCAGCGCTGCCAGCAAACTGGCGTCTACCGCGTGTTCCACCTCATCGGCGACCCGATCGACCTGGCTGGGGGCGATGTCCGCGTGTGCAATCAGGAACAGCTCCCAAAGCCGGTGGTTGCGGGCGGCACGCCAGGCCGCCGCCGCACCGGACGCCGTCAGCACGAAACTCGCCCCCGCCGCGGGCGCAACCAAACCCGCCCGGCGGGCCGCGGTCAGCGCACGACTCAGCTCATGGGACGACCACGTGCGGTGTCGCAGCAACGCCGGGCGGTCCACCGGCGGCGCGCCCTGGCCGGCCACTTCGACCAACTCATACATCGCGCGCAGGAGGTTGAGCTGGGCCACTTTCGCGGTCAGGTGACGCCGATCCAGGAAGCGCGGCACGAGGCCGCGCGCCGGGCCGCACAGCAGGCTGATGAGAAAGAACACGCCCGCGACCACGACGATGATCGCCCCGGCCGGCAACCGCGGCAGCAGCGCGCTGAGCGCCGCCCCCACCAACCCGCTGACCGCGCCCAGCAGGCCGGAGGTGGCCAGCATCGTGGGCAGATGGTCCGTCCAGAACCGCGCCGCCGCCGGCGGCACCACCAAAAGCGCAATCATCAGGATCAACCCGACCGCCTGAAGTCCGATCACCGTGACGACGACGACGAGCGCCATCATCACCACGTCCAGCCAGACCACCGGCCAGCCCTGCGCCGCGGCGTAGTGCGCGTCAAAACAGATGAGCTTGAATTCCTTGAACAGCAGCAGGCACACGGCGGCCGCCACGCCGGCGGTCACCATCGTCAGCACCGCATCGCTCCACAGCATCGACGCGGTCTTGCCGTAGATGAACGATTTCAGCCCGGCGGCGTGCCCGGTGCCCAGGTTTTGGATCAACCCGAACAGCGCGATGCCCAGGCCGAAAAACGCGCTCAGGACGATGCCCAGCGCCGCGTCTTCCTTGATGCGCGTCAGGTGGACGATCAGCAGGACACCGGCGACCCCGAGCACGCCCGCGATGGTGGCCCCGAGAAGCAACCCCGGCAGTGAACGGCCCGTGCCGCCCAGCGCGACCATGACGAGGAACGCCAGCGCGATCCCCGGCAGCGTGGCGTGGCTGAGCGCGTCCCCGAGCAACGCGCGCTTGCGAAGCAGCAGGAACGTCCCGACCAGCCCGGACGCCAGCCCAAGAAAGCTGACGCCGAGCACGACCACGCGTGTGTTGTAGTCCCGCAGCGTCAGCACACGCAGCAGGGCTTCGCCGGTCGGCCACGTCAGGTCCGCGCTCATGGCGGGGATTCCCGCCCGCTGCCGCGCGCGATGGCGTGGGCGGCCTCTTCGAGCAGCGTCAGCCGCCCGCCGTAGGTCTTGCGCAGGTTGTCCGACGTGAAGACCTGTTCGACTGGGCCATGCGCGACCACGCGCATGTTCAGGAGCAGCACCTCGTCGAAGTACTCGCGCACGGTCTGGATGTCGTGGTGGACGACGAGCACGGTGCGTCCGCCGCTGCGCAGGTCGTGCAAAATCTGAACGATGGCCTTCTCGGTGGCCGCGTCCACGCCCGCGAACGGCTCGTCCATCAGATAGAGCTGCGCTTCCTGCACCAGGGCCCGCGCGAGGAAAACGCGCTGTTGCTGGCCGCCCGAGAGCTGGCTGATTTGCCGGCGCGCGAAATCCGCCAGGCCCACGCGGGCCAGCGCGTCGCGGGCGGCGTGCTTGTGTGTGCGGGTGACCGGCTTGAACCAACCCAGGTGGCCGTAGCGGCCCATCGCGACCACGTCGAGCGCGCTGACGGGGAAATCCCAGTCCACGCTCTCGCGCTGTGGCACGTAGCCCACCAGCCGCCGCTGGTCGCGGTACGGCTGACCGTAGATCATCACGCGCCCCGCGGCCGTGGGAACGAGGTCGAGCACTGCTTTGAGGAGTGTGCTCTTGCCGGCGCCATTCGGGCCGACGATGGCGATGAGCTTGCCCGCCGGCGCGTCGTAGTCCACGTCCCACAACACCGGCTTGCGGTGGTACGCCACGGTCACATCGTGAATCGACAGCGGCGCGGAGTGCGGGTGTTCGTCGCCGGTCGCCACCGGGTGTCGTCCCGGCACCGCGTTCACCGTGAGCCGCGTTGCATCAGACGTGTTCATGCGCGCTCTGCCACGTGCCGGAGATTCTACTCCGGGCTTCGCAAGCGACCGGCCCTGCCGCCCGCCGGCGCATCGCCCCCGAGGGCGCGGGCGATCACCGTCGCGTTGTGGTCGAGCATGCCGACGTACGTGCCTTCATACGTGCCGGGCGGCCCCATCGCATCGGAGTACAGCGTGCCGCCGATCTGGATCGTCTTGCCGCGCGCCGCGGCACCCTCGATCAAGGCCCGGACGTTCTTCTCCGCCACGCTGGACTCGACGAAGATCGCCTGAATCTCGCGCTCCGCGAGAAAGCTCACCAGCCGGTTGATGTCCTCCAGCCCGGCTTCAGACTCGGTCGAAATCCCCTGGATGCCGCGCACTTCGATGCCGTACGCGCGGCCGAAGTAGCTGAAGGCGTCGTGCGCGGTCACGAGCACGCGCTGCCGCTCGGGGATCGACTGAATCACCCGCCGCACATACGCGTCGAGTTGCTCCAGGTCCGCTCGGTACGTCCGGGCGTTTTCCGCGTAAGCCGCCCGGTTGCGCGGGTCAAAGTCGCCGAGCGCGCGCGCGACCGCCTCGACGGCCTGCGACCACGCGCTCACGTCCATCCAGACGTGCGGATCGACGTGACCCGATTGGCCGGGAGGATGGAGCAGGTAGGACTTGTCGAGCAGGTCGGTAACAGCATGCACCGGCCGGCCGTCGCCCGCGACACGTGCCAAGGCGTCCGCCATCTTCCCCTCGAGCAACAAGCCGCTGTAGAAGACGACCCCCGCCCGTTGAAGGGCGGCGATGTCGTTTCGCGTGGGCTTGTACAGGTGGGGGTCAACGCCCTCCCCAATGATGCCCTGCACGTCCGCCTTGTCGCCGGCGACCTGCCGGACGATGTCCGTTACCATCGCGACGGTCGTCGTCACGCGGTAGGGGTACGCGCTCGGCTGCCCACCGGCCTGCTGCCGCTCGCAGCCGGCCGTTCCACCGGCGATGATCAACGCACATGTACAAAAAGCTGCGTGTCGCATGGCCGGGTTCCCGTCGTCGGACGAATGACCCATTCGCGGATGAGTCCACCGCGCCGCAGTTCTGATGATAGTGGCGCTTCAACGCGCTGCCACTCACGACTTATCGGCACAAGACGGTTAACTTGAGATATCCACACGTGCGTGCCGCTTTCGTCCTATAACCAGTATGCGCCGGTGCGAATGATGTGAATTCGTGCGGACCATCGCCGGAAGCGCTTTCGAGAACACCTTAGCACTTCCCTATTCATCAATACCTGCGTAGTATAATGGTGACGCGGGCGTCAGCGCTCCGAGCTGGGCGTTCCGCGCGGTGAGTGGGAAGGCTGCCTAGCGCAGCGGCAGTTTTGGTTTGGCCGCGGCGACCGGGAGCCGTCGGTGTCCGTGCGCGGACACGGGCTGGTTCCGGCCGGCACTTTCTCTGTTTGCGGCTGTCTTGGCCACACGTCGGCTTCGACTGGCATTGAACCGTTTGGCATGGGAGCAACGCAGGATGGACGCGCGCATGGTGACACAACACACACACAGGATCACGAGCAGGTTTGCGGTGCTGGGGCTGGCCTGGACAGTCGCCGCTCTCGCGGCGCCGGTCGTGGCCCACGACGACGTCGCGGGGCCGCCATACTCGCCGAGTTACTACGTGCCCACCGGGTCCGAGGTTACGACGCTGCCGGATGGCCGCGAGATCGTCATCGAGACGTTCGATTCGTGGAAGCTGATGTGCAGTTCGGCGGCGCTCGGCGTCACGGACGCTGAACTCAAGGAATGGGCCGACGCGCACTACCAGGCCATGGCCGGGGGCCACACGCAGATCATCGACAACAGTCCCGGCGCGCGGGGATTCAACATCGTGTTCCAGACGGACGGCTCTGTACCGTCGCAGGCCGTCACGGCGCTCGGCACGGTCGAAGCGTACCTGGAGAGCCTGTTCGGCGACGCGATTACGATCACGATTTCCGTCAGCTTCCAGAACATGGGCAACCCGGACGTGATCGGTTCGACTTCCCCGGCGTACGTCAACAACGCCTCCTACACGACCACGCGCACACAGTTCACTTCCGGCTTCGGGATGGACTCCAATGACACGCTTCAGGCGTGGCTGCCGGCCGGCAGCACTTGCCCCGTCCGCTTCGACGGCAGCACGGGCACCGTTACCAACTACAGCGTTGTTGATATCCCCAAGGCCAACTACAAGGCTTTGGGACTTAGCGTGACCGGCAACGTCGCCAGCATGACCTACAATACCCAGTTCACGTTTGATTATGATCCTTCGAATGGCGTTTCGGCGATGTCCTTCGTGGACGTGGCGGTCCACGAAACGGGTCACGCGATGGGGTTCGTCTCGGGCGCGGACGGGTTCACGGGTGTGGAATTCACGGCCCTCGACCTGTTCCGTTTTCAGCGCACCGACGGCGCCGGCGACTACAACCCCGACACCCTGGCAGAATTTCAGACCACGGCCCGGCTGGTGGATTACAACAACCCCGACGACGACGTAAATACCGACCTGATCTCGGTCGAATACCGCATGTCGGATGGCAACCCCTGGCAAGCCAGCCATTTCCGCGAGCAGTCACCCTCGATCGGCCAAATGGACCCGGCCACCTCCGAGGGTGAGACCCGCTACCCGAACTACTTCGCCCAGTCGGACAAGGACACTTTCGACGCCTTCGGCTGGGACTACCCCCCCTGCGTCGTGCCGCTGTTTACGCAGCAGCCGGCGAGCCAGAACGTCTGTCAGGGTGCGACCGTGCCGTTTACCGTCGCGGTGAACATTCCGAACCCTGGATATCAGTGGCGGATCAGCTCCACGCCGCTGGTGGATGACGGCGTCCATGTTTTCGGCGCGACGACCGCCACGCTCACACTCGTCAACGTGACGCCGGCCGACTCCAATGGGTTCTACAACTGCCTGGTGACCAACCTTTCGGACGGGTGCCTGGGCCAGTCAGACTACGCCACCCTCTACGTGTACCCAGCGGTGTCGATCACCAGTCATCCACAAGACAAGACGGTCATGGAAAGTGAGAACGCCGACTTTCACGTGACGGCTAGCGGCAACCCGCCGCTCACGTACCGCTGGCGCTACAACGGCGCTGATCTGAGCAACGGCGGCAACATCTACGGCGCCACGACGGCCAACCTGTTCATCTCCGCCGTCACTGCCGACCAGGCCGGCTGGTACGACTGCCGCGTGACGGACGCGTGCGGAGTGCTGGTCAGCAACGCCGGCCATCTGATCGTGAACACCGGCGCCGGGGCCGGGCGCGGCGATCTGAACTGCGACGGCGTGGTGGATTTTGACGATATCAACCCCTTCGTTCTGGCCCTGAGCATGGGCGAAACGGAGTACTACAACCAGTATCCAGCCTGCCATTTCTACAACGCGGACGTTGACAGCAGCGGCACAGTGGACTTCGCGGACATCAACCCGCTGGTGGATTGCCTGTCCGCCGGGAGCTGCCCGTAGCCGGTGCGGGCCGAATTCACCCCTGCGCCCCGGGTGCCTTTCTGTCTGGCGCCCGGGTGCGCCGCGCGAGAGAATGTGAGGTTGGGGTGTACGGGCCGCGAAGGAGAGCGCTGTGAGGTACTTAGCAGGGCTGATTTTGGGCTTGTCTCTGGTCGTGGCGGCCGCCGCGCAAACGGGCGCCGCCCGCGACGAGTTTGCACAGACCTGGCGTGACGCCGACAACCGCCAGCCGCTCCCGGCGTTCCTGACGCCGGAGGAAGAGCGGCTGCCGCGGCCGCGGGTCCCGGCCGGTTTTCGCGCTCCGCCGACCGGGCAGGTGTACTGTCCGCCGGAATACGCCCCGGCGGCGGGCCTGTTCATCGCGTGGGAGGCCTACGAGACGATTCTGACGGAGATGACGGTCAAGATCACGCAGAATGACCCGAACGCCACGGTGTGGGTGGTGGTGGACAGCACCTCCGAGCGAACGACGGCCACCAACACGCTCACTAGCGCCGGCGCCGTGATGAGCCGCGTACAGTTCGTGGTCCGCATCACTGACACCGTCTGGATTCGCGACTACGGCCCGCGTTTCATCTACGAGGATGATGCGCGGAACATCATCGACCATGTCTACAACCGGCCGCGCCCCAATGACGATGCCTTCAACGACTATCTGGCCGGTCTGTGGAGTGTCCAACAGTACGACATCCCGCTGACCCACGGCGGCGGCAACTTCCACCTGTTCGGCAACGGCGAGGCCTTCATGAGCTCGCTGATTCTGGACGAAAACCCGGGGCTGAGCGCGCAGGACGTCAAAGACCTGTATCTGGCCTACCAGAACCTCGACCTCACGATCTACACTGGATTCCCGACCAGCTTCGATTCGACGCGGCACATCGACATGTGGATGTTTCCGCTGGCCGACTACAAGGTTCTGGTCGGACAATACCAGCCTGCGACGGGGCAACCCTACACAATCACCGAGGGTGCCGTCACCGACTTGTTGGGCCGCGGCTACACGGTCTACCGCACGCCCGGCTGGAAATCGGGCGCACACTATACCTACACCAACGCCGTCATCCTGAATAACCAGTGCTTCATCTCGAAATTCGGCGGATCGTACACGAGCCAGGATGCCCAGGCGCTCGGCGTGTTCCAGGCGGCCCTGCCCGGCTACACAATCTGGCAGATCAACTGTTCCAGCATCATCAACGCCGCCGGGGCGCTGCACTGCATCGTGATGCACGTCCCAGCCATGCCGCCGCCGCTGATGCCGGGCGACTTGAACTGCGACGGAGTCGTGGACTTCAGCGACATCAACCCCTTTGTGCTGGCGCTGACCGATCAGGCCGGCTATCTGGCGGCTTTCCCGGACTGCTACTATCTAAACGGCGACTGCAACGACGACGGACTGGTGAACTTCGACGACATCAACCCCTTCGTCGCGCTGCTCTCGCAGTAGCGGCCGGGCGTTCCGGCGTCGGTAGCGGCCGGGCTTCGTACCGGCCGTAGAGGACCAGAACACGCGGTCGTTCTCGTGCTTTCTCAACGGACTGCCAGACGACCATCTGGTCGATGCAGGCGTCGATCACAGCGCGGGTCTGGTCGTCGCGCGTGCCCGCCATCGCTGCCTCTGGCCGACCGGTTTCGTCTTACGGCCCCCGCTCCGCCGCTTGGCGAGTCGTCGGAGCTTGCGTCGCCGGCTCGCCCGGCGGTTGGGCCAGCCGGGCCAGCCACTCGGCGGCCTTGGCGTCGTAGCCCCCGTTCGGCTCGGCACCATGCCAGCTCTCGTACAGCTCCACTAGGCCGGTCAGCGCTGCCGCGCGGTCCCACGGCGTGGCCGCCTGGGCCGCGCTGACGATCGCCTGCGCCTCGATCAGGTTGGCCTCCGCAGCGGCATGGTCGCCGAGGGCCGCCCGCGACCAGCCCAGCACCGTGAGGAATCGACCGAGAGCCCGGGCGTTCCCGCCGGTGAACGCCCGGTGGGCGGCCGGCTCGGCGGGCGTCAGCAGCGCGACGGCCTCGGTGTGCTTGCCCTGCGCCAGCAGCAGGCAGCCCATGCTGTGGATCGAGATCAGCGTGTCCGGGTGCTCGTCGCCCAGCACGCGGCGACGCTTCTCCAATGCCTCGCGGCAGTACGGCTCGGCCTCGGCGAGTTTCCCCTGCGCTCGGAGCAGGCCGCCCATGTTG
>CAYMXT010000011.1:25711-36890 GCA_964394415.1 uncultured Planctomycetales bacterium
GCGTGTCCGGGTGCTCGTCGCCCAGCACGCGGCGGTGCGTCTCCAGCGCCTCGCGGACGTACGGCTCGGCCTCGGCGAGTTTCCCCTGCGCTCGGAGCAGGCCGCCCATGTTGCCGATCGAGATCAGCGTGTCCGGGTGCTCGTCGCCCAGCACGCGGCGGTGCGTCTCCAGCGCCTCGCGCCAGTACGGCTCGGCCTCGGCGAGTTTGCCCTGCGCATCGAGCAGTAAGCCCATGTTGTTGATCGAGCCCAGCGTGTCCGGGTGCTCGTCGCCCAGCACGCGGCGGTGGATTTCCAGCGCTTGGGTCTGCGGGGCCGTCGCCTTGTCCAGCAGGCCCAGGTCGCGGAGCGTGTCCCCCACGGTCTGTAGCAGCCAGGCCTTGACCAGCGGCTGGTCCGCAAAGTCCTTCTCGAGCGTGGCCAGCGCCCGGTCGAAAATGTTCTCGTCCAGCGTCTCCAGGGCCACGTTCGTGAAGTTCACGCCGTCCAGCGCCGATTCCAGTTCCTTCAGCGACGCCTCGACCGCCTCCGCCTCCAGCCCGCGGGCCTCCAGCGCGACGCGGCGCATCTGGATGATCCCCCGCCGCAGTCGCACGCCCATGAGCGGCGCGTCGATCTCCGACAGTTGCGACGCCTGGAACGCCGCCACCTGCTCGGTCTCCTTGGCACGCTGTTCGGCCAGCAGCCGCTGCTCGGACTCCCGCTCGCGCGCCTGCTCGGCCTGTACGCGCGCGTCGTCCGCGAGTTGACGTTGCCGAGCCTCTTCCGCACGGGCGCGGCTCTGATTTCGGTAGAGCACCCCAAGACTGATCGTCGAACCGACCAGCAGCACCGCGAAGGCGGCGGCGATGCTCAACGGCGCGCGATACCGCCGCAGCGTCTTCCGCAGGACGTACCAGGCCGAGTCACGCCGGGCTTCGATCGGCTCGCCGGCCAGGTAGTGTCCGATGTCACGGGCCAGGTCCAGCGCGCCGGCGTAACGCCGCTCGCGCTCCTTGGCCAGCGCCTTCAGCACGATCGTCTGCACCTCGTCGTCGATCGGGCACTGCCCCTCGCGCAGCCGCCGGCTGCTGCGGCGCGTCACGCCCGACTGCGGCGTCCAGCGCCGGCTGGGCGGTGTGGGCGCCGTCTCGGCGATGTGCAGCAGCACGTCCGCCATCCGGCCGGCCACCGGGTACGGGTAGTGCCCGGTCAGCATCTCGTAAAGCATCACGCCCAGCGAATAAACATCCGTCCGCGTGTCAATCTCGTCGGGATTGCCCCGCGCCTGCTCCGGACTCATATAGGGCAGCGTGCCGACCACCTCGGCGCTGATCGATACCAGCGGGTCGGCCGGCGACGCCAGCCGCTTCGCCAGCCCGAAGTCCAATAGCCGCGGCACGCCCGCCGAATCGACGAGGACGTTCGACGGCTTCAGGTCGCGGTGGATCACGCCCCGCTGGTGGGCGTACTGCACTGCCTCGCACACGGTCGAGAACAGCCGCAGCACGTCCTCCAGCGGCGGCTTCTTCTCGCGGACGTAGGTCGTCAGCGGCACGCCGCGGATGTAGTCCATGACGTAGAACGGGCGGCCATCGCGGGTCTGCCCGGAGTGGAAGATGGTGATGATGTTGGGGTGCTTGAGTTGCGCGACCAGCTCGATCTCACGCTCGAATCGCCGCCGGGCCGCGGGAGTTGCATACGGACCCTCGCGCGGAACCTTCAGGGCGACCTTGCGGCGCGTGCCGGTCTGGACGGCCTCATAGACGACGCCCTGCCCGCCGCGGCTGATCCGCCGCACGACCTGGTAATCCGGGAATGCGTCGGACGGAGGCAGGAGTTCTTCTTCGGCTGCATGTTTCTCCCATGTCGACGTCTCGCTAGGTGCGGCAGCGCCCGCATCGGCGGCTGCTTCGCGTATCACGGCTGGGCTGCTGAGTGTGACGGCGGACGCACCATCCTGTTCCATCGTCACCTCGGTCAGCGTCAGCCCCCTCAGCCTCTCGGCCAGTTCGGGCATCAGGTCGGGGTGGGCGGCGAGGACGGCGTCGTCCGGCAGCGACTCGCCGGCCTGTCGGCGGCGCAGCACGTCCTCGAGGACGGTCTCGATGCGCCGGGCGCGGTCACTCTGGAACTGGCTGCCTGCGTTCCGCGGATCCATGGGTCGGCTCCGAACTGGCCGGACTATGGTACCACCGTCGGCGGCGGAGACTCACGCGGAAAACGGGGCCGAGAGCGTTCTTACCCGTATCGCTTTACCGCCTTGGCCGATCGACGCAACTGGACATTGGCGGCGCGTCGTTCGCTCTCCGCAGCGGCTCGTCAAGTGTACGCCCGACAAGTGCAATGCCGGCTGGAAGCTGCCGAGGGCAGGACGGGCATCCTGCCCACCAAAATCAACCCCTTCGTGTTGGCCCTGTCGGACCCGGTTGCGTATCAGGCGGCGTATCCGGACTGCAGTATTCTCAACGGCGACGGCGACGGCGACGTGGATTTCGACGATATCAACCCGTTTGTGGCGCTGTTGTCGCCGCAGTGACGCCAGGCGCGCGGACACCGAGCCGTTCCGCGAGGCGCATCAGTGAGATGTAGAGCGTCGGCACGACGACCAGCGTCAGTATGGTCGCGAAGCCGAGTCCATAGATCATGGCGATGGCCATGCTGGCCCACCACTGGGCGGATTCGCTCTTCAGCGCCCACGCCATCTTGTGGAAGTCGTAGCTGACGCCAGAGGCCATTGGGATCAGGCCCAGGATGGTTGTGCCGGCGGTCAGCAGCACGGGCCGCAGGCGCGTCGCACCCGCCTCGACTGCGGCCGGCACCAAGTCCATCCCGCGCCGCCGGAGCAACTGGGTGTAGTCCAGCAGGACAATGGCGTTGTTCACCACTACGCCCGCCAGGCTGATGACGCCGATGCCGGTCATGATGATCCCAAACGGCATGGCATGCATCAGTAGCCCCGCGAATACGCCGATGAGCGTGAGCACGACCGTGCTCATGATAATCAGCGGCATGGTCAGCGTATTGAACTGGGCGACGAGGATCAGCACGATCAGCAGCAGTGCGATGAGAAAGGCCTTGCCCAGGAAGGCCTGAGCCTTGTCCTGCTCTTCTTTTTCGCCGGCGTAGCGCAGCTCGTAGCCCAGCGGCAGACTCAAGTCGCCCAGGCGGCGCTGCACGTCCGCGAGCACTTCGGTGCTCAGCCGTCCTTCCGCATCGGCGCTGAGCGTGATGACGCGCCGCTGGTTGACGCGGCTGATCGTGCCGTAGCCGCCGGTGTACTGGAATTCGCCGAGCGAGCTGAGCGGGACCGCGGCCCCGTGATTGTTGGGGACGCGCAGCCGCAACAGGTCGTCGATGGTCGTCCGCTGCGACTCCGGCAGACGGATAGTGATGTCGTACTCGTCGTTGAACTGGCGATACTTGCCGACTTCGGAGCCAAAGACCGCAGTCTTGATGAAATTGCCCACGATCATGGTGTTGACGCCGAGCAGCGTCGCCCGCCGGCGATCGACGCGGAACGACAGCTCTGGGCGCGTGGCCTCGTGATCGCTGCGCAGGTTGACCAGGCCGGGCACATCCGCGATGCGTTGGCGGACGTCCTGGGCGAACTGCTCGAGCACCGCGAAATCCTCGCCGATCAGACGCACGCTGACCGGGGTGCCCGTGGGCGGACCGTCCTCTTCCTTGGCGACCTTGATCTCCGCGCCGGCGAGGTCGGCGAGCGCCGCGCGGATTTCGGCCAACACCTCGCGGGACGGCCGCCGGCGGACCTCATAGTCGTAAAACGTCAGCGTGATATCCGCCTGGTGCTCGCCGCTGCCGCCCGCCAGCGAGGCGTCGTAGCCGCCCGCTCCCGCGCCGACGTTGCTGATGACGCGCTCGATCTCCGCGGCGAACGGCCGCAGCCGCTCCTCGATCAGCCGCGCAATCCGATCGGTCTCGCGGATGTTGGTGCCCTGCGGACAGCGGATGTTGACGATCGCCCGGCGGGGGTCGATCTCGGGGAACAGCTCGACGCCATGCGCCTGGCGGCCGTACAGCATGGCCATGCCGACCAGCAGCAGGACGGTCAGCGTCAGCGTGGTGATGCGGTGCGTGAGGGCAGTTTGCAGGGCCCGCCGATAGCCGCGCATGAACCAGCTCTGCTGGTGCGCCTCGCGCAACCGGCCGCGGACGAAGACGGAGCTGAGCATCGGGTTGACGATGAGGGCGACCAGCAGCGACGAAAGCAGCGTGATGATGAGCGTGATCGGCAGGTACTTCATGAACGCGCCCATGATCCCCGGCCAGAAGATCATCGGCGCGAAAGCGGCGACGGTCGTGAAACACGACGTAATCACCGGCCACGCCACTTCCGCCGCCCCCACGCGGGCTGCGTGCGCCCTCCGGGCCGCGTCCGTCCCGCTTTCGGGCCGCAGCAGCGTATAGTGGCGATAGATGTTCTCGACGATGACGATCGCGTTGTCGACGACCATGCCGACCGCCATCACCAGGCTGAACAGCACGATCATGTTGAGCGTGTAGCCCAGCATCTGGAGCGTGGCGAAGCTGAGCATCATGCTGAGCGGGATTTCGGTCGCGACGATCAGGCTCGGCCGCCAGCCCGTGAAGATCAGCAGCACGACGACGACCAGGATCATGCCGGAGGCGAGGTTGTTCTCCAGATCGGCGACCATGCTGCGGATGTCCTTCGACTGATCGAGCGTGATGTCGAAGCGCACCCCCGCCGGGACCCGCTGGCGAAACTCGTCGAGCACCCGTTTGACCGCTTCCGAAATGAAGATGATGTTCTCGCCGACACGCTTCTGGACCATCAGCGTGATGGTGTCGGACATGGGCAGCGGCGGGTCGGCGGCGCCGCCATTGCCCAGCCGCGAGAAGCTGAGCCGGTCCTTGAACGTGTCGTTCACGCTGGCGACGTCGGTGAGATAGATCGGCCGGCCGTCGCGCACGGCGAGCACCAGCGCGTTGACCTCGTCCGGCTCGACAAACTCCGCCGGCACGCGGACGTTGAACTTGGTCCCCGGCGTTTCCAGGCCGCCGGCCGAGATGTTGACGTTCTCCGACGGCACCAGGCTGAGAATCTCGGGGATCGTCAGACCATAGGCGGCCAGCTTGTCCTGGTCGATCTCCACGCGAATCTCGCGCTCCAGCGCCCCCAGCAGCGTGCAATTCAGCACGCCGGGGATCGCCTCGAGCACCTCCTCCAGCTTGTCCGCGATCAGCTTCAGCCGCACCGGCGAAATGTCGCCGCTCAGGTTGATCATCACGATCGGAAAGTCGGCGAAGTTGATCTCGGTGAGCGTGGGCTCCTCGGCGTCCTCCGGCAGATCGGGCTTGGCGCGCTCCAGCCGGTCACGCACATACTGCATCGCGTCGTCGATCTGGATATGCGGCAGAAACTCGATCGAGATAACCGACATCCCCTCGCTGCTCGACGAGCGAATCTCCTTCACCCCCTTCAGCCCGGCCAACTCCTTCTCAATCTTGATCGTGATCGACGACTCGATGTCCTGCGGCGCCACGCCTTCATACGGCGTCGTCACGAGGATGAGCGGCACCGGAATGTCCGGCGATGCCTCGCGCGGCAGCGTGACGTAGCTGTAAACGCCGAACGTCGCGATCAGGAAAATCAGCACGCCGACGGTCGTGCGGTTGCGGATGGCGGCATCGGAGAGAATCATGGGCGCGGGTTCGGGTCGGTGAACTCAGGGTTGCGGTGGCGGGGACGTGCGATCCAGCCGGGCCGTCTCCTGGCCGGATCCCGGCGGAGTGCCGGCCGTCGCCGGTTGCTCGGCCACGACCTGGACCGGCTGCCCGGGGCCGACCAGCCGGTGGCCCGCGACGATGAGCAGGTCACCCGGCTGCACGCCGTCGAGCACGCGCACCTCGCGGCCCTTGAGAAAATCCAGCTCGACCAGCCGCCGCTGGGCCCGGCCGTCTTCGACGACGTACACCTCGCGGCCGCGCTCGAGGGGAATCACCGCCGCCAGCGGGACCATCACCACGTCACGCAGCACGCGGCGCGTCAGACGCGCCCGGACAATCTGCCCGCTGCGCAGCCGACCCGTGTCATTGCCGACCGTCAGCTCGATCCGCGTCGTGCGGGTCTGCTCGTCGGCCAGGGCGTTGATGAACGTGATCTCGCCGATGCGCGGCGTGCCGTTGGATTCGACCGTGAACACGTCCACGCGGTCGCCGACGTTCAGGCACACCACGTCGCGCTCGGGGACATCCACCACGACGTGGACCGTGTGCAGCTCGACGAGTTCGGCGACGACGTCGCCGGGACTGGCGTATTCACCCAGCTCCATCGGCCAGCGATTCAGCAGCCCGGTCAGGGGGGCCTGGAGCGTGGCCCGTTCAAACTCGCGCGTGGCTTCGTCGAGCGACGCGCGGCTCAGCTCGCGGTGGGTGCGGGCATCGTCCAGTTCGGTCTTCGATGTGCTGCCGCGCTCGAACAAGTCCAGCAGGCGGAGATACTCGCGTTCGTCGTAATCAAACTGCGCCCGCGCGCGATCGGAGCGCGCCTGGAGCAGGTCCTTGTTCAGATACACGAGCGTATCGCCCGCCGAGACAGGCTCACCCTCCGCGACCGGCGACCCGGCCGCGAACGTCCGCCCCTGCCAGCTCGCTTCCTTCGCGCGCGCGCCAAAGCGCTCCAGCCGGCCGGCGACTTCGGCCGCCACCTTGACGATGCGCAGCGGCTCGACGACGCCCGTCAGCTCGACCGTATCCGCCAATTCGGGCACAGCGACGACGCGCTGCACCTCGACGTTGACGGGCTGAATCTGGACCGGCGGGGTCGGGATTTCCGGCTTCGGCAGCATCGCCAGCACGCCGACGAACACCAACCCAGCCGTAACCAGCGCGGCGGAGACCAGCCAGCCGCGCCACCGCCTACTGCCTGGAAGGGGGTTTCCCAACGGAGCCTCTGGAGGGTTCATGGGGTACATACTTTCCCACGCGGCATTCGCCGCCAGGAACTATATATTGTTCACGCGGCTTGGCCGCAGGGCAATGGCAGCACGCCGCGTGCCACGTCGCAGGCAGTCGATTCTTGTTGACGCGCGGACGATGACGGAACCGCCCGCAGTATCGTAAGTAGCTGCGGCGCTGGCAGTTACGCGCCGCCGCGCGCCCCGGCGCGTGCTGCTCTGGCGAAGTAGACCACCTTCTCCAGCGAGACCGCGACGTCCACGTCTTCGAGATACACATCCGCCGGGACGCGCAGGCGCGCCGGCGTGAAATTCAGCAATCCACTCACGCCAGCCGCGATCAGCCGGTCCGCCACGCCCTGCGCGGCGTCGGCGGGTACCGTCAGAACGGCGACCGCGACACGCTGCGCACGGATGACACGCTCGAGGTCCGACATCGGATGGCAGCGGCACCCGTCCGCGTAGCCGCCCACCTTCTCCGGCACCGTGTCGAACGCGGCGACCACCGGCAACTCCGGGTGGATCGCGGCCAAGTACTTGAGGATCGCGCGCCCCAACGAGCCGATGCCCAGCAAGGCGATTCCCGGCAGGCTGCGGGACTCGAGTACCTCAGCGATCTTGTCGATGAGGGCGGCCGCGTCGTAGCCGCGTGCCGAGCTGCCGCTGAACCCGATCAGCATCAGATCGCGCCGCACGAGCACGGACGTGATCCCCGCCAGTTCGGCCAATTCATGCGAGTAGATGCGTGGCTTACCGTCTTCCGCGCGGCGTTGGAGCAGCCGGCGGTACGCAATCAGGCGCTCGATCGAACGGGCTGGGATCATGCAGGTGCTTTCCAAAGGCTTCCGTGGGGGTCTACGGCAGCCGGACTGACAGACGTTTCGCTGGATATTATCGCCACAATCGGCATCTGTGATAATGCCCGTGACAGCGCGCCGCTTGTTCGGGGCGGAGGGCTATTTCCGCGCGCCGTCGCACGCTGCGGTCCGCGGAACCGGCGAACCCAAATCGCGGCCGCGGAGTGCAAACCACACCGTGCCGAGCACGCCGAACCCAAACGCGGTGACGAAGTTCGTCGCCGGGCTGATCTCCCACAGGAATGCCCCGCCGAATGCAGCGATCGAGACGACCGTGTCGCGGATCAGGTAGTACGTGCCGAAGGTCAGGGCCTCGCGCCCCGGCGGGGCGAGATCGAGAATGAGGGCCTTGCGGGTTGAGTCGCCGAACTCCTTGAGGCCGCGCAGCACGAAGACCGCCACGAGCGGCCAGAAGGACTGGCAGAAGAGCAGCGCCAGGGGAAAGAGCGTGAAGAACACGAACGTCGCCAGCACGAACGGTTTCTTGCCGGCGCGATCCGCGAGGTACGCCACGGGAATGTAGAGCAGGGCCGCGGTCGCCATCTCGACGGTCGTCAAAATGCCAAACTCGAAGCCGCTGACCGGCGACGCAATGACGCGGTAGCACCAGAGCACGACGAACGCGTACGGGATTTGCTCGCAGAAGCGAATGAGAATGTCAGAGAAAAGCAAGTTTCGCAGGGCCGGATTCAGCGCGTGCCAGGCGTCTCGCCGCGACGGCCGCGGCGTGGCGGCGGCCCGCTCCGGCGCCGGGCGCCTGGCCCGGTCGTCCTCGATGAGGAGCTGTTGCAGGAGAATCGCGACGACCGCCATCGCCAGGGCGCCGACGAATGCCAGTCGCACGCCGGTGCGTTCGCCCCAGTGATCGATGAACAACCCGCCGATGAGTGGTCCGATGGCCATCGGGATTCGCCGCACGAGCGAATGCAGCGCCACGCCCATCGTGCGTTGCTTGCTCGGCAGCACCCGCGCCACCAGGCTCATGCTCGCGGGCAGCGAGATCGCCGTCCACGACAGGAAGAAGACCGCGCCGACGATGACGGCGGGCCAGGCCGGGATGAAAATGACGATCAGAAAGCCCCCCATCGCGATCAGGTTGAAGATGAACAGCGCCCGCTTGTGGCCGAGTCGATCGGAGAGATACCCGCCGGGGAACGAATAGAGCGCCGAGAGCAGGTTGTCGAGGCCGTTGAGTAGGCCCACGGCCAGGGCGGTGCCGCCCAGAGCGGTAATGTAAACCGGCAGGAAGCGCTCGGCGAGCTTTTCGCCGACGCCGACCAGAATGACCATCGCCAGCAGCCCGACGATGCTGCGGCGAAGACCGAGAAAGTCAGCCACGCGGCCGGCGGTGGACATGTCCGCCCAGCCTACAACCGGCCTCTAGTCTTCATCGATCCGCGTCGTGGTCTTGCGGCGCTCGCGCGTCGTGCCGGCCGGCGGCTCGTTGGCGTGCGGGTTGCGGCCCTCCCACTCGCCGGTCCGCGAGTCCATCCATTGCTTGCCGAGCACCCGGCCATCGTTGTCGTAGTAGATCACGGCCGTGCAGTGCTGGTCGAGGTCATCGTACAGCCACTGCTCGTCCAGGTCGGCGGTCGGCTTGCCGAGCATGTGGCGGACATCTTCCCGGCTATCGCTGCCCACGCGGATCAGCTCGAAGTGCTCACGCGTGAACTGCCGCTGGCAGCCGCACAAACCCGCCAGACTCAAACAGGCCACGAGAAAAGTCGCAGCGCGCGGCGTCATGACCAAAGCTCCTCGGCCGGGTCACCCGGCCAGCGCACAGTATACGTCAGGTAGGACAAACGGGCAGGGGGTTGGATAGGCGACCGCGCCGCGCGCCGCGGACGCACATCCGCTGGCACAGAACATCCCGCCCCCGCCCCGCCGGCTGGTGGAGCACAGACGATTCGTCTGTGCCGCGGCCCCGGACATGCCAACGCCCCACCCCGCCGGCTGGTGGAGCACAGACGATTCGTCTGTGCCGCGGGCACCGGACATGCCAACGCCCCACCCCGCCGAACGGGCGAGGTGGGGCGTCGTTCGCATTCCGCTTTGCCCCGGGAGGTTACGCCGGCCGACGGAGGCGATGCGCCACCACGCCCAGCAGCGTCAGCACGAGCATCCCCGGCTCGGGCACGGAGTACAGGCCGCCGATCTGGTCGTTGCCGCAGCTCATGGCCGCGTGCAGGCCGAGGTCGAACGTGCCGTCCGGCGACAGATCGCCGAGGTCGAGCCTCCAGGTCTGGATATACCAGGTTTGTCCGAGGTCACTGATGCTGCGGTGGGCGAGCGCCGCGTCGCCCAGGTCGTCGCCGTTCTGCGCGAAGGCGCGGATGTCGAGCCCGGCGGGGGCATTGTTGCTGTTGTACGAGCCATTGCCTCCGGTGGTGGCGACGTCGCCATTGGTGCGTAGATCGACCAAGTGCCCCTCGAGGCTGCTGCCGCCGGGGCCGCCGCTGACGTGGAACGCCTCGGAGTTGTTGAACCGGCCGCGGTTCAGGTGGACCGGGTCGCCGTCATCGTCGCGGGCCCACGCGCTCAGCAGGGCGTAGTGACTGATGCCGAGGCTGTCATGCACGTCGACGAAGAGGTCACCCTGACCGTACCAGGTTTGCCAGCCGTTGTAGTAGTAGCCGGTCAGCGGATTGAGTCCGCCGGCGAGCTGCACGATCAGCTCATCGCCGACGATCCTGATGCCCAACACGCCCTCGTCGAAGTGGCGGCCGAGGGAACCGCCGGGGCTGGGCACCTGGCCGATGCCGCCGGGATACGTAACGCGGCCGGCGCCCAGCATCGGCAGCGCCGCGCCGGTGGTCGGCCCGCTGACCGGCACGCCGCCCCGCGTGTCGGTGTCATACGAAGACAGCAGGCCAGACACGCCGGTTTCCCAGACCGTATCGAAGCCCGAGAATTCGCTGATAAGATCGGCCCGCGCGAAGCCCAAGCCACCGATAAGAACCGCGAGGACTGCGAAACGATTGGTTTTCATGCCAAGCTCCTTTCCGCCTGTCGGCGCACTGCCACGAACTTCCAGATGTTTCGGCGAGTGAACCCGGCCAAGGTGGGTCGGAGCTTGGCCCGTTTGGTGGTGCATGAGTTTGTAGGCCCCCGCCGGCCGCGTTGTCTACTGTGACTTTAGAAAAAAAAGCCCGCCGCAGCAAATAGTGTATTCGGACGCTCCCGCGCCGTCCTACGGAGAGCCTTGCGCAGAAAACAAGATGCAGCTTAAGTTAATGCCATTCGAGCCAGTCCCCTTTTTCAACGGACTGCCATGTCCGCCCCCAGGCGGGGACGCCTGCGCCCCTACCCGCTGATACGTTGCAGCTACGTAAGTCAGTACACTAATGTAGTGACTCAGAGTTACCGCGGCGTATCCGGGTGGGGAGCATGGGCCGCCGGCCC
>CAYMXT010000012.1:0-7973 GCA_964394415.1 uncultured Planctomycetales bacterium
AGCAGGGGCCGCCACGCATCAGCGCCGATCCGGCCACGGCGGACGTCCGCCCGGCGCAGCACGCCGGGGCGGTGTTCGTCGAGTTTCCGGCGGTGTTGCGCTGGCCGGATTCGGCGTACGACGCCGACGGGAAGCTCCAGTGGGCCGCGCTGCTACGCGACTGGTGGCGAGTGGATGGGGACGTGAATTACCCGTTCGAGGTGCTGTCGCGCTGGGGCTGGCTGCACGCGATTCTCGACGCCGCGGGACAGGTGCCGGTGAATTGGCTGGGCGGCGACCCGGCCCGCGAGCCGTGGTACATGCGCCTGCCAAAGCCGCTCGCGGAGAGCATCGCGCGGGCCGAAGTCGCGGTCGTTCAGGCGATGATGCGGATGGCGGGAACGTTCACCGGGGCCACGCACCACCGGGCCGAGGTGATGCTCCGCGGCCGACGCTATGTCTTCGACCACATGAAGGCCGGCGTGCTGCGACAGCTCACCAAGTGCGTTCGGCAGCGGGCCTTCGTCAGTGCGCTGGGCACGCCGGATCATGTGTACTCCGACCACTACGACGCCGTGCGGCTGCCGACGCTCGTGGTGCAGGGCGGCTGCGACCGCATCGCGAACGCGGAGATGACCCGGCGGCATTTCTTCGAACGCATCCCGGCGACGGACAAGCAGTTCCTGTATTTCGAGGCGATCGCCCACGGCGAGATGGAGGCCGCGCCGGTCGCGAGCGCGCAGGTATATCCGCAGATCATCGCCTGGCTGGCCGCCCGGCGGGACGCCGCGCGGCGCGCCTGAGCGGGGGCCGGAAGTCACTTCGATCATCTGACCGGCTCACGCGCGCCGCCGTTTCTCTGACCCCGCGTTCGTATTCCCACTGCTTGCGTCTTAGCATTTTGTTAGGTATGCTGTCCAGGGCCTCGAACCGTGCCCGCCACGTCCCAGCGCGTCGGGAGCGGGCTGCCTGGCCCCGCACTGGCGTGCGGGGTGCCTGTTGGGCGCTTTTGGCAGGAACGGACCAGTGTCATGCGGCCCGCACCGCCGGCGTATGCCGAACTGCACTGCCTGTCGAACTTCTCGTTCCTGCGCGGGGCGTCGCACCCGGAGGAACTGGTCGCGCGGGCCGCGGAACTCGGCTACGCCGCGCTTGCGATTACCGACCGCAACTCGCTCGCGGGGGTCGTGCGTGCGCATCTGGCCGCGAAAGAGCATGGGTTGCACCTGATTATCGGGGCCGAGGTCACGCCGGTCGATGCGCCGCCGGTGGTGCTATTGGCGCCGGACCGTGCGGCGTACGGCCGGCTGGCGCGGCTGATTACGCGCGGCCGACTGCGTTCGCCGAAAGGAGCGTGCGAGATTCGGCTGGCGGACGTGGCGGAGTGGGGGACCGGGCTGATTGCACTCGTGGTGCCAAGCGACGAAGGGGGAGCAAGCGACGAAGCGACCGAGCGACGGAGCGACGGAGGGGGGGAGAGTCACGCCGCGCCCACGATTCGTTTGTCGCGTTCCGCACCGGCCGGAGGCCGATGCTCCCCTGCGTCGCTGCGTCGCTCCGTCGCTGCGTCGCTTTCCGACTACCGTGCCATCTTCGGCCCCGACCTCTTTCTCGCCGCCACGCTGACGCACGACATACCCGACGACCTGCGGCTCGCCCGGCTCGCGGAGCTGTCCCGGCGGACGCGGATTCCGCTCGTGGCCGCCAACGCCGTGCATTACCACGTGCCCGAGCGGCGGTATCTCCAGGACGTGCTGACGTGCATTCGCGAGAAATGTACGGTCCACGACGCGGGCGGCCGGCTGTTTGCGAACGCCGAGCGGCATTTGCGGCCGCGCGAAGAGATTCAGCGCCGCTACGCGGGGCACGGCGAGCTGTTACGGCGGACGTTCGACATCGCCCAGCGTTGCACGTTTTCGCTCGATGAGCTGCGCTACGAGTATCCGCACGAGCTGTGTCCCGCCGACCAGTCGCCGCGCGACTTTCTCGCCGCGCTGACCTGGCAGGGGGCCGGCCAGCGGTATCCGGGCGGCGTTTCGGAGAAGGTCCGGCGTTTGCTCGAGACCGAGCTGACGTTGATCGCGGAGCTGCGTTACGAGCACTATTTTCTGACGGTTTGGGATCTCGTGCGTTTCGCGCGTGAGCGCGGCATCTTGTGTCAGGGCCGCGGCTCGGCCGCGAACTCGGCGGTGTGCTATTGTCTGGAGGTCACCGCGGTCGATCCGGCCCGGATCGATCTGTTGTTTGAGCGGTTCATCAGTCGCGAACGCAACGAGCCGCCGGACATCGATGTAGACTTCGAGCATGAACGCCGGGAGGAGGTGTTTCAGTACATCTATGAGAAGTACGGCCGCGAGCGGGCCGCGCTCACGGCGGAAGTCATCACCTATCGCCCGCGCTCGGCGGTACGCGACGTGGGCAAGGCACTGGGGCTATCGCTGGACCACGTCGACGCCCTGGCGAAGGCGCTGGACTGGTGGAGTGACGAGGTCGTGCCGGACGAGACCCTGCGCGCCGCGGGTCTCGACCCGCAAGACCGCACGGTTCAAATGGTCGTGCGGCTGGTCCGCCAACTCCAGAGATTTCCACGGCATTTGTCGCAACATGTGGGGGGCTTTGTCATTACCGAAACCCCGCTCTGCGAAATCGTCCCGCTCGAGAACGGCGCCATGCCGGACCGCACCTTCATCGAATGGGACAAGGATGACATTGATGCCCTTGGCATTCTTAAGGTCGATTGTCTGGCGCTTGGAATGCTCAGCGCGATTAGTAAGTGCTTTCGCCTGTTGGGGGGGTATGATGCGCAGAGATCAAGAGAACAAGAGAGTGAGAGATCAAGAGGAGGCGCGCGCGACGCGCCACAACCGCCAGGTGGAGGTATCCGTGCCGCTGAGCAACAAGTACACGTTTCGAGATCTGATTGTATGGCAGAAAGCCGTACAACTGGCCAAGGCGGTCTATCAACTGACGAGCGCCCTGCCGGACACGGAGAAGTTCGGGCTGTCGAGCCAGATGCGGCGGGCCGCCGTATCGGTTGCGAGCAACATCGCCGAGGGCAACGCACGCGCGACGACGCGCGACTTCCTGAGATTTCGGATTATGGCCCGCGGCTCACTGGCCGAGCTGGAGACCCAGTTGATCATCGCCGGCGAACTGAACCTGCTGCGGGACATAGCGCCGACCGCTCAGCACATTCAGGAAGTGCGCCGGCTTCTACAGGCCCTGATTACGAGCTTGCGTCGTCGGCCGGAGTCTTGATCTCTTCCTCTCTTGATCTCTCGATCTCTCCTCCTCGATCACTGACCGACATTCCCTCCGAGGATCCCGCCGTCTACGACCTGATCTGTGCCGCCGACACCGTGGGCGTATTCCAGATCGAAAGCCGGGCGCAAATGTCCATGCTGCCACGGCTCAAGCCGCGGTGTTTCTATGATCTGGTGATTGAAGTCGCGTTCGTCCGGCCCGGGCCGATCCAGGGCGGCAGGATGGACCCGTGGGTGCGCCGGGGGCTGCATGATTCACCCGTATCTGCGCCGGCGGCATGGACAGGAACCGGTCACCTACCCGAGCGACGCCGTCCGCGACGTGCTCGCCAAGACGCTCGGCATTCCGCTGTTTCAGGAACAGGTGATGCGGCTGGCCGTCGTCGCCGCCGGTTTTTCACCCGGCGAGGCCGACCAGTTGCGCCGCTCCATGGCGGCCTGGCGGCGCGCCGGCGAGATGGAGAAGTTCCAAGTCCGCCTCATGCAAGGGCTGCTGGCCAACGGCTATACCCCGGAGTTCGCGGAGCAAATCTACAAACAGATTCGCGGTTTCGGTGAATATGGTTTTCCAGAAAGCCATGCCGCGTCGTTCGCACTTCTGGTGTACGTGTCCGCCTGGTTGAAGCGGTATCACCCGGCGGCGTTTGTCGGGGCCGTACTCAACTCGCAGCCGATGGGCTTTTACGCGCCGGCGCAACTGGTTCGCGACGCCCTGCGGCACGGCGTCGAGGTCCGGCCTGTGGATGTGATGTCCAGTGCTTACGACTGCACTCTGGAGAAGGGCTCATCTGCGTCTTTTCCCGCCGTCGCTCCGTCGCTCCGTCGCTCCGCCGCTGCGCCGGCTCTGCGCCTCGGCTTCCGCCTGGTCCGCGGTCTAAGCGCGGAGAAGGTTCGCGGAATCGAGGTGGCCCGGCGTGCGGGGCGGGCCACCTCGCTCGCGGCCCTGGCCCGCGCGCCCGGCGTGTCCCGCGAAGCGCTGCTGCGCCTGGCGGCGGCAGACGCCTTCCGCTCGCTCGGCCTCGATCGGCGGCAAGCTTTGTGGCGAATCCTGGCGCTGGAGGACCGGGAGTTACCGCTTTTCGCGGAAGTGGAGGCCGGCGAACCTCCGCCCCTGCTGCCCGCCATACCGCTCGATGAAACCGTCGTGCAGGATTACGACGCGCTGGGGTTGTCACTGAATGCTCATCCCATCGGCCTTGTGCGACAGGAATTGCGGGTCGGGCGAGTGTTGACGTGTGCGCAGCTTGTCCACACCAAACCACGCCAGAGGGTAACCGTGGCGGGCCTCGTGACGCACCGCCAACGGCCGGGCACCGCGAAAGGGCTGGTGTTCATGACGCTGGAGGACGAGACCGGGTCCGCAAACTTGATCGTGCGGCCGGAAGTGTGGGAACGCGACAAAGCCGTCGGCCGCAGCAAGATCGCGCTACTCGCCGAAGGCGTCGTCGAGCGGCAGGGCGCGGTGGTACACGTGCAGGTCGCCCGTCTGCGCGACCTGAGCGGGCAGCTCGGCCCGCTTCAGGCCCGCTCCCGAGACTTCCACTGAGACGGTCCGGCGGGTCTCATCCAACTCTACCAACCAACGCCTGTCCACAGGCCGTTCGCGACGGTCAGATTCCCAGATTCGGGAACCACCGCGAAACTACAGCGGTGCCAACACGCAGAATTCACTTGCATGCTCTGGTACGCGCGGAGTAAATTGGCAAGCGCAAAGAGTAAACGGGCAGCGGCAACGTATAGGATGCCAAGAGGACTTAATCACCGTGCGCGATTCGGCAGCGCAGATCCGAGCCGACCGCGCGAGCGGTCGCAAGTATGTCCGCGAGCTTGCGCTCGCGGCTCGGACAGGCGCCGCCTATTCGCGCAGGTCCATTTAGTCGCCGGATGGGACCGGCGCTGCGCACGTCGCGGAGGTCAAGAAATGAAATTCCCTGCCGTCACAGTTCTGCTCGTATCAACGGCCATTTGGGGGCAGCCTGCATTCGCAACCAACGTGTCCGGCGACCAGTCGGGAACCTGGACGCTCGCCGGCAGCCCCTACCTGCTCGTCGGCGACGTCCGCGTGCCGCCGAGCCTGACGCTCGCCATCGAACCCGGCGTCGTCGTCAACGCGCAGGGCTACTACAAAATCAGCGTCGAACAGGGCACTTTGCTCGCCCTTGGCACCGCCGACCAACCCATCCTGATGACGGCGGACAACCACACGACCGGCTGGCGCGGCCTGCGGCTGGTGGCCGCGAACAACGCCACCACGATCCGCCATTGCACGATTGAATACGCCAAGGGGACCGGGTCATATCCCGGCGTGCGAGGCGGGGCGATTTTCTGCCAGAACTGCTCGCCGACCATCACCCACAACGAGCTGCGCTTTAACTACTCCCACAACACCAACCAGAACGGCGCCGGGGCCGGCATTCTGACCGAAACGTCCGACGCCATCATCGAGGACAACTATATCCACGATAACCAGGCCGACAGCGGCGGCGGCGTCTGCATTACCGAATACGGCACGCCGCAGGTCCGCCGCAATCTCATCGCCTACAACACGGGTTACTACGCCGGCGGCGGGATGTACTTCGGGGCCCGCTCGTCGCCGCTGGTTGAGCAGAACCTCATCCTGCACAACACGGCCGGCGGCTGGGGCGGCGGCGGGATCAACTCGTGGACCTCGTTCATCTACTACGGCACCTTCGCCACGGTCCGCAACAACCTCATCGCCCACAACAACGGGCCGGCGGGCGGGGCCGCGTCCGGCGGCGGCGGACTCTACTGCCGCTACGACCGCGCGATCCTCACGGGCAACACGATCGCGGACAACTACGCGGGCGCGGGCGGCGGCATCTACGCGCTCAACTACTACGCCCAGTCGCCGCTGGTCAGCGACTGCATCGTCTGGGGCAACACGGGCACGTCGGGTGAACAGATTCATCTGTATTCCCAGAGCGGCGGCTCGGGCATCGAGGTCAGCTACAGCGACGTGCAAGGCGGCTGGACGGGCCCGGGCAACATCGACGAGGACCCGCTCTTCGTGGCTCCGGGCAGCGACGACTACCACCTGTCATTCGGTTCGCCCTGCGTCGACCGCGGCGACCCCGCGTTCGTGCCGGCCGCCGGCGAACGCGACATGGACAATCAACGCCGCGTCTGGGACGGCGGCAGCACCGATGCACCGCGCGTGGACATGGGGGCCGACGAATACGGGTCATACGCCGTCGCCGACGTGAATTGTGACGGCGTCATCGACTTCAACGACATCAACCCGTTCGTGCTGGCGCTCTCGGACCCCACGGCGTATCAGGCCGCGTACCCCGATTGCGACTGGCTCAACGGCGATTGCGACGGCGACGGCGACGTGGACTTCGACGACATCAACCCGTTCGTCGGGATTCTCAGCGGGGCGTAGGCTCCGTCGCCTCTGGCGCGTGTACCAGCCCGTCGCGAATCTCGATGACCCGCTGGCAGCGTCGCGCGACGGTGATGTCGTGCGAGATGATAATGACCGTCCGGCCCTGGGCGTGGAGGGTGTCGAGCGTCTCGAGGATCATCTGGCCGGTCTTGCTGTCGAGGTTGCCGGTCGGCTCGTCGGCGAGCACGATCGCGGGGTCGTTCGCCAGCGCGCGGGCGATCGCGACGCGCTGCTGCTGACCGCCCGATAACTCGTGGGGGTAGTGCTCGCCGCGGTCCGCGAGACCGACCAGCTCGATCAGCCGCTGGGCGGCCGCCTGTCGGCCATGCGCCGGCACGCCTTGATAGAAAAGTGGGATTTCGAGGTTCTCGAGCACCGTCTGCGTGGTGACGAGGTTGAAGCTCTGAAAGACGAACCCGATCCGCTGGCCGCGAATCTCGGACAGCTCATCGTCGGAAACCTGCGACACGTCGCGGCCGTCGAGCCAGTACGTGCCCGCCGTCGGCCGGTCAAGGCAACCCAGCAGATTCAGCAGCGTGGATTTGCCGCTCCCCGACGGTCCGACAATCGCGACGTACTCACCCCGCCGGATCGTGATCGACACGCCCCGCAGCGCAGGCACCTCCACGCCCGCACTGGGGCGGTAGATTTTGACGATCTCCTCCAGGCGGACGATTTCGTCGGCGGCGGGGGGCATCGAGCACCGGACCCACGGCCAGGTCGGCCTGCCCGGGTCCGCGGAAACGGTTTCGCGGAAGCCCCATTGCAGAGCCGCGGCGGGTCCGGCATAATACTGGGCTTGGATCGGACAGCCAAGCCGCCCCGCGGGGTGGCGACAGGATCGGACACATGAAAGCGGACATTCATCCGAAGTATCACGAGGCGCAGGTGAACTGCGCGTGCGGCAACAGCTTCAAGACCGGGGCGACGGTGCCCACGATCAAGGTGGACATCTGCAACGCCTGCCACCCGTTTTACACCGGCAAGCAGAAGTTCGTGGACGCCGCCGGGCGCGTCGAGCGGTTCCAGAAGAAGTTTGGCAGCTCGTATTTCGCCAAGGGCAAGGATGCGAAGCCCGCGACAGGTCTTTAGCGACGCTTGATTGAGCTTCAACGACGGCCCTGGGCAGTGTGCCCGGGCCGTCGTCTTTTCAATAACGAATGTCGAATAGCGAGTGGCGAGATTTCGCGCCGCGTGGCGCTGGCCAGCGAATCCGAGCCGCGACCGCAAGGGAGCGATTCAGAGCCGCGAAGCGTGAGCGAGCGACTCGCACAGACGAATCGTCTGTGCTCCACAACTCGGAGCCGCGAAGCGTGAGCGAGCGA
>CAYMXT010000012.1:8073-32623 GCA_964394415.1 uncultured Planctomycetales bacterium
TCGGAGCCGCGAAGCGTGAGCGAGCGACTCGCACAGACGAATCGTCTGTGCTCCACAACTCGGAGCCGCGAAGCGTGAGCGAGCGAATCCGCACCGCGACCGTCAGGGAGCGGCCTGCGACGCCTGGAAACAGCAATGCCGATCGTTGACCCCGCCTGGCTGACCCGTGTCAAGGAGCTGGTGGACCGCGCGGACCAACTCGCGCATCAGATGACCCAGCCCGAGGTCGCGACCAACGGCCCGCTGATGGGCAAGCTGGCCCGCGAGCACGGCGAGCTGGAGAAAATCGCCCGCATCTACCGCGAGTACCGGCAGGTCACCGGCCAACTCAACGAGTCGCACGAATTGCTCGCCGACGGCGGCGACCCCGACCTGAAACAGCTCGCCGAAGCGGAACTGCCGGACCTGACCGCCCGGCGCGAGCGGCTGCTCGCCGCGCTCCAGGAACGCATGGTCACCGGCGACGACGCCGCGATCCGCTCGATCATCGTCGAAATCCGGGCCGGCACCGGCGGCGACGAAGCGGCCCTTTTCGCGGGCGACCTGCTCAACATGTACACCGCCTTCGCGACCCGCAAAGGCTTCAAGGTCGAGGTCATGTCGCTGTCCGATTCCGAACTCGGCGGCATCCGCGAGGCGATCCTGAACATCGTCGGCGACGAGGTCTACCTGAACTACCGCTTCGAGGCCGGCGGCCACCGCGTGCAGCGCGTCCCGAAGACCGAGGCCCAGGGCCGCATTCACACGTCCGCGGCCACGGTCGCCGTCCTGCCCGAGCCTGAGGAGATCGAGATCGCGATCGACTGGGAGAAGGACGTCATCGAGCATGTCAGCCGGGCCGGCGGCCCCGGCGGGCAAAACGTGAACAAGGTCTCGAGCGCGATCAAACTGGAGCACATCGCGACGGGCATCACGGTTTCGATGCGGGACGAGAAGAGCCAGCATAAGAACCGCGCCAAGGCCCGGCGCGTGCTGCTGTCGCGGCTTTTCGACCATTTCCACACGCAGCAGCAGAGCAAGATCGCGTCCGACCGCAAGAGCATGGTCGGCAGCGGCGACCGCAGCGACCGCATCCGCACGTACAACTTCCCGCAGAACCGCGTCACCGATCACCGCATCAACAAGGACGTCTTCGATCTTCCGGGCGTGCTGACGGGCAACCTGGACGAGTTCCTGAAGGAACTGGCCGACCGCGAGCTGAAGCTGCGCCTGGAGTCGTTGTAGCGGCCCGCGCCCCGCGCGGCCGGGTAGCGACCGGGCTCGGTACTGACCGGTGCGGATGCGCGCAGCCGCCAACCTTGACGCCGTGCGGGGGGTGCCGCAAGCTGGCGCCGATGCAGACGCTGACCGCCGCCGCCCCGGCCAAGCTCAACCTGACGCTCCGCGTAATCGGCACGCGGCCGGATGGGTTCCACGAGCTTGAATCGCTGGTGGTGCGCGTCAATCTGTGCGACACGGCAACCGTCGCCGCGCATGAGGACGGGTGCTATTCGTTCGGGTGCGACGACCCGACGCTGCCGCGGGACGGCTCGAACCTGGTCCTCCAGGCCGCCAAGGCGCTGAACAAGGCGGCGGGAGCAAACCACGGGGCGGAAATCACGCTGGCCAAGCGCATTCCCGCCGGCGCGGGTCTCGGCGGCGGAAGCTCGGACGCCGCGACGACGCTCAAGCTGCTCAATGAACTTTGGCAGACGGCATTGTCCACGGCTGACCTGGCGCGGCTCGGGGCGGGGCTGGGGTCGGATGTGCCGCTGTTTTTCCACGCCCCGGCGTGCGTGCTGCGCGGGCGCGGCGAGGCGGTGGAAGATCTCGCGGACTGGCGGCTTGCGGCGTGGGCAGCGGTGATTCTGCCGGAATTGCACTGTGCGACGCCGGCGGTGTACCGGGCGTGGGATGGGCTGACCGCGCACCCGCCGCGGCCGACGCTCGCCGAAGTGCTGGTGGCCCGCGGGTCGGCGGCGACGCTGATGGAAGTGCTGTTCAACGACCTGGAAGAGCCGGCGTTTGCGGTGGTGCCGGAGCTGCGTGTCTTGCACACCCGGATTCACGACGTGACCGGGCAGACGGTCCGACTGACCGGGTCCGGGGCGGCGCTATTTCGCCTGTTCGATGACCCGCGAGCGGCGGCGCAGTTTGCGCTGCGCGTCGGCACCGAGCTGGCCGTCCGCGTGGATGTGGTGAGTGTGCGGGGCGCGTGAGTGCTGCGGCAAGGTCCGAACCGCGACCGCAATGAAGCGACTCGGCGCCACAAAGCGCCAGCGAACGCAACCCCAGGCCGGCGCGCGTTCCGGCGATTCTGGAGACGCCACTTCTCGGACCCTGCGCAGCTTACTGGCCCCGCGGCGGTCCGACGCCGATCAACTCTGCTGGCTCGTCGGTCCAGGCGTTGCGGCACGACCGCCCGCTTGACCGGTGGCCTGGTACGAATCCTAGAATGGAGGTGGAGGTCGTGGCTGGCCGCCGGACGGCCCGCGCCGACCAGGAGACGCAGGCGTGACGCCCTTGATCGGACCTGAAAACCCGCTCCGCCGACTGTTCGCGGGGTTGGTCGAGCAGGCGTTCATGGTCGAAATCGGCCTGTGCGACCCAAACCTGACGGATTACCTCGGGGGGCTGCTGGCGGACTTTGTACACGTCGATCGCATCTACCGGTTGCGAACGGTTGACGACCGCGTCATCCGGGAGATTTCGCGTATGGAAGCGGAGGCGGCCGTGGGCTCGGACGTCGATGACACGCGCCGCCGGCGACTGGTCAATAAGTACATCGGCGATTTCACCCTCTTCTGGACCGGGGTTTATCCCGAGAGTCTGCGCCGGGCCAGCCGTGGCGGCATCGATCAGCTCGACGTCTACCTGCATCAGGGGAAGCGTTCGTACGGTATCGCGAGCGAGCTGACGCGTGCCGCCGAGCAACCGCCCGCCGCCGTGCTGCACCAGCTCAGTGAGCAGTTCGAGTATTGCGTGCATGGCCTGCGGCTGGTGCGCGCGGGCTGGGAGCAGCTCAGCCGTCCGCCGGGGCACAACTAGTGCATTGCCTCACAATAATCGCATCGTCTGGGGAGCATGGGCCTCCGGCCCGTGCCCCGGCGCGCCGGGCTTCGCACGGGCCGGAGGCCCAAGCTTCCCACCCAGATACGCCGCGGTAGTTCTGAGTCACTGCACCAGTCCCAGGTGACACCGCACACCACGCGCTGAAGCGGGTGGCAAGAACCGGGCGGCTGATGCCGACCCCCCGCAGCCCGGCGCCGGTGGCCCTGCGCACGTGACCAGCGCCCTCCAGTTGTGCCCGCCTGACGCGTCACGCACCCGGCCACAACTCCGTCCGCTTCGTTTCTTGACCGCGCTTCGTCCGCTGTCGAAGATACGTACCATGAGGCCGCGGGGCGTACGCCGCCCCGCGGGGAGACATGCATGGCGGAAGTGCAACTCACGGACGTAATCAAGGTCTATCCCGGCGACGTCAAGGCCGTCGATAACGTCAGTCTGACCATCGACGACCGCGAGTTCCTGGTGCTCGTCGGCCCGTCCGGCTGCGGCAAGAGCACCATCCTGCGCATGATCGCGGGCCTGGAGGACATCACCGCCGGCACGATCCGCATTGGCGAGCGCGTGGTCAACGACGTAGCCCCCAAAGACCGCGACATCGCGATGGTCTTTCAAAACTACGCGCTCTACCCGCACATGACCGTGTTCAAGAACATGGCGTTCGGGTTGCTGCTCCGCCGGCGGTTCGCCAGGTGGGACAATCCGCTCGGGTTCGTGGTGGCACACCGGCGCTGGCGTCAGGCCCGCGAAGAGCGACAGCAAATCGCCGATCGCGTCCACGCGGCGGCCGAGACCCTCGGCATCGGCAGCCTGCTCGACCGCCGGCCGCGGGCCTTGTCCGGCGGGCAGCGGCAGCGCGTCGCCGTGGGACGCGCGATCGTGCGCCAGCCCAAGGCGTTTCTGTTTGACGAACCGCTCTCCAACCTCGACGCGAAGCTGCGGATGGAAATGCGGGCCGAGCTGAAGCGCCTCCATCGCCAGGTGCAGACGACGACGGTTTACGTCACGCACGATCAGGAAGAGGCGATGACGCTCGGCGACCGCGTGGTGGTGCTCAAAGACGGCGTCATCCACCAATGCGGGACGCCCTACGAAGTCTACGGACAGCCCGCCAACCGCTTCGTGGCCGGCTTCGTCGGCACGCCGCGGATGAACTTCCTGAAGGGGCAGTTCGTGCGCCACGGCGAAGAATTGTATTTCGATGATGGTGTGCAGCGGCTGGCCGTCCCGCCGGCGCAGCGGCAGCGGCTGGAGCCATTCCGCTGGCAGTCGGTGGTGCTCGGGTTGCGGCCGGACATGCTGTCGGTCGGCGCGGACGAGCAGACGCCGGCGGCGCTGCGGGCCGAGGTCTCCGTGGTCGAGCCGCTGGGCGACCGCATGGACATCTACTGCGGGACGCGCACCGGCATCGCGCTGATCTGCCGGACCGACGCGCGGACCCGCGTGGCGGAAGGCCAACCCGTCCGCCTGCGCGTCGAGATGGAACGGGCGCACTTCTTCGAAGAAGGCGAGCACGGACGGAACCTGAGCCTGCTCGGCTGAGACGCCGCGCGGGACGCGTCTACTTCACGAAGAGCATCTCGGAATAGCGCGGCAGCGGCCAGAGGTCGTTGGGGACGAGTTGCTCCAGTTCATCGGACAGGGCGCGGGCCGCGGCCATCGCCGGGACGAGCTTGTCCCCGACGTGCTGTGCTTGCTTCGCCGCGCTGGGCAGCTTCTGCGTCTCGGCCTCTTCCACCGCGGCGATCGCCCGCCGGAGCTTCGCAATCAGCTCGACCAGGTGCGTGAGTTCGGTGCGGGAGTCCGGGCACTTCACGCCGGCGCTCTCGCTCGCCGCGACCGCACCCGCCAGCTCGGTCTGGAACCGCAACGCGGCCGGCAGCACGTCGCGCTTGAGCATCGCGACCAGCGTGCGTGCTTCGATCGCGAGCGTGCGGTTGTAACGCTCGAAGTTGATCTCGACGCGCGCCTCCAGCTCGCGCGGATTGAGCACGCCGTATTTTTCGAAGAGCGCCTCGGCCTCCTTCCCGGCGAGGACCGGGATCGCCGCCGGCGTGCTCCGCAGGTTCGGCAGGCCGCGGCGCGCGGCCTCCTTGTGCCACGCGGCGCTGTAGTTGTCGCCGTCAAACACGACCCGGCGGTGCTTCTTGACCACGCCCTTGAGCAGGTCCTTGACCGCGGCCTCGAGTTTCGCGGCGCTGGGCTTGCGGCCGGCCCGCTTTTCCAGTTCGGTGGCCATGAAGTCCAGCGACGCGGCCACGATCGTGTTGAGCACGGTGTTCGGCCAGGCGATGGACGCGCTCGAACCCACCGCGCGGAACTCGAACTTGTTGCCGGTGAAGGCGAAGGGGCTGGTGCGATTGCGGTCGCCGCTGTGCCGCGGCAGATGCGGCAGCGAGTGGGCGCCGAGGTTGATTTGGCCGCCCTTCTTGGTGGAGTTCGGCTGGCCGCGTTCGAGCTGGTCGAGAATGTCGCTCAGCATTTCGCCGAGGTACACGGACATGATCGCGGGGGGGGCCTCGTTGGCCCCGAGGCGGTGATCGTTGCCCGGACTGGCGATCGACGCGCGGAGGATGTCGCCGTGCAGATCGACCGCCCGCACGACCGCCATGAGGAAGACCAGGAACTGCATGTTGGTGTGCGTGTCTTCGTGGGGGTCGAGCAGGTTCACGCCGGTGTCGGTGGCGATGGACCAGTTGTTGTGCTTCCCCGAGCCGTTGACGCCGGCGAAGGGCTTCTCGTGGAGCAGACACACCAGGCCGTGATGTTCGGCCACGGTGCGCAGAATCTGCATGGTGATCATCTGGTGGTCGGCGGCGACGTTGGCGTTCTCAAAGGTCGGGGCGAGTTCGTACTGCCCTGGCGCGACTTCGTTGTGGCGCGTCTTGGCGGGCACGCCCAGCTCGAACAACCGCCGTTCGGCCTCGGTCATGAACGCCATGACACGCTCGGGAATCGCGCCGAAATAGTGGTCCTCAAGCTGATGGCCCTTCGGGGCCGGTGCGCCGAGAAGCGTCCGCCCACACAGCCGCAGATCCTCCCGGCGGTCGAAGAAGCTGCGATCGACGAGAAAGTACTCCTGTTCGCTGCCAATCGTGGTGATGACCTGCGAGACCCCGGCGGCGGCGCCGAAAACCCGCAGGATGCGCAACGCCTGCTGACTGACGGCCTGAATCGAGCGCAGCAGCGGGGTCTTCTTGTCGAGGGCCTCGCCGGTCCACGATACGAACGCCGTCGGAATGCAGAGCGTCGCGCTGTCGGGGGTCTTGAAGATGAACGCCGGGCTGGTCGCGTCCCAGGCGGTGTAGCCGCGGGCCTCGAACGTCTCGCGGATTCCGCCGGACGGGAACGAGCTGGCGTCCGGCTCGCCCTGGATGAGCTGGTCGGCGGAGAAATGCTCGATCGCCCGGCCTTCGCTGACGGACAGGAACGCATCGTGTTTTTCCGCCGTGTGGCCGGTCAGCGGCTGGAACCAGTGCGTGTAATGCGTGGCGCCGTGCTCGAGGGCCCAGCTCTTCATGGCGGCCGCGACGATCGGCGCGACGGCGGCGTGTACGGGCTGGCCCCGCCGCATCGACTGTTGGATCTGATCGTACGCATCGGCGGGCAGGTAGCGACGCATCCGCTCGCCGGTGAACGTCAGGGCCCCGTAGACCTCGGAAGCCAGAGTGGCCTCGCCATTGCGATTCATGCCATGCACCTCCGTTGCCGCCGGGCAAGCTCGCCCGGGGTCGGCAACCGAATCCAGGAAATACCATCGGCGCTCAACTGTCGCGGGCGCTGCTGCTCACCAGGAAACTCCGGCGGCCCGTGCCAACCGAACGGCGCCCCACCGCGCGCCGACAGGGCTGGTACTCTACCGCTGAGCGTCGGCGGTGACAAGGTCCGGATATGCTATCGGTGCGCGTGGCCGCCGAGTGCGAGCATGCCCCCCGCCGAGCGGTCCCGGAAATGTGCAAAAAGAAGCGGCCCCGCGCGCGAGGCGGGGCCGCATGGAGCGCTAAATCTGCGCGGTGGGGGGTTACCGCCGTCGGAGCAACAGCCCCAGCGCCACGAGCGCGACGGAGGCCGGCTCGGGCGTGAGGTTGAAGTTCGTGATGGTCAACTCGCCGGGACCGTACTGGCCGTCAGCCGTGAAGACACCGAGATCCAGCAGGTCGCCGCCGTTCAGACCCAGGGAGACGCTGCCGGCATACGGGCCATCGTTGTCGCAGATGACGGTGCGACCGCCGTTGACGTCGTAGTAGCCCTGGTCCCAGTCGCCGATGTCGGCGCTGTAATACGTGAAATCGAACGTCAGCAGCCCGGAGTTCGGTGCGACGCCCTGGAACTCGGAATCACCTGCGACGCCGGCGTCGCCGCCGATGATCACCATCGTGACGCCGTCATTGGTGCCCGAGCCGCCGACGCCGCTCGAGAACACAAAGCCGAAGTCATTCAGCCCATACTGCGCGCTTGCGACGCTCGCGCACGCCGCAACCGCCAACACCAGAAGTTTCTTCATCAGCTCCTCCTTCTCTCTCTGTCTCTCTCTTTCCGCGCGTGTGAGCGGGACATCCCGGTCGTTTCAGTCAGCGCGGCATCACACACCTAACCCAGGAATGAAGACTCCTCATCTCCTCACCGTCCTTTTTACCACGCCATCCCACCATCGTTCAACAACTTTTTTGGGGAGAATCGACCGCAGGCAGACTCCAGGGCGCGACTCACATCACCCTGCCGTCCCCCTGACCTCGGTCTATAGCCTGCGTAGCCGACGGCGCGTCCGGTGTTATCGGACAGTCGCGCCGCGTCGCACGCGCTCACCGTGGTTTGCGCCGCGTATCAGAACCACGCACGTCCCGGCGCGCCGGGACGGGGACAGGCGGCCCGCCAGTTGCGTGGCGGGTTCCGTTAGCGCCCTCAGCGACCCAGCAACGCTACGAACGCGTTGATGTCATCGAAGTCGGCCACGCCGTCCTGGTTGCAGTCGGAATTGCTCAGTGGGCAACCGGGGTACGCGACTTGATACGCCGCCGGATCACTGAGCGCCAACACGAACGGGTTGATGTCGTCGAAGTCCAGCACGCCGTCACAGTTTGCGTCGCCGAGGACGTACTGCGGTCCTTCCTGCACGGTGAACAGGCCGTTGCTCTCGTCCCACTCGCCGTAGTTGCCGCCGCCGTAGTATGCCCGCACGCGGACCTTGTTGGTCGTGCCGGTCTGCGTGGGGGTCCACGTGGCCGAGGTTGCCCCGGGGGCCGTGAGATCGATGATGTCGGTCCAACTCGTCAGGTCGGTCGTGACGAGTAAGTCGTCGACCCACACCGTGTCGCTGCCGTAGGACGCGCTGCTGTCCTTGAGGTACTCCCACTTCAGCTCGTGCGTGCCGGCGGGCACGGCCGCCGTGAACTGTGTCCAATTCACCGTGCCGGAGGCGTGGACCTTGCGGTCGCCATCGACGTAAAAGTTGAAGAAGTCGTAGCCGGACTCGGAGCTGACGCGATACCAGAAGCTCACCTGCGTCGCGCTGAGCGTGCGCTTCATCCAGGTTTGCTGGTTGTGTGAGATGGTGCCCGCCTTGGCGGAGCGCGTGGGCGAATGCGAGCTGGTGCTGCTGATGGCCCAGTTGGCGTTGCCGCCGGTGGTGTAGTTCGCGCCGAGCGACGAACGCTCGAAGTCGTCGCTGACGTTACCGGATTCGCCGTGGTTCGTGGTCTGCTGGACGTGGAACTGTGCGCTCGGGTTCCCGACCCACGTAACGGTCGTGGGGACATTCACCGTCAGCGTTTCGCCGCCGTCGGGGTACGTGATGCGCGCGGACGGCCCCATCTGTACATCCAGGCGCGTGGCGGCGCCGCTATTAACCGTCACCGGCAACGTCAACGTGTCATAGCCCGTCGCGGAGAACTGGACTTGATAGGAACCCGGCATCAACATGCGGTGATAGTCGCCGACGTCCGGATCGGTGTAGACATTGTGATCGCGCCCGACGACCTGCACGGTGGCGGCCAGCGGCGCACCCGTGTCCACATCCGTCACCACACCGCGCACGCCCACAAGCACCGTCTCCAGGTAGCTGAGCATGGACTCGCGATTGTTCTCCCAGTAGGTCGGCATCTGGGAGTAGGGTGGACTCTTGGTATTGCCCAGCTCGATCGTGACTTCGTTACCGCCCATGTAGCGATAGTCCCAATCCTGCATGCCGCCGGTAATGGCGTACCACGCGGCGCCGTTGGTGATGCCGTGGTAGAATTCGCTGCTGTTCCACATGGGCAGGTTGTGCTGCGAGTACTCCTCGCTGATCCACACGAACAGGTCCTCATCGGGCGTCGGCGAGAAATTCGAGCCATGTCCGTCGTTATCAAACGGGTAGTTGACAACCAGTGCCCCCCCGTGGAAGTTGGCCGCCAGCGTAAAGGAATGGGCAAAACTCCAGAGCATGATAGTCTGGACTTCCTTGGCGCGGCCATCGATGGTGTTCGGCTCGCCGGTGTAGCCCTCGGGGAAGTTGCGGTTCAGGTCGGTCCCGTTGGCATTGTAGCGGGTGTTGTTGATATAGCCGTAGGGGTTCATGCACGGGACGATCCACACGTCCACGTTGTTGACAATATTGCTGACGCGCTCGAGAACGCTGTAGTTCGTCAGCAGGTAGTCCACCAGGTTCAGGCACATGACGACGCCGGTGACCTCGTCGCCGTGCATGGTGGAAATGTACTTGAATTCGGGCTCATCTTCCTCGACCCCGAGGTTGTCCGTGATCCGCAGTGCCCAGATGTCCTTGTTGGTGGAGGACGGCCCCAGATTGACCGCCTGGCAGATGTTCGGGTATTGGGCCGCCCGGCTCTGGAGTGTGCTGACGATCTGATCGTACGTGGGGTAGCCCGGCGGCGTCTGGGCGTCGCGCGGCTCGGGGGCCCGCGGCCAGGCCGGCGTCCCGGTCTCATCCAGCGCCTGTGGATCAGCCCCCGCCGCCACCAGTACTTCGGCCAGCGCATTCAACAAGTCCTGCGCGTCCGGGTCGTCGCCTTCGCGGGCCCCCAGGCCCAACACGTGCAACGGCGTCTGCCCGGCAGCATTGCACGCCCGCACGTCCGTGCCCGCGGCCAACAGAACGCCCAGCGCATCGGCCCGGGCAAAGTACGCCGCCAGGTGCAACGGCGAATCGCCGCGGGCATCCCGCGCGTCGGCCGTCGCTCCGAAAGCGAGCAACGCCTGGAGCACGTGCTTCTGCCCCGCGAGCGCCGCGCAATGCAGCGGCGTGCGACCGCTCACGTCCCGCGCCGCCACGTCGGCCCCCGCCGCCAGCAACACGCTCACCGTGTCCGGATCGCCGCGTCGGGCCGCCAGGTGCAGCGGCGTCAGGCCTTCGGCGTCGAGCGCGTTGACCGCCGCGCCGTCGGCGATCAGTCGCAACACCCCGTCCGCATCGCCCAGCCGGGCCGCGCGGTGCAAAGGCGACGGCGAGCCGGGCTCAGCCCAGCACGTCGTGGCTACGAACAGAGCGGTCCCCAGGACGGTCCAGTGGGAGGTGCGCATCGGGGTGCCTCAAGTGTCGCCTCACGCGGCGGGAGCGGAGCCGCTCCCGGTCTTTCAACCCCACGTTACCGCGACGGTTCACGGAACGCAACCGGATGCGGATGTCCTATAATGCGAGTTACTTTCCCGTCCAGCGCCCTGGGAACGAAACACCGCGGCGGGATTGGCGCGGGCGTGGAGCCCGTGGGGTTCACCGCCGCCGACGGAGCGCGACCAACACCAACGACGTCAGCGTCCCCGGCTCCGGGACGATCGCCGACATCGTCAGCTCGAACTGATACCCGGTCAGACCGTCCGACGTGGACCACGTCGGCATTTCGATCGTCAGCGTCTCGCCGCCGGCTGGCAACGTCCAGACCGTCCCCACGTCCGGCGCGCCCATGAGCCCCTCCGGCACGTATGCCAGCCGCAGCGAGTACTTGCGGTCGCGCGGCGGATAGGGCGGACCCTCCGCCTGCACCGAGAACCACATCAGCGGGTCGGTGTAATTCTCCGACGCCCAGACGTGGATCGGCGACCAGGTCTTGCTCTCGTCCGGACCGAGCGGGGCACGCAGGTCGTTGAAGTAGAAGCCGGTCGGCCCGAGCCAGCCGTTCACGTCGCGGGTGTGATGCACGCCGACGAAGCCGGGGCCGTCGCCGATCGTGGTGAGGACGTCGAGATCGGCATCGTAGCCGTCGCTAGCGTCTGACCAGACGCTTAGTTTTCCGGACATTCAGCAGGACACGCCGAACGCGTAGCGGAAGCCGTAGTACTCCTGCGCGAAGGCCAGGGCGGGCAGAACAACGAGGGCCAGAATGACGGCGTGCCGACGTGGTTGCATAGTCTCTCCTCACCGCCGATTGTACGCCCGCCGTGGGGGGCGATTCAAGGAAGTTGGACGTGTTCATACACATTTCGCGGCCCCCCGAGCGGCCAAGCTCCTGCTCGGCCGTCAGGTGCCACGTGGCTTCCCGTGCCAGGGAGAGGGCCAACGTGGGAATCATATCGTCAAGATGACGGCTGTTGAAGCCAGGCCATGAGGGTCGGTCCGTCGCCACGCGAGTCGACAAGCTCTCGCGGCTGGCGCGAAATCTCAACAACCGCCTTCATCGGACTCGTGAGCTGGCTACAGTAGCCCCAGCGGGATCACGGTGACGCCGCGACGAAGCGGGAGCGCCTGGCGGCGCAGGCACACGATGCCGCCGTCGCCGAGCTTCAGACCCATGCGTCCGGCGGCGTCGAATTGGCTGGCCCAATCCGGCTTGGGTGTGGCGGATTTCTTGATCTCGACCGGGTGCACGGTTCGGTCTCGAACGATCAGCAGGTCGATCTCGCGCCGGTCCGCATCGCGGTAGTAGTACAACTGCGGCTGCTTGCCGCGGTTCCACCAGCTCTTGAGCACTTCACCGAAGACGTACGTCTCGAACAGCGGGCCGCTCAGCGCGCCGGCCTCGAGCGTCTCCGGCGACGACCACTCGGTGAGGTAGGCGGCCAGGCCGGTGTCGAGGAAGTACAGCTTCGGCGTCTTCACCAGCCGCTTGGTGAGGTTCGAATAGTACGGCGGCAGCAGCAGCACCTGGAAGCTGGCCTGTAGGATCGAGAGCCAGCTCTTGGCCGTATTGACCGCCACGTCGGTGTCCCGGGCGAGATCGGACAGGTTGAGCATCTGCGCCGTGCGGGCGGCGCAGGCTTTCAGGAAGCGCAGGAAGGCGGCCTCGTTGCCCACCTGCGCGAGATCGCGAACGTCGCGCTGCAAGTACGTTTGCAGGTACGAGCTGTAGAACAGGTCGCGGTCCTTCACCGCTTTCGTCGCCAGGACCGGGAAGCCACCCAGCCAGATGTCGGCGTAGGCACGCTTGAGCATGAGGGTCTGGGCATCTGTCTCACGCGGCGCCAGCGCCTCCGTGGTGGGCAGGAATGGGGGCACATCCACGTTGCGCCGGCGACGCTCGCGCTGCGTCAGCCCCAGGAGATTGAGGATGGCGACACGTCCGGCGAGCGTCTCCGAGATGCCGTGCATCAACCGAAACTGCTGTGAGCCGGTCAGCCAGAACGATGGCTTCCTGGTCGGCCGCTCGTCGACGGCGATCTTGATCAGCGGCAGCAGCTCGGGCGCGTACTGAATCTCATCAATCAGCACAGGTGACGGGAAGCGCTGCAGGAAGAGCGCCGGGTCGGTCTGCGCGAGCGCACGAGCGGCGGGGTCGTCGAGGGTGACGTAACGACGGCCCTTTTCCGCCAGCCGCCGCAGCAGCGTCGTCTTCCCAACCTGCCGCGGTCCCGTCAGCAGCAGCACGGGAAACTGCTCGGAGGCCGAGCGGCAGGCATCGCTGATGGCACGGTGTAAGAACATGGCTCGTATATTTTGCAGTCTGACTGCAAAATACACGCTCTTCGGTCCCGTGTCAACAGGGCGGCCGCCTGGGCGGCCGACCGCCGCATGCCTGACAAGTTGACGTCGGCGGTTCCCCGGACGAGGCCCGGCGCGTCCACGGATTCGTCGGAGGCTTCCCCGGATGGGTCCGGCGCGCCGCCGGGATCAGCGGGTCCATCAGTCGTTCGATAAAGCGCGAGTTGACCTCGACGACGGGGAGGTTGGTGCGGCGGAGTTCGCCGCCGATGCGGTACATGGGCGGCACGCCGGTTTTGAGGTGCAGGTCGCTGGCGCCGAGGTCGGCCATTTTATGCAGCAGCGGTTCGATCGTGTCCGCGGTGGGGTTCTGCATGCGTCAACCTCAAGGGCGACGGGGCTGCTCGAGATGGCCGTGCGCCCCGCGGCTCCGTCTATCACGATACGCCCCCGGATGGTCGCGGAACAAGCCGCGCAGGGCCGCAAAGCCCCCTCACCCCGTTAGAACCTGGTGCGAGATTCCTATCTGGCACCCACACTCACGGGACTCCGTTCCCGCGTCCGTACGGGCCGCCGGCACGCCGGAGAGGATTCCGGCGGCAGTGCGCGCGAGAGGGGTCTCTCGCACGAGCAACTCAGCCGCTTCTCAGGCCGGCTGCCGTCGGTCTCGCTTCCCGTTGCGGACTTTCGTCCGCGCGACCGCGACCAACAGCCGCAAGGCCTCGTTCACCGCGCGCGCGTCGGGAAACGCCGCGGCCACGTCGGGGTCGAGCAGCACGACGTTCGTGCCGGTCAGCGCCCGCGCGTAGTACTTGCCGCGGACGGGGTTCTTCAGCCCAGCGAAGTCGTACTCGCGCCGCAGTTCATCCCTGCGCCTCGAACGTACCCTCTTCACAGCCATGCGTTTCTCTTCGCGTCGCCCGACGGGCACTGATGATGCGAATGCGATCGCGCCGGTCGGCGTGGGCGACGAAAAGCAGCCGACCGATGTGGGACGATCCGATCGTGATGAACCGATGCTCGGTCGCAGAGTGATCCGGGTCGTCGAAGGTCACGGCAAGGGGATCGAGGAAGACCGTCGTCGCCTCGATGAAGGAGACCTTGTGCTTCTTGAGGTTCGCCGCGGCCTTTTCCGGATCCCACTCGTAGAGCACATGACCATCGTACCCGCCCGATCTGCGTGCCGTCTACCGGTCACTCGTGCGGCCTGGCGCGGCGGCACTTTCCGTCAAACCCATCTGTCCGCAACATGCCGCCTGGTGCCCGGTACGAGAAAGGACTCTCGCGCGAGCGCACGACCGCGCGAGAAGAGGTTCTCGCACGAACGGTCCTCTGGCTATAGCTCGTCTTCGTCGCCCAAGCGCTCGGCGAGTTCAGCGCCCTGCATCATGGAAAAGCCGTCTGCGAGCCTCTGGTCAAGACGCGACGATGGTCTAAGCGCATGCACTTCAAGGACCCTCGCCAGCGCAGCGCGGCGAGCGGCGAGCCGCATCTGCTGGGCTCGTGTTGGCGGGTTGCCGCCGAGACAGCCGCCCGCGGCTGAGTATCTTGTCGCTGGCCATGCGCCATCCTGTGCAGTAACTGCGTGGGGCGATTCTGCGCCGCCGGCGCCAACCAAGTTCATGCACGCACTGCCAGACTGCGGGGGCTTCGAGCGATCCGGCGGGGCCACGTACGGACCATGGACGGCGGGCGGCTGCGCCTGTTGACTGGGCAGTACTGCTGCAACGTGCGCCGCCGTGGCGCCCGGCAAGACATGCTGCGGTTTGGTCACCTCGTGGGGGCGGCACTCGTTGGCATACCGGCCATCCGGTGCCTCGAGTCCAAACGCCTGGCGATATGCTCTGTCGATCATCGCCAGGACGAAGTACGCAATCGCCATGAAGAAGAGGGTTGTAATACCGAGTCCTCCAGAACGTACGTAGCGAGCTTGAACGCGATTATGTCGTCGGGCGGCGCCCGCCCGTACCGGCCTCCAGAGCCGCTCTACACGGGCCCACAAAATGCGCTCGAGGCTCAGGAGGGCAGGTCTTGTTCTGCCGCGTGCAAGCTGTCACTTGTCAGGCCGTGGGAGTTTCGTCCGCTCCCTCGGTCGGCAGCAGCTTTAGCTCTCTCAGGATGCGCACGAGCGTCGCGCGCTCCTCTGGTGCGAGGTCCTTCACGTGGGACGCCGCCATCTTGCAGAAATACCCTGTCGACTCAGGGTTCTCCTGCAATATCTTGGACATGTGCCCTGTTCGGTGGAGTTCCACAACTTTGGCTACGAATTTTTCCCCTGGGGTGGCGTCGGTTCTCTTCTCGAGTTCATCGACCGCGTTCAAATGCGTTTCCCTGATCCACTCGGTGACCAACGCGTAACGATGAGAAAGCTCGTCAAGATCCCACTCGCGGTCCGGAAAGGGCACACGGTATGAATCCGGCTTATGCGGGTCTCGAACGTGTTCGCGCACGGGAAGGCAGAGAAGGGTAGGTCTGTTCACTGCCTCGGGAAGCCTGTACCGAATCTCTCCTCCGTCAAGCTCTATCTCAGCCTCAAAGTGCTCGTCGCGGCTCTCACACTGCGACACTATCTCGCGCGCCAGACGCTTACTATCGTCGTTGGGTTCATTCTCGAAGCCCACCGGCATCTTCGAAGCAACGTACAGCCGCGGTATTGAGCGCTCCTCTCTTTTCTCGCGCGCGTGAAGTTCCTGCACGACTTGCGCGAGTCCGCGCTGGTGCGCAGTCGTCGGCTGGAACACGATCACGACCGCGTCGGCCAGATACCCGAGGCATACTCCCGCCACTTCGGTCAGCCCGGTCCGCGTGTCAATCAGGAGGTGGACACAGTTCAGCGCTTTCGCGGCACCGCTCCGCAGGTTGTCAAAGAACAGTTGGCCGTCCTCGTTCTTGAAGAAGTCGTCCCAGTCGATTTCGGCCAGAAACCGCCGATAGGCCCGGTCGCGCCGACCGGCGCGCATCACGTACAGATTGCTTCCCACGCGGTATACGAACTCGTCAAGCAACGGAGCAACCCCGGATTTCCGGTACTCCATGATGTACTCGCCCAGACCCTTCTGCTGATCTCCGGCCGGCGGGCTGAGATACTCAAACTCATCGATCCCCGGCGCCTCCAGGTCAAAATCAACCAGCAGACGGACCATCGGGACGCGCTCATCACCTTGAGCGAGGAGCCCTGATATGTACGCGTCAGGCAGGTTGATGGCTGTGTTTACCGCCAGCGTGGTTCGCCCTACTCCTCCTCGGAAGCTATAGAAGCACACGGTCCACGGCCGCTTTGGGGTCCGCGCATCGAAGTTCGTCAGTCGTCCAACTAGGTCCGCAGCGCACCACGCCCGTATGCAACGAACCATTGGCGCGTCTACGCTCCGACCATTCCCGCTACGAATCTCTTCGGGCGCGATGTGGTCCGGCGACGCTTCGCTACTTCCGTTTGATCGTCCTCGGCGAGATAGGGGAACTTCAGGACGCGGCCCGCGGCGCGGCGGTCTGCCCGTTCCGCGGTGCGGCTCAAGAACGCGTGTGCCTCCGGCACGTTGAACACGATGCGCAGCAGCGCGTCCAGGCTGCGGGACTGGTACACCCGCCCGGTTTCCCACCGCGACAGCGTGTTGCCGCCGAGGCCGAGCAATTCTTGCAACTGCTGCTGGTTCAAATCCAGCTCCTCGCGGGCCGCGCGAATCTCGGTCGGCGTCAGCAGGCCCAGCGCGCGGTAGGACTCTTCCGTGATCCGCCAGGTCGCGGCGTCATCTTCGAGGACCGTGTCGTCCGGATGCTCGGGGTGACAATCCGGATTGGTGCAGGCGATCACCTCGAGGTCCGGGATATATACCTTCACCGGCGGGCGCCCGTCGTGAGAGACCGCAGTCTCGAACGGGCGCTTCACCCGGCGCATACTGCGCTGCCCACAAACGTGGCACCGTCTGTTCTCAAGTGGCTCTGACATTGCTCACTTCCACGCAGAATCGTCGCGCTTCACGCTTATGACCGTGCAGAAGACATCGCGCTCCTCCAGGAACACCTTCACGAACAACCGCACATCGGCCACGACCACGCGAAAGTGATGGTAAGTGGCGGCATCGAGCTGCATACCCTGATCGCCGGAACTCCGTTCCACATCGGGACTACCGCCGCCTCTCAGAAACGTCGCGATCGACTCCTTCAGAGCCGTGAGCTTCTGGAACCGCGGCCAATCGGCCGGCAGCAGGTTCTCAAGTCCTTCGTCCGGACGGTGCCCACCGGTCCACGCGGTCCACGTGACGCGCGGGTTGTTGCTGGCCTTCTTATCACTGAACACGTCCAGCAGTTCGCGGAGGCGGCGCGCATCCGTTTCTTTGGGCGTGGCGGGCGGGATTCTATGGGCCGGCCAAGCCACGCTCAACTGCGCAGAGTATAGCACGCAGTTTGGCATATGTCAAACAACGCAAGAAAACCCGTAACGTCCTATAATCTACTGCAACCGTTGCATCTTGGCGAACCGCATTGCGTCGCCGTTGCGGACGCCCCATACGTCACGTGGTGCCAGCGGATCGCGCTTCGACCCCACTCTTCAGCCATCCTGCGAACTTGGCGGTCCTCAGCGCCTCGGCGGTTCCGGCCCGGCGGCGTGGGGATGCTCAGGTGCGTTTCGCCGCCCAGCGGACCGCGTTCAGCAGCACGTGCCGCATATCGGGATTGAAGTACGTCGGCACCGTCTCGTGCCCCGGGCGGAAATAGAACACGCGGCCCGCCCCCTTGCCTTGTCCGACGCCGTGGCCCGGACCGGACCGGAACTGCGGGTCGATCCCCGCCCCCACCGTCCAGCAGCAGCCGGACGGGAAATACGCCCGGTCGTGCGGAAAGTACGACTGAAAAACCACGGTCTCCGGCGGCGGCACGTCAAACGGCGCGCCGTACATCTCTTCGAGTGCCAGCGTGAATCCCGGCACGCCGTGCGTGATCGGGTGCCGCGGGGCGCAGACGTGGATTTCCTCGGGGAAGAGCTCGTCTCGCCAGCCGCCCTTGAGATCGCCGGTGCAGTTCAAGACCCTGCGAAACGGCTTGGAGTAGTGGGCGGAATGCAGGGCGATGAAGCCGAGGCCGTGCTGCTGCACGTGCTCCGCGATGCGGCCGGCGTTTTCGTCGGTCACCTCGTCGTGCCGACGATGACCCCACCAGACCAGCACGTCGATCTCGTTGAGCGCCAGCCCGGGCAGTCCCTGATAGGGCTCGTCGAGGTGTGCCGTCCGCACCTCGACCTGGTCCGTACCCAACTCACTCAACCCCGCAGCGAGCGCGCCGCGAATGTTGTCCGGGTAAACGTCCGCCGGAACGTGCGATCCGTTTTCGTCCCACACCAAGACCCGCATCGGCTTGCGCGACATGACATTGCTCCTGTCGGCTCGGCGACCGCCGCAAGCCTACGGTACCCGTTTCCGCGCCGGCTTCAAGCGGCGCGGGTGTTGACGGGCCGCGCGCCCGCGGCAATAGTGCCCATCATCGTGGCCGTCGGCCGGTCCGCGCGGGACCGGTCCGGCGGCCTCAGTCAGGAAGGACACACATGCGACCGAAAAGCTGGAAACGGTGGGCGCTGGCGATGCTGAGCGGTGGGATCGCCCTGCAAACCGCCGGCTGCACCGACGCGGCCCTCGGGATCACGACGCTCGCCTCCGCCGTCACGGCCGGCGGCGTGCTCTACATCATCCAGAAGATCATGGACTAGTGTATTGCCTCACAATAATCGCATCGTATGGGGAGCATGGGCCTCCGGCCCGTGTCCCGGTGCGCCGGGATTCGCACGGGCCGGAGGCCCATGCTCCCCACCCAGATACGCTGCGGTAATTCTGAGTCATTACACTAGCGTGACCGTCCGGCCGGCGGCGGGTCAGATGACCCCAGCCCCGTCCCGGCGCGCCGGGACGTGCGGGGTTCTGAAAAGCGGAGGCCCAGCGCGCCCCGGAACCCGGAGCCCGGCATGACGCCGATCACGTTGGCGTGCCGTGTCCAGAGCTACGCACCGTTTGTGCCGCTCGCGTTTGAGCACCTGGCGGGTTTGGGCATCCGGCACGTCGAAATCCCCGTCCCCAAGCCGGCCGAACTCGATTCGGTCGCGCGCGAGCTACATCGCAACGTATTGACGGCCACGACGCTCCACGGCGAATGCGACATACGCCGCGAGGACGTCGCCGACCGCGTCGCGACCCAGATGCCGGCGTTTGCCACCCTGGGCACGCGGATTCTGTTCGTCTCGGTGAAGGCCGAAGGCACGCCCCTCGAAACCGTTTACGGTAGATTCCGAGCGGCGGGGGATGTCGCGGCGCGGCATGGCGTCACGATCGCGGTCGAGACTCACCCGGACTTGGCGGAAAACGCCGCCGTGGCCCTGCGCACCATGCGGGGCATCAACCACCCCAATGTGCGCATAAACTACGACACAGCAAACATTTACTTCTATAACCGCGACGTGGACACAGTCGCTGAGTTACGCCAGGTCGCGCCGTTCGTCGCTGCGATGCATCTCAAGGACACCAACGGCGGCTACCGCGCCTGGCACTTTCCGGCGCTCGGCCGCGGCATCGTGCGGTTCGCCGACGTGTTCGCGACGCTGGATGGCGTCGGATTCAACGGGCCGTACACGCTGGAAATCGAGGGGATCGAGGGGGAGCTGCGGACGGAGCGGGTCGTGTGCGACCGGATCGCGGAGTCGCTCGGTTACCTGCGGGGCCTGAGTCGGGTCTGACGCGCGCGGCACACGAAACCGTTCCCGATCCATGCGGATCGGCGTGCGTACCGCCGTAAATCACGCTGGGGGCTTTATTTCTGACGCGGGTAGTCGATAATATGGTATTAATCACCGCGGACGTTTTCGTATGCAGTTTCGGAACATGAGCTTACAGGAGCTGGCCCGGCACATCGGGATGGACGCCCGCGTCGTGCGCCGCTGGGCCGAGAAGGGCAAGCTCCCGGGGCACATCGTCGGCGGCGAGTGGCGCTTCAATCGTGCCCAGCTCCTCGATTGGCTCCAGCGCGACATGCACACGCTGGAGGAACCGCACATCCGCAACCTCGAACGGGCGATGCGCAACTCGGAGGACGACTATGTCATCGCCGCCTGTTTGCTCCCGGAGGCGATCGACCTGAACCTCCCGGCGCGTTCGCGGCCGTCGCTGCTGCACGAGCTGGTGCGCCTGGCCGAGCGCACGGGGCTGGTCTATGACCCCACGGAGTTGCGGGCCGCGCTGGAGGAGCGCGAGTCGCTCGCGCCGACCGCGCTGCCCGGCGGGCTGGCGTTTCCGCACCCACGCCGGCCGCTGCCCTACGCCGTCGCCGAGCCACTGGTATGCATCGCGCGCGTCCCGGCCGGGCTGCCGTTCGGTGCCCCGGATGGCCGCCTGACCGACCTGTTCGCCCTCGTGGTGGCGATGGATGACCGGCAGCATCTCGGCCTGCTCGCCCGGCTGGCGATGATGTTCAACACGGCGTTGCCGGAGCAACTTCGGGCCCTTGAGTGCCGGGAGGATGCCTTCCAGCTCCTGCTGGACACCGAGGCGACGTTCGTCGCGAACGGGTAGGGGGTTTTTCTTGACTGCCCACGCCAGCTTCCGGCGTCTATAATGCGGGCTTTCCCGGTTTTCGACTGGAAGGATGAGTGCTGCATGAAGTGTGCCGTTTACGTTCTAACTCGCGCGGCGGTCGTGTTAGCGGCGGGATTGGTCGCCCACGCGCAACCCATACCCGCGTCGCAACCCGCCACCGCCCCGACCACCACCCAGGCGGCCACGCGGCCGATTGCGCCGTCCGATCTGGCGGTCACGGTGGAGGGGCACCAGTTCTTCGAGCGTGACATCGATGCGCTGATCCAGGCCCGCTGGCCGAACAGGGTCGAGGACACGAGCGATCCGAAGGCCCGCGCAATGTCCAGCGTGATGCGCGACCAGGCCCGCGAGGAACTGATCGATCAATGGCTCCTCGACCGGCAGGTCGCCCAGGCCGGCGTGCAGGTTACCGACGCAGAGGTCGCGAAATTCATCGACGACGAGGCGCTCGGCAACATGTCGCTCAACGGGCTCACCCGCGAGGAACTCGACCTGCGCTTCCGGCGCGAGAAGAACACCACGCTCGCGGACTTCCTGGCCCAGCGCAAGACCGACCCCGAGCGTCGCAAGACCCTGCTGCGAAACAAGCTGATCCGCGAGACCTTCCGCGAAGAGACGCAGGTCACCGACGAGGCCGTCGGGGAGTTCTACGAGCGCCGGCTCGAACGGCGCTTCAAGCTGCCCGAGCAGATTCGCGCCAGCCACATCTTCTTCCGCACCGAAGGCCAGGGTGCGGAACAGTTGGCCGAGCTGCGCAAGAAAGCCGAGGCCGCCCTCGAAGAAGTACGGAAGCCGGGCGCTGATTTCGCCGCGGCCGCCGCGAAGTACTCGGACAGCGTGACCAAGGAAATGGGCGGCGACATGGGGTATTTCGCACGCGAGCAGCCAGGCCTCGACAAGAAGCTCATTGAGACCGCGTTCAAGTTGACCATTGGCGAGATCAGCGCTCTGGTCGAGGTCCCGGGCGGCTGGCACATCCTCAAGGTCACGGAGCGCAAGGAGCCGCTCGTCGTCCCGCTCAACCAGGCCAGGGACGGCATCCGCCTGCTGCTGGAGGACCAGCAAATCCAGCGGGCCCGCCGCCAGTATTGCTCCGAACTGCGAAAGTCAGCCAGTATTCAATTCCCGGCGGACAAACCGCCGCGCGGCTCGCCGGTGCCGACCCAGATCGACCCCACGCGGGTGTTGGACAAACCACCTCCGCCGCCGCAGAATCCGTAGGCATCCGCCGCCGCGAAACGAATGGACGCGACCACCGACCCCCGTTTGCGGTCGTTTCTGGCCGTCGCGCCGGAGTCGGATTTCCCCATTCAGAACCTGCCGTACGGCGTGTTCCGGCCGACGCCCGACGCGCCGCCGCGCGCCGGCGTGGCGATCGGTGACTGGATTCTCGACCTGGCCGCCCTCGAGGCCCGCGGGCTACTCGACGTCCCGGAGCTATCCGGTCGGCGCGTGTTTGCGCAGCCCCGGCTAAATGAGTTCGCGGCCCGCGGCCCGCGGGTGTGGCACGCGGTCCGCGCACGAATCAGTCACCTGCTGCGCGACGACGTGGCCACGCTGCGCGACGCTGCTGACCTGCGCGACCAAGTGTTGGTGCCGCGCCAGACGGCGATGATGTGCCTGCCGTTTGAGATCGGCGACTACACCGATTTCTACGCCTCGCTCGCGCACGCACAAAACGTCGGCCGCCTCTTCCGCGGGCCGACGGCGGAGCTGCCGCCGCAGTATCGCTGGCTTCCGATCGGCTACCACGGCCGCGCCAGCTCGATCGTCGTGAGCGGCACGGACATCCGCCGGCCGTGTGGCCAGCGGCGCACGCCTGGTGAGACCGGGCCGACGTACGGGCCGACGCGCGAGCTGGACTTCGAGCTGGAGGTCGGCCTGTTCGTCGGCCGCGGCAACGAGCTGGGCCAACCCGTCCCGGCGCAGGCGGCGGCGGAGCACATCTTCGGGCTCGTACTGGTCAACGACTGGAGCGCCCGCGACATTCAGCAGTGGGAGTACGTGCCGCTGGGGCCGTTTCTCGGGAAGAACTTCGCGACCACAGTCTCGCCGTGGGTCGTGCCGCTCGAAGCACTGGAGCCATTCCGCAGCGCTGGCCCCGTGCAGAATCCGCCGCCGCTGGATTGCCTGCGGACCGCCGGGCCGCGGGCGTTCGACATCCGTTTGGAAGTTGCGCTCCAGACCGCGCGGATAAGGGAATCGGAAGTGGTGTGCCGCACGAACCTCAACGGACTGTACTGGTCGTTCGCGCAGATGATTGCGCACCACACGAGCAACGGGTGCAACCTGCGGCCCGGCGACCTGCTGGCCAGCGGGACCGTCAGCGGTCCAACGCCGGGCAGTTTCGGCTCGCTCCTGGAGACGACGGAACGCGGCGCCAGGCCGTTGCAGCTCGCGAGTGGCGAGGAACGCGGATTCCTGGTCGATGGCGACACGGTGGCCCTGCGGGGCACGTGCGAAGGCCCGCACTACCGCGTCGGCTTCGGCGCGTGCCGCGGCACAATCGTGGCATAGCAGTCCGTTGAAGAAGGGGACTGGCTCCGCGGCAAACCGCTTTTGCGGCAGCGCCCGTGGGGCTTTCAGCGGTGCCTGTACCCTTTTTCGACGGACTCATAGCCGCCAGCGCACGGCCTGGGGTCGCCCGCGCGTGGAACTCCGGTTGCTACAAGCGCCAGTCTCACCCCGGCGCGGCGAAAGGCGGCGCGTCGCTATCGCTCCACCTCCTGAGCGGTACACTGCGCCGCCAACGCTTCTGGAGGTTCTCCGCGTGACCCGCGATACGCAGGCCATTCCGCAAACCGTCGTCCGGACTGTGCGGGCCACGACCACGCACACGCTCGTGCTCGCCGTCTTCGCCGGCACGCTGTTTCTCAGCGCCACGTTGCTGTTCGTGATCGAGCCGCTGACGGGCAAGCTGCTGCTGCCGGTCTTCGGCGGGACGCCCGGCGTGTGGAACACCTGCCTGGTTTTCTTTCAGGCCGCGCTGCTGGCCGGCTACGCCTACGCCCATGCCTCGACCGCCTGGCTGGGCGTGCGGCGGCAGGCCCTGGGCCACGTCGTCGTGCTGTGTCTGCCGCTGCTCGTGCTGCCGATCGCGACGCGGGAACCGCTGCCGCGGGGAGATGTGCCACCGGTCGCGTGGCTGCTCTGGCGGTTGCTGGTCACCGTGGGGTTGCCGTTCTTCGTGGTATCGGCAACGGCCCCGCTGCTACAGAAGTGGTTTTCGCAAAGCCAGCACCCTGCGGCGCGCGATCCATATTTTCTCTACGCGGCCAGCAACGCCGGTAGCCTGCTCGCGCTGCTCGGCTATCCGCTGGTGATCGAGCCGCTGTGGTCGCTGGCGACGCAGAGCCGCCTGTGGACTGTCGGATATGCGATTCTGGCGGCGCTCGTGGCCGTCTGCGCGTTCATCACAGCACGTCAACCGTTGGAACACCGAGCCATAACGCACCGGCTGGAAGCCGATGCTCCGAGTGCGTGGCGCACGCGGGGCGGCTGGCTGTTTCTCGCGGCGGTGCCGTCGAGCCTGATGCTGGGGGTGACGGCGCACATCACGACCGACCTGGCGGCGGTGCCGCTGCTGTGGGTGCTGCCGCTCGCGCTGTACCTGCTGACCTTCGTGTTCGTCTTTGCCCGCCGGCCGCTGCTGCCGCTGTGGCTGGTGTTGCGAATACTGCCGTTTGTGGTCCTGCCGCTGGCGATCTTCATGACGCGCGATCTGCGCGAGGCCCGCTGGGCGCTGATCCTGCTGCACCTGGTGGGCTTCTTCGTACTCACGATGGCGTGCCACGGGCGGCTTGCGGCCCAGCGGCCGGCTGCCCAGCACCTCACCGAGTACTACTTGTGGATGTCACTGGGCGGCGTGGTCGGCGGGCTGTTCAACGCGCTGGTCGCGCCCCAGCTCTTCAACGCCGTGCTCGAATACCCCCTCGCTTTCGTGCTGGCGTGTGCCGCCATGCCCGCCTGCGCGGCCGTGCGGAGCACGCGGCGTGACCGCATCCGCGCCGGGCCCTCGCCCCGCCGAGGCGGCCGTCCTCGGCCCCGACGACACCCTCTGTTCCGTCGACATGTGCCGGCC
>CAYMXT010000012.1:32633-36215 GCA_964394415.1 uncultured Planctomycetales bacterium
ATTCACCCAGTCCGCCGCGCAGATCATCGACCCGGCGCGCACGGTGAACCCGCTGCCGTGGTCGGACGAGTGGTACGGTCAGCTTGTCCTCTACGGCCTGCCAGCCCTGGTGTGCTTCTCGTTCGTCCGCCGGCCCGTGCGTTTCGGGCTGGGCGTCGGCGCGGTGCTGCTGATCGGAACGTACATCGACCGCGCGGACAGCAACCCCGTCCTGCACCGCGAGCGGAATTTCTTCGGGGTGAAGAAGGTTGTGCTCGACGCGGAGCGCGGCTATCACGTCCTCGTCCACGGCGGCATCATCCACGGGGCACAGAGCCTCGATCCCGCCCGCCGGCGCGAGCCGCTGACGTACTACCACCGCAGTGGGCCAATTGCCGACGTCTTCGAGGTCGCCCGGACGCGGCACCCCGGCGCCCCCGTCGCGGCGATCGGTCTGGGCACCGGCTCCGTCGCGAGTTACGCCGAGCCGGGGCAGCGGATGACGTTTTACGAAATCGACCCCGCGGTGGCGCGGCTGGCGGCCGAGGGCCGGTATTTCTCGTTTCTCCCAGATTGCCTGGGTCTGCTGGACATCGTGCTCGGCGATGGGAGGTTGACGCTGGCGACCGCGCAGGACGGTCAATACGCGGTGATCGTCCTCGATGCGTTCAGCTCGGACGCGATTCCCACGCACTTGCTGGCGCGCGAGGCGCTGCAACTCTACCTGAGCAAGCTCACCGACGACGGACTGCTTGTGTTTCACGTGTCGAACCGCTACCTCGATCTGACACCGGTGTTGGCCGACTTGGCGGCCGAGGCGGGGTTGGAGTGTCGTTATCGGTCCGATTTCGACATCGACTTTGTCGAGCGTAGTTCCGGAAAGTTCGGCTCGGACTACGTTGTGCTGGCGCGTGCGGCGGCGGCGCTTGGTTGTATCGCCGGCGATGACCGCTGGGAACGGCTCGAGCCGGACCCGCGGCGAGCGGTCTGGACCGACCAGTTCTCGAATATCCTCAGTGTCATGCAATGGCACTAGATCAATGTGCGCGAATGGGCGGCGCCTGTCCGAGCCGCGCGCACCAGCTCGCGGACAAACTCACGACCGCTCGCGCGGTCGGCTCGGATCTGCGCCGCCGAATCGCGCACGGTGACTTAGTGTAATGTCTCACGAATGTGCTGACAGATCGCAACTTGGCGTGTCTTCCTCTTGGCAGGAGGATAGCCGCCCACGTCGCGTGTGTTGGCCGCGCCCTCCAGAGAGACCCAGCGCCCGCGCTCGGCGTCAGCCGGCGGTGGCGTGCCCGCTCGCATCCGACGGGCTCGGCTCTGGCTCGGCTGGCTCCCCGGCTCCCCGCTCTCTCGCTCGCGTTTCTGTCTATTTTGCTGTCCAAAAATGAGAAGTGCCCGCCGCTAACTCGTTTAACGACAGGCACTTATAGTAGAGGGAACGAAACCGTCCTCGAACAGGAGTCTCGCGACAAAACGGAGACGCTGTTCGCGTTTGGCTTGCCCCCTCAAACTCAAGCCCCTTGGTTAGGCTCGCGGGCGAGAACTCCACCCCCTTGATCTAGCTCCCTCGCGCGAACGGAACCAAACTCCCGCGGTTTGCGGCCGCGCCAGTGCGGGTCCAAAATGTTGGGGGTAGGTCAGAGCCCTCACGGTCTGCCTACGGCGCCTCGCCGGGGCCGACGACCGTCGGCTTTGGAATGAATGTTCGCGGGTCACTTATCTGCGTCACGCGGTGGACGCGGACGGCCGACGCGACGCCCCCAGACCGCTGCGCGACCTGATCCTCCGAAACCGGCATCCGTTCCGGACCGTCTTCGTTGCGCAGGCACGGACTGAGGATCGGCCGGACGTCGCGGCCGCGGGCGGCCAGCACGATTTCCACGTCCGCCAGGTCGATCTTGCCGTCCAGATTGACATCGCTTCGCAGGTGCCGCGCGTTGAGCGGGTCAATCGGATTCATACCCACGAGCGAGCCGACCGCGCCCACGTCGGTGTTGTTCACCCGATGGTCACCCGTCGCGTCGCCCTGGAGCATCGTGAGCACGACCTGGTTGTTCTGGAGCAGATTGCCGGCCACGTCCGTAATGCCGATCAGGCGGAGGCAGTACTTCGCGAAGTCCGGCGGCGGCGGGTCGAACAGAATCTCGCCGCGCAGCCGGTCGGTGCTGAGCGTGAGGTGAATGCTGTTGGGGTCGATCGGGATTTCGGACCCGCTCGGACCGGCCAGGCCCCGCACGCTCACCAGGTTGAAGGTCTCGCTGCGGATCGGCTCGCTGAAGAGCGCGACGACCTTGTGCAAACCGGTGCCGCGCGGCTCGCTCAGCACGCCGTAGGCGTCGAAGTCGAGCGGCAGCTCCGCGCCGAGTTCGCCGCCGTGGCTGACGTAGCTGCGCCACGCGGCGGTCGGCGCGTCGCCGTCCGGCACGAAGTGCAGGGTGTATTGGCCGTCGCCGCTGGTGTCGAAAATGTGGATGCGGCGGCCGGGCAGCGCCGGGGCGTTGTCGATGAAAATGCGATCGGTCTGCCAGGCGTTGTAGCGGTCGGACAGGCCGTCGTTCGGGTCGTCGAGCAACAGCAGCGAGCCGTCCGAGCGCTCGACGCTGACCAGCGGATATTGCCCGTCGAACGGGTCGGGGAACTTCAGATACGCCCAGCCGCCGGGCATGGGCGCCTGCACAAACGCCTGGCTCGGGCCGTTCACGGTGACACTAATGCCGTCGAGCACCGGCGTGACGAAGGCGAACGTGGCGTCGCCGAAGTACACGCGGTCGGGCAGGTCGACGCGCTCGGGGTCATTGGGGTCTTCGTGCGGGTCGCGCGGGTCTTCCCGCGGAGCCCGCGGCAGATTCCGCCGGCTGGCCGATCGGCCATACCGTCGCGGTCAGATCGGGTGCGGCTGACGCGCCGGGCGTGAAAGTCACGTTGCCCTGCTGAGCGGCAGTCGCGCGCCTCGCAGTTGATGCGCCGCTCGCCGGCAAGAACTCCCGCGCAAGCGTGATTCGTCCCCGGCCCTCTGGTCACCCGACCGGAGGGGCGGCGTGTGTCCTGCCGAATGTGGCTGGACGCCGGACGCCTCGATTTGTGCATGCAAGTGAAAGATCTCGGGCCGCGGGCACGCATATAGAAAGAAAGCCCGGTGTTCGGGCGCGAGTCGGACCCGCCACGCAAGTGGTGGATCGCACGAATGAGGAGAGCCAGATCATGTGGACCACGAATCAAGCAGCGGGATTTCGAGTTTCTGCACTCGCACGGCTCCGGCGCCGCCGGCTCGCGGTGCTGGCGCTGCTCGGCCTCAGCGCGGCAGGTGTGCAGGGCAATGTGATCGTCGGGTGGGGGTCCAACGTCTCCGGGCAGTTGCCACCGGCGGGCAGCAGCCCGTATGCCCAGGTGGCGGCTGGGTTCACCCACACGCTCGGCCTTTCGACCGCGGGCACGCTGAGCAACTGGGGCGCATGGTTCGGCGGGCCGTTCGTGCCGCCAGGCGGAAGCAGCTACGCCGCCGTCGCCGCGGGCGGGGACTTCAATCTCGCCCTGGATGGCAACGGCGCGATCTCGGCGTGGGGCGAAGACAACTTCGGGCAGGTCTCCACGGTG
>CAYMXT010000013.1:0-25871 GCA_964394415.1 uncultured Planctomycetales bacterium
GCTCTCCGCGTCCCGGCGCGCCGGGACGTGCTGGGTCCGGATTGGCGTGCGTAATCCAACGGGCCGATCGATTATCATGCGACACCTTCGCGACCGCCGCGGAATGACCCGCCCGGCCGCGTCTGAGATCGATGCCATGAACGCACCGCACGAAGATCAACATGCGCCGGAGCCCGCCGCCAGCCGCGGCCAGCGCGACTTCATCCGCGAGCTCATCGACGAGCATAACCGCACCGGCCGCTTCGGCCGCCGCGTCCACACGCGCTTCCCGCCAGAGCCGAACGGCTATCTGCACATCGGCCACGCCAAGTCGATCTGTCTGAACTACGGCCTGGCCGCCGAGTACGGCGGCTTGTTCAACCTGCGCATGGATGACACCAACCCGGTCAAGGAGGAGCAGGAGTACGTTGATTCGATCATCGCGGACGTCCGCTGGTTGGGGGCCCGCTGGCCGGGCATGCGCGACGCCGACCCCGCCGCCGGCGTCATCTGGGCGTCCGACTACTTCGACCAGATGTATGCGTGGGCCATGGAGCTCATCCAAAAAGGCCTGGCCTACGTCTGCGACCTCCCCGCCGACGAGGTCAGCCGCATGCGCGGCACGCTGGTTCGCCGGGGTGAAAACAGTCCCTCCCGCGACCGCGCGCCCGACGAGAACCTGGACCTCTTTCAGCGGATGGCCCAGGGCGAGTTCCCCGACGGCAGCAAGACCCTGCGGGCCAAGATCGACATGGCCCACCCGAACCTGAACATGCGCGATCCGGTCATGTACCGCATCCTGCACGCGTCGCACCACAACACCGGCGACAAGTGGTGCATCTACCCGATGTACGACTGGGCACACGGGTTCGAAGACTCGCTCGAGGGCATCACCGCCTCGATCTGCACGCTGGAGTTCGAGAACCACCGCCCGCTGTACGACTGGTTCATCGACGCGGTTAACCAGGGCCGCACCGACGACGGCTCCGGTCCGTGGGGAAAAAAGATCCACCACCCCCAGCAAATCGAGTTCGCCCGCCTGAACCTCACCTATACCGTGATGAGCAAACGCCGGCTGCTCGAGCTGGTCAAGGGCGGCCACGTGCGCGGGTGGGACGATCCGCGCATGCCCACGATCTCCGGGATGCGCCGCCGTGGCTACACGCCCGAGGCCGTCCGCGAATTCTGCCGGCGCATCGGCGTGAGCAAGGTCGAGAGCACAGTGGACATCGCCTTGCTCGAACACTGCGTGCGCGAGCATCTCAACAAGGTTGCGCCGCGCGTGATGGGTGTCCTGAAACCGCTTAAGCTTGTTATAGACAATTACCCCGCCGACCAGGTCGAATGGCTGGAGGCCATCAACAATCCTGAGGACTTGTCCGCCGGCACGCGCCAGGTACCCTTCAGTAATGTTCTGTACATCGAGCGGGACGACTTCCGCGAGACCCCGCCGCCGAAGTACTGGCGACTATACCCCGGCAACGAGGTCCGCCTGCGCTATGCATATTTCGTGAAATGCACACACTGCGTGAAGGACGCCGCCGGGCAGGTGGTCGAAATTCACGGCACCTACGATCCGGCGACGCGCGGCGGCGACGCGCCGGACGGCCGCAAGGTCAAGAGCACCCTGCACTGGGTCTCGGCGGCCCATGCCCTGCCGGCGGAAGTGCGGCTCTACGACCACTTGTTCACGAAGCCGGACCCCGATGACTTGAGCGACGACGCGCTGCGCGCCGCAGAGAGCGCCGGCGCTGCGGAACTGCGGGCCGCCGAGCAAGCTGCGGCGAAAGACTGGAAGAGCAACCTGAATCCCGGTTCGCTGGAGATCATCAACCCGGCCTGGCTGGAATGCAGCGCCGCGGAAGCCGCGGTCGGAACGCGGTTCCAGTTCGAGCGGCACGGCTACTTCTGCGTTGACCCGGATACCGACGAAGCGACGAAGCGACGAAGCGACGAAGCGGCCGGGGCATCGGCCTCGGTCGCCCGGCGGCTGGTCTTTAATCGCACTGTGACGCTCAAGGACACCTGGGCGAAGATTGAAAAGAAGCTGTAGAGGCCGCGCGCGCCATCTCGGGCCCCGGACCGAAGTGCAGCGTCGTTCAGCGCCCGCCCCAGCGCCGGCTTGAGCTCCAAGATCATCGCGGCGTCCATGCCAAGATCCTCCTGGGTTCTCGCGCAAACCACAGGAATCTTGCTCGCTACCGCATCGCAACCGCCGCGTTTGTCAAGCCTTGGTGGCGTTGTAGCACTGAATCACCGTGCGCGGTTCGGCAGCGCAGGTCCGAGCCGACCGCGCGAGCGGTCGCAAGTTTGTCCGCGAGCTGACGCTCGCGGCTCGCGCAGGCGCCGCCCATTCGCGCACGTTGATTCAGGTTGTGCGGCGAAAGGAAAAGCGGGCCGTGATGCTCGCGGGTTTGCCCTCGACCTCGAGCACCGGATACGCGAGGAAGTTGATCGGTCCCGCGGCTGGCCCGGGCTGGAGTTGCAGATCCCGACCGCGGCTCAGCTCGACGCGATTGGCCGGCTGGTGCCCGAAGTAGTAGGTCGCCAGCGGCGCGTACTTGTCCGCCTCGGAGAGGTCCACCGGCCACCACTGGCCGTCGGCGTGGAACTCAGCCCAGCAGTGGTAGCCATCGATCCCGCCCTCGTCGCGCTCCGCGGGGATCGCCGCACCAATGGTAAAGCGTGCCGGGATGCCCGCCGCCCGGGCGAGCGCGATGAAGTAGGCGTGGAAGTCAGTGCAGTTGCCGCTGCGCGCGTCGCACGCCCGCAGCGCGTCGCCGCGGCCCCAGCCGTCGCCGTAGCGCTGATACCGGAAGGTCTCCAGGGTGTGGTCGAAGATCGCGCGTGCCCGGGCCAGCGCGCCGGTGCGACCTGCGGTCACCTGCGCCGCGAGCGCACGAAACGTGGGCGCCGCGGGGACGAGGGTCTCCGGGTTCAGGCTATCCGCCGGGTCGGAATCAGGCTCGGCATACGCCGCGGCTTCGCGCCGCTCCACCTGGAAGCGCAACGTGATGGCCTTGCCGCTGTCTTGGGGGCGGAGGTGCAGCAGGAGCACGCGGTTGCCGTGATTGTCGGCGAGCGTTTCGCGTCGCCCCGGCGCGGACAGCTCGCGGACCACGACGGTCTGAAACCGGTCGCTCCTGGCGATCGGAAGCCAGAGGCGCGCATCGCCGTCGAGCGTGGGCAACGTCGCGTCGTAGCGGAACTCGAACGCGTCGCGTCCGTGGATCACGCCCAGCAGCGTTTCGGGTGCGCCCGCGACCGGCCGGCGCACCCAGGTCTTGTCCTCCAACTGCGCCCACAAGTAGAACGGGACGCCGTTGCGCTTGTGGACAGAAGTCTCCGTGACCGTCATCGCGCCCGGATCGCCGTGGAGATCGAAATCCACGTCGTACACGTCGCCCGCGCTGCTCGCCAGATCGACGCAGGCGAAGTGCTCCCGCGGACCGAGGGTCGCGAGATACTCGGTGTGGACGCGGACGAGCCGCAGTTGCAGCACCTGCCCCTCGTATTCCAGCGGGAAGTAGCCGTCATGGCGCGCCGCGGTGTCGGCAATGTACTTCTCAATCGCCGTTTGGATGTCGGCGTTCAGATCGCCCGGCGCAGCTTCCCCGGCGGCCGGCGCCGCCGCGCCGCCGGGAGTTGTCTCCGGGGCGCGTCTTCCGCCAGCCTGACAACCGCCCAGCGCCGCGGCCAGCCCCGCCGCGGCGAGAATCGACCCCACTTGACTCATGCGCAAGTGCCAGACCTGCATTATCGCAACCCTGCCTGTGTTGGTTCCTCTGGTCCGTTGCGGAGGCAGCACCCTCACCCGCGCCAGCGCAATCCGACCGTCACAACGGCCGTAGAGCAAGAACACTACAGCCACGACAGCTATTCCACAAATGACGTGGCGCCACCGGCTGAGCCACGCCGGGATGCCGCGCGGGTAGGTGTCAGGCTCGACGGCAAGTCAGGATAATGTCGGCACTGCGCGGCGGTTCGTACGGGTCGTCCTGGTACGTCCCGACGCACGCTGCGTCGCCGCCGCCCGCGGCTTCTGCTGCGGTCCGCAGCGCGGCCGCGGTCAACCCCAGCACACGCGTCGAGTGAAACTCATGACTGAACGACTCGGGGCCGAGCCGCAGCTCGCCGAACTCGACGTAGCCGCAAGCGCCGGTGCGATGGATGCCCTTGATGAGGATCACGTCGCCGGCGGGGCGCTTCAGGCGAAGCTGGCGCTGCCAGGTGATCGGCCCCTCGGGCAGCCGCCAGAGATTCACCACCTGCACGACACACACGCCGCCGGGACGCAGCGCGGCGAGCATGTGGTTCAGCCCGCGCTGCACGACGGCCAAATCGGGGACGAGTGCCAGGGAATTCCCGACACAGACGACGGCGTCGAACTGGCCCGGCGGCGGCTCGTCGGTGAACGCGCGTTCCGCCCACCGCAGCGTGTCGGACGCGCCGTGCTGCGCGCGGCAATACGTCAGCATTGCCGGTTCGACGTCCGCGCCCTCCACGTCCAGACCCCAGGAGTGGAACAGCGCGGCGTGGTGCCCCGTCCCGCACGCGACATCGAGCACCCGCCGGACGCCGATGCGCTCAAACCAGCGGCGGAAGAACGGCCCCTCGTTGGCCAGCCGCTTGGGCCAGTCCACCAGGGCCGCGTACGTTTCGGGTTGCAACTCGAACTGCGTCGCAGTCATGCTCACCTCAGCTCAAGTAATCTGAATCAACGTGCGCGAATGGGCGGCGCCTGTCCGAGCCGCGAGCGCCGGCTCGCGGACACACTTGCGACCGCTCGCGCGGTCGGCTCGGACCTGCGCTGCCGAATCGCGCAGGGTGATTTAGTGCCGCAACGCACGGTTGCGGTGCGCACGGGCCTCTGGTCCGTGTGCTGGTCGCACGGGCCGGAGGCCCATGCTCCCCTCCCCGCCGGGATGCGGCCTGCTCACTCGTGACACCAGCGGCAGCACTTCGCCGCGGAGCCAGTCGTGATACAGGAACAGCAGCCGGTCGAACAAGTACGCGCCGCGGGTCATCACCGTGCCGCGAAACATCGCGCTGATCCTGGCGTAGTGTCTCAGAAGAACGCACATGTAACCACATCGGGGTGCATCGGCGTCGCGCCGGTGCGACGGGCTTTCCAAGGCGCCGCGCGGGGTTTCGCGCACCGGCGGGACGCCGCTGCTCCCCGCGCATACGTCGCGCTCATTGCGAGGCACTGCACTAATCGAGTTGTTTGTGAAACCGCTTCAGGCTCACGCCCAGCGTCACGACGAGGCACACCAGGAGTCCCGCGATGTGCGGCAGCAGGTCGCGAAAGTCCGCCGCGCGCAGGATGATCCCGCGCAGGATTTCCAGGAAGTACGTCACGGGGATCAGAAAGCTCACCAGGTAGATCGGCAGCGGCATGGCCTCGCGTGGGAACATGAAGCCGGACAGCAGCACCGACGGCAGCATGATGATGTACGCGAACTGCGTTGCCTGAAGCTGCGTGCGTGCAATCGTCGAAAGCAACAGACCCAACCCCAATGCGGTTACCAGGAACAGCACCGACGTCGCCAGGAGCAGCCACAAGTCGCCGTTGATCGGCACCCCGAAGACGTACACCATCACCGTCATCGCGACGAGCGTTTCCACCGCGCCCATGATGGCGTAGGGAATCAGCTTGCCGAGCAGCAGGCCGGCCCGGCCGACCGGCGTCACGAAAAGCTGCTCCAGCGTGCCCAGCTCGCGCTCGCGCACAATCGCAAACGACGTCAGGAACAGCGTCACAAGCTGCATGATGATCCCGAGCAGGCCCGGCACCAGGAAATGCGCGCTCTCCAGGTTCGGGTTGTACAGCAGCCGCGGCCGGACCTCGATCGGCAGCGCCCGCCGGCCGCTCGCGTCCCGCGCCACCGCCGTCTGGAGCGTCTCCGCGAAAGCGGCGCTACGCTTCAGCGATTGGTTGAGGCCGATTAAGGCCGCCGCGTTCATGGCCGTGTTGGCAATCTGCGAATCGCTGCCGTCGATCAGCACCTGTACGGTCGCCTGCTGCCCGCGGAGTAGCCGCTCGGTGAAATCCGGGGGGATCGTAATCGCGACCTTGGCCGCGCCGGAGCTGAGCGCGTGGTCCACGCTGGCCTGGTCGCGGACGTGGTCCACGATCTTGAACTTCCGCGAGTTCACGAAGGCGTCAACGAGGGCCCGGCTCTCCTGCCGGCCGTCGAGGTCGTAGACCACCGTGCGAATGTCGTCCACCGTCGTGCGAATCGCGTAGCCGAAAATCACCATCTGGAGCACGGGGATCACGAAGGCGAAGAACAGCGTCGTCGGCTCACGGCGGATGTGGGCCAGCTCCTTGATGAGGATCGCCGCCAAGCCGTTCACGACGCCCTCCGAAGGGCTTCGGCGCGGCTCAGCGTGACGAACACGTCCTCGAGCGTCGGCGTGATCCGCCGGACGCCGGCGCGCGCGCACCCCGGTCCCAGCGCGGCGGTCAGGCGCTCGTCGGGCACCTGCTCGTCCACGAGGACGTGGATCGTGTCGCCGAACAACGTCGCGTCGCGCACCCCGACCACCGCGCGCAGGTGCGGCAACGCGGCGGTGGCGCCCGCACATACGACCTCGACCCGCCGCGTGCCCGGCGGCGTCACAGCGGGCAGTTGCTTCAGTTCCGCCGGCTGGCCCGTGACGATCAGCCGCGACAGGTAGATGTACCCGACGTGCGTGCAGCGTTCGGCCTCGTCCATGTAGTGCGTCGTGACGAACAGCGTGACGCCGCGGCCGGAAAGCTCGAAGAGCAGATCCCACAGTTCGCGCCGCGCGACGGGGTCGATGCCGGCGGTCGGCTCATCGAGGAAGAGCACGTCGGGTTCGTGGAGCAGCGCACACGCCAGTGCGAGGCGCTGCTTCCAGCCGCCCGACAGCGTGCCGGCGAGTTGGTGCTCGAATGGGTCGAGACCGCACAGCTCGAACAGCTCCGCCCGCCGTCGCGCCAGCTTCGCGCGCGGCAGCCCGTAGATGCGGCCGTAGAAGTCCGTGTTCTCGGTGACAGTCAGGTCGGCGTACAGGCTGAACTTCTGTGACATATAGCCGATGCGGCGTTTGACCAGCTCACTCTGGCGGGCGACGTCGTAACCCAGTACCGTGCCGTGCCCGCCGCTGGGCCGCAGCACGCCGCACAACATGCGGATGACGGTCGATTTGCCGCTGCCGTTGGGGCCGAGAAAGCCGTAGATTGCCGCCCGCGGGACGCTGAGCGTCACGTCACGGACGGCGATGAAATCCCCGAATTTCCGCGTCAGGCCCGCGGTTGCGATCGTGCTGTCGGCGCCGCCCCCGCTCACTGACCATTCTCCACGTACACATCCGCCGACATCCCCGCCCGCAGCACGTCGCGACCCTCGTCCAGGATGACCTTGACGCGAAAAACCTGTCGGCTGCGTTCTTCCGGCGTCTGGACATTGCTCGGCGTGAACTCCGCCGCCCGTGCGACGTAGGCAATGTGCCCCGCGAAACGCCGGCCCGGGAACGAGTCCACGGCGATGCTCACGCGCTGCCCGATCTGCACGTCGAGACGGTTTTCTGGCAGGTAGCTCCGCACCCACAGCTCCGCCGGGTCGAGCAGCGACACGACCGGCGCGTTGGGGGCGACGAGGTCACCCGGGCGCAGGTCGACGGCTTCGACGACGCTGTCCGCCGGCGCGCGAATGGTGAGTTCCGCGAGTTGCTGTTCGACCGCCGCGAGGGCCGCGCGGGCGGCCGCCGCCTGCGCCTCGGCCTGTGCGATGTCCTCGGTCCGGGTGCCGGCTTCGAGCAACGCGAGCGTGGCCGCGGCCTCGGCCAGGCGGGCGCGCTGCTCGGCGACGTCCTCCGCACGCGGGCCTTCACGCAGCAGCGCAAGCTGGTCGCGGGCCGCGTCGTAGCCGGCCTGCGCCACGCCCAGCCGGCGGTTCACCTCGTGCCACTCGTCCTCGGACGCCTGGCCCTGGTCGGAGAGCTTCTTCACACGCTCGTGGTCCCGCTGCGCTTTGGTCAGCTCGGCTTCTGCCCGCGCAAGCTGCGCCTCTTGGATGGCTAATTCCAGCGGCCGCGCGCCGGCGATCAGCTTCTCAAGCACGACCTGCGTACGGTCGCGCGCGGCACGGGCCTGCTCCAGCTCCTCCAGCCGTGCCCCGGCCCGCAGTCTGGCCAGCGCGGCGTCCTGGGCAGCCAGCGTTGCGTGCGCCTGGGCCTGGCGTTCGAGCAGATCGTACGGCTCAAGCTCGACGAGCGGCTCACCCTGCGCGACCCGTTGCCCCTCGGCGACGCGCACCTGCCCCACGCGTCCGCCGACCCGCGAGCCGACGCGAATCTGGTGCGACTCGATGTACCCGGAAACGAAGTAGGGCCCACGGCGCCATTGGCTCCAAACCAGAGCCCCCAAAGCCGCAAGCGCGATCGGGACAACGATCAGCAGCCGTCGCATGAGCAGGAGCTTACCGCCGACTCGCAAGCGGCGGAACGGAGCGCGCGCCGCGCTGGCATCAGAACCCGCCACGCCAGTGGCGGGCGGACGGCCAATGAGCGCGCTCGGGACCAGCCAACCGCTCGTTTGTTATCGGACGTGTGCCACATCTTTACACGTGTCGAGCGACGCGCCTGGGCCAATCGTTGACACCCGGCGCCAGAATACCGCTAGCGGGAGCCGCGCGAGTGCGCGACGATGGCGTACGAACTCGGAGGTGCCAACATGCGTTCCCTGACGACCCCAGGCGTCCTGCTAGTCGTTTCCAGTTTCGCCGTGGCCCAGCAGTCCCCGGACCTGCATCCGTGCGCGGCGGGTAAGATCGCTGCGCTCGAGCGTAGTCGCGCGGCGCTCGCTGGTATCCCCGCGCCGCGCGCGGAGGACTTTGCCGACACCGATGTGCTCCATCACGAGCTTGATCTGGAGCTAATCCCGGCGAGCACGTGGTTGGAGGGGCACGCCACGCTGACGATCCGCAGCCAGGTGGAGGGGCTGACGAGCTTCGTCTTCCGCCTGCGCGACGTGTACACGCTCGACGACGTGCTGGTCTCCGGCGCCGCCGTGACCTGGACACGCCTCGATTCAGCCAATGTTGAGGTGCTGCTGGATCGTCCATACTACACCGACGAGGTGTTCGATCTCTACATCGCCTACAGCGGCCATCCCCAGTCGGGTGGGATGGGTGGCGGGATCGTGCTTTGGTGGCGGGCGGGCGTCCCGGAGTTGTTCACCTTTGCGGAGCCGTGGTATTCGTACCTGTGGCGGCCCGTGAAGGAGGATCTGACGGACAAGTACACGGTAGACCTGTGGTTCACGGTGCCGGATTCGATGGTGGTCGGGTCAAATGGTGTGCTCCAGGGTGTGGACCCGGTTCCGCCGAATAAGACGCAGTATCGCTGGCGCACGGACTACCCCATCGCGGACTACCTCGTCTCGCTGGCGGCCACTAACTACCACCGGTTTACAGACACGTGGACGTACGACGGACAATCGCTGCCGCTCGAGTTCTACATCTACCCCGAGGATGACACGCCGGCGCACCGGGCCGAGTGGCTCGTGGTGGCGCCGGCCCTGACCGTCTACAGCGACTTGTTCGGTGTGTACCCTTTCATGGACGAGAAATACGGGATGGCCGAGTGGGGTGCAGGCGCGGCGATGGAGCACCAGACCCTGACCAGCATAGGCAGTTTCTTCGGCGGGTACGGCGAGCGGGTCTATGTACATGAGCTGGCCCATCAATGGTGGGGCGACATGGTGACCTGCGCCACCTGGCACGACATCTGGCTGAACGAGGGCTTTGCTACGTATTGTGAAGCCCTGTGGTTCGAGAACATGCCCGGCAGCCCGGGCGAGCCGTGGTTGCATCTCTACATGGACTACGTGCGGCCGTGGAACGGCGCCGGCACGGTGTACTGCTTCGACATTTCGAACCCGGGCCGCATCTTTGACGGCGACCTGTCGTATCGCAAAGGCGGTTGGGTGCTGCACATGCTCCGACACGTGCTGGGCGATACGGACTTCTACGCCAGTCTGGCCGCGTACCGGGACGCATTTCAAGGGTCGGCGGCAACGACGGACGAGTTCCGCGCCGTCTGCGAATCGGTGGCAGGCCGCGACCTGGCCTGGTTCTTCAACGAGTGGGTCTACGACGGGGGCGCACCCTTTTACCAGAGCGGTTGGCGTCAGTTCGCCGCGGATGGTCAACGGTACGTCGAGTTGTACATCTACCAAGGCCAGTCTATCGGACCGCCGGTGTTCACTATGCCGGTGGACATCCAGGTGGACCAGGGCGGTAACTCTACAACCTATGTTGTCTGGAACGACGCGGTTTTCGAACACCTCTTGATTCCGGTCGCCGATGCCGAAGTCACCGGGGTTGTGTTTGACCCGAAGCCGTGGATTCTGAGCAGCTTTTCGCCCGGTGACTTCGTGGAAGGCCCGCCGAAGATCTTGACTATGGACCCCGACCCCAATGCGACCCGGCCGGCGGCCGGCGTCGCGTCGTTTGAGATCGTCCTGCACGAACCGGTCGTAGCGCAGGCCAGTGATTTCACGCTCGTCGGCGTTCGCGGCGGACCGGTGGCAACCACGTATGCGTATGACCCCGACCGTTTCGCCGTGGCGCTGACGCCGCTGGCGCCGTTGGCGACCGACACGTACACGCTGACCATCGCCGACACGATCACGGAACCCACGTACGGCCAGCAGCTCGACGGCGAGCTGGTCAAGCCGGACAGCCCCAACCCCCTGCCGAGCGGCGACGGCGTCGGCGGCGGGGCCGCCGTGGCGCAGTTCTTCCTGACGCACGCCGGCGACCTCAACTGCGACGGAAGCATCGACCCGGCGGACATCGACCCGTTCGTCACGGCCCTGAGCGATCCCGCGGCGTATGCCAACGACTTTCCGGGTTGCCCGCTGGCGAACGCCGACGCCAGCGGCGACGGGCGCGTCGATTTCGACGACATCGGTCCGTTTGTGGACTTGCTCAGCCGCTGATTCGCGGCCACGCCGCCGTGCCTACTCCAGCGGCTCAATCGCGATCGTGTGCCGGACTGGCGTGACCGCCGCCCGAGCCTCGGCCTGAAGCGCGGCGTGGCGTGCGCCGAGCCGCGCCCGCAGTGTGGACATCGCCGCCTCGGCCTCGGCGTCGTCGGGGAGCAGGTTGCGGAAGCCGCGCAACCAGGAGATCGCTTCCTTAATCATCGGCGTTTCAAACGCCTGCTTGCGGACCACGGTTTCGTCCAGTCGTTCAAATGCGGCGCCGAACGGGTTGTCCGGGAACTCGGCCGCCAGGTTAACGCCGGTTTCGAGCTGCTCACGAGTGAACTCGCGCGTCGCGCCCCACGTGACCTTGGCACGCCCCGTCGGTAGCCCGTTCACCACCAATCTGAGCCGATTCAGGTCCGCCTGGAACGGAATGAACGGGAGGATGCTGCGCGCCGCGTCCGGTGCTTCCTCGTCGCCGGCGAAGCAGAAGGGATACCGCGTGCTTTCAACCTCCATCCGGCCGGTGGACGCGCCGACGACGCGGTGCCCCGCGCTGGCGGTCGCAGCGGCGGGCCAGGTCAGCGTGAAGGTGCCGATGTCGCCGTCGCAGCCGAGCGACATGAGAAACGCATACGCCATGACCAGGTGCCCATTCGCCGCGGGGTGAAAGCCGTCCGCGCCGCACACGTGGTACGCCGCGCCGCGCACGGGTTTGGCCCGGAGCATCGCGAGGATCATGTGGTCATGTACATTGGCGAACGGGTGTCCAGTCTGCCGCGCTAGTTCGCGGGACAGATCGCGAAGCTGCGCGAGGTTGTCGTTGTACACCGTCGCAGGCAGCTCCGGCCGGCGAAACGTGTCCGTATCGACGGCCCCGGGCGAACCAATCACCACCCGAGCGCCGCTCTGCCCAACGCCCGTCACGATTTCACGCAGCGCGTCGGCGTAGGTCTGCCCGAGGCCCGCTTCGTAGGGCCGGTACTTGCCGTCGTTCATGCCAAAGCAAGTCGTGACTACGTCGGGCTTCAGCGGCAGCAAGTCGTTGTCCATCCGCTTCGCAAACCCCGGGGCGGTCTCGCCGCTCCAGCCAAGCTGGGTCACCTTCAACTCCAGCTCCGGCACGCAGGCGATCAGGTAGTCCTCGATGAAGCGGCTGTAGAGCCGCTGTTCCGTGATCGAGTCGCCGACGATGACGACGTGATCGCCGCGGAGCAGCACGGGGCCGGCGGCCAGCGGCGCGGTCCGCGGCAGCTCGCGGATGAAGATGTTGCGGAACGAGAGCGGTGTCTTGTGGCTCTGGAGCTCGATCGAACCGCGGGCGGCGAGTGGTTGGCCGCGGTCCCAGTAGTTCTCCAGCGGGACCTGATCGACCACCAGCACGCGATTGAGGTACACGGTCACGCGATCGCCGACGAGCAAAATGCGGAACGTGTTCCAATGGCCGACGGGGGCGTCGGCGACCAGCAGCGGCTGCGACGGGTGGGCCTGGTTGTTGTACAGGCCGCCGGAGCCGAGGGGGTTGTCCCAAATCTGCACCTGCGGTGTGCCGCGCAGGTAAATGCCGCTGTCCCCGCCCTTGCCGATCCTCCAATCGACCAGCAGCTCGAAGTCCTCGTACTCGCGGACGGTGCAGAGGTTGTCGCCCTGCCCGTCGAAGCGCAGCACCCCGCCGTCGACGCGCCAGTGCGCCCGCATGCGTTCGTCGGCGGCGGCCTGGGCGGCGGCCAGTTCGCCGGCGTTCCACCCAGCCCGCTGCGGCGGGTCGCCGGCCAGCCCCTGCCAGCCGGTCAGGTCGCGGCCGTTGAACAGCGCTACGAAGCCGTCGGGCGGCTCATTGGCGGCGCTGGGCTGCCCGCCCGCGGGCAGCGGCAGCAGCAACGCCAGTGCGCCGCACAGAACAGCTCGCCTTGATGAGGGACACCGGAACCGCAAGTTTGCAAACCGCATTCGTCAGCTCCTGCATACAGGACCGCGCGACAGTGTACGGCCCCCGGCCGGACCGCGGGGCGCGGGGGCGGTAGAATTTCACCATGTTGTCGTGCATCCGCGTGGTGCTGGTTTCGCCGAGCGGTCCGGCCAACATCGGGGCCGTGTGCCGGGCGATGGCCAACCTGGGTCTCGCGGAGTTGGTGCTCGTTGCGCCGCGCTGTGACCAGCACGCCGAGGCGGCGGTCGCGTACGCGGCGCATGGTAAGCACGTGCTGGACGCGGCCCGCGTGGTTGCGGAGATCCCCACGGCGCTGGCGGGCTGCGTACGCACATATGCCACGTCGTCGAAGCTCGGCTTGTATCGGCGACAGGCGGCGATTGCGCCGGGCGAAGCCGCTGCGGAGGCCGTCGGCCTGAGCGTGACTGGCCCGGTCGCATTCGTTTTCGGCCGCGAGGATTACGGCCTGAAGAACGAGGAACTCCTGCATTTCGACCGGCTCGTGACGATCCCCGCGGACGATTCGTACCCCGTCTTGAACCTGGCCGCGGCGGTCACGATCGTGTGTTACGAGCTGCGGCAGGCGTGGCTGCGGCACACGGGGCAGCCGCTGCTGCCGAAGGCGCTCGACCCCGGCCCGGCCACGGCTGCGCAGAAGCAAGTGCTGTTCGCCAGGCTCTTCGACGCCCTCGAACAGATCGGGTTCTTTTTTGGCCCAAACCCCGACCACCTGAAGTACGCGCTGCGGCACCTGCTGGGGCGAGTCGATCTGGACGTGAACGAGGCCGACATCCTGATCGGGCTGGCGCGGCAGATACGCTGGTATGTCGAGAACCACCCGCGAAGCGAAAACGAGGAATAGCGAATAGCGAGTAGCGAGTTCTCGCGAACCACGCGCAGCAGGGAAAACTCGCTACTCGCTATTCGCTACTCGCACTTCCGCAGCAACCTGCGGATTCAAGTCATTCGTCGCGAGCAGCGCGTGCTGCATCAGCCAGGTCGGGAAAAACGCGAAAATCAGCAGCAAAAAGCCGCACAGCAGCGCCCCGGCCTGCGGCGCTTCGCGCGGCAGGGCCCGCGCGGGCTCCTCATTCTCGTACAGCAGCACGGCGGCAATCACGCGCAGGTAATACGCCGCCGCCAGGGCGGAATTCAGGACCGCGATGACCACCAGCACGATCAGGGCCGTGTCGCGCCCCGTCACCGTCGTCAGCCCGGAGGCCGTCAGCGCACTGCCGAACAGGCTCAGCTTGCCCCAGAAGCCCGGCGTCGGCGGCAGACCCATCAGTGTGAACATCGCCAGCACGAGCAGCAGGGCCAGACCCGGCGTGCGGCGAACCAGGCCGGCCACGTCGCGCAGCGTCTCGCTGGGCTCGTCGCGGTTGCGGAGCAGCGCGAGCACGGCGAACGCGCCGAGGTTCGCGAGTCCGTAGACGACGACGTAGTACAGAGCCGCGGCGACGCCGTTGCCGTAGATGCCCACGCCGTCGCGGGTCACGGCCTCACCCGCCAGCGGCCCGGCGAGCACGCCGACCAGCATGTACCCGGCGTGCGCGACGCCGGAGTAGCCCAGCAGCCGCTTGATGTTCGTCTGCCGCAGGGCGAGCACGTTGCCGACGCACATGCTGGCGACGGCAACGATGTAGAGCAGCCAGTATACCGCGTTATCGCCGGCGTCCCAGTGGCCCGTGAGCTGCACGAGCTTGCACAGGGCGACAATCCCCGCCAGCTTCGGCACAAAACCGAGCAAGCCCGCCACAGGGCTGGCCGCGCCCTGGTACACGTCCGCGACGTACAGGTGAAGCGGGACGGCGGCGAGCTTGAAGAGCAACCCGCCGATCGCAAGCACCAGGCCGAGCGTCGCCAGACCGTAGCGGAGCGTGCCCGGTTCGGCGAGGGCGGCCGTGAGCTTGTCGGCGAGCCCTGCCGCCTCGGGCGTGCTCTGGAGCTGGGCTGTGCCGCCGACGCCGAAGAGGTAGCTGAATCCGAACGCCATGACGGCGGCGGCGAGGGCGCCGAGGTAGAAGTACTTGGTGCCGGCTTCGAGCGCGCGGGGGTTCGAGCGGCTGAGGACGACGAGGATGTAGGTGGGGATGCTGACCAGCTCGAGCGCCAGGAACAGAATCAGCAGGTTGTTCGCGGCCCCGACGAGCAGCAGCCCGCACAGTGAGAACAGCAGCATCGACAGGAATTCGCCGCGCTCGCCCGCGCGGCCCTGTGACCAGTTGACCAGGACGAGCAGGAGGCCGAGTTCGAGGGTGCTGATGCGGACGAAGCGCGCGAGCGGGCCGTACAGCAGTCCGCTGCCGCTCGCGCTGAGATTCGATTGAAAGACCACCAGCACTAGCGCAACGATGAGTGCGACCAGCGCGACGCCCGCCGCCGTGCCGCGCCGCCGGGCGTGTCCGAGCAGCAGCACGACGCAGCCCGCCGCCAGCAGGATCAGCTCGGGCACCACCGCGGAAAGCGGGATCGGCGGCGTCATGTGGCACCTCCACCCGCCGCCGCGAGCACGCGGTCGAGGATCTGAACCTGGAGCGCGGGGTCAAGCGTGTCGGTGATGAGCCGCGGGGCGACGCCGAGCACGACCACCAGAATCGCGAGCGGCGTCAGAATCGCGACTTCGCGCACGGTCAGGTCGCGCGTCAGGCCGTGCGACAGGTCGGGCGTGCCGGCGGGCTCCTTTAGCGGGCCGAAGAGCACCTGCCCCGTGGCATACAGCATGTAAATCGCCCCCAGCAGGATGCCGGTCGCGCCAAGCACGCCGTACGTGCGGCCGAGCACGTCGGAATTGAACGCGGCAAACAGCACGGTGAACTCGCTGACGAAGCCGTTGAGGCCCGGCAGACCGATGCTCGACAGCACAAAGAGCACGAAGAAGAACGCGAGCACGGGCATCTGGCGGGCCAGGCCGCCGAGCTGCGTCAGGTCGCGCGTGTGGTAGCGCTCGTAGATCATGCCGACGACGAGGAACAAGGCGCCCGTGCTCAAACCGTGGTTGACCATGTAGAGCACGGAGCCGCTCAGGCCGACTGGCAGCAGACTGAACATGCCCAACATGCAGAAGCCGAGGTGCGAGACGGAGGAGTACGCGACCAGCTTCTTCACGTCGCGCTGCACCCAGCAGCACAGGGCACCGTAGATGATCCCGGCGATCGAAAGCGCGCCCATGAAGCCGGCCCACGCGACCGCCCCGTCGGGCACGGTCGGCAACGCCAGTCGCAGAAAACCGTAGGTGCCGAGCTTCAGCAGCACGCCGGCCAGGAGCACGCTGCCGGCGGTCGGGGCTTCGGTGTGGGCCAGCGGCAGCCACGTGTGCAGCGGGAACAGCGGCACCTTGACCGCAAACCCGCAGAACAGGGCGAGAAACAGCAGCGATTGCTCCCCCGCCGAAAGCTGCCGGGCCGCGAGCGTGGTCAGCCGGACGAGGTCGAAGTCGATCACGCTATGGCCGTCGATCTGGGCCGCCCGCATCGCCAGGTACAGCAGGCCGGCGAACGTGAGCACACTGCCGACGAAGGTGAACAGGAAGAACTTGTTGGCCGCGTAGCGCCGCTCGGGTCCGCCCCAGATGCCGATCAGGAAATACAACGGGACGAGCGTGAACTCGAAGAAGATGTAGAACAGCAGCACGTCGCGGGCGGCGAAGACGCCGAACATCCCGGTCGTCAGGGCCAGCAGCCAGGCGTAGTACTCGCGCTGCCGCGTGCGGATGCTCGTGAAACTGCACCAGATCGACAGCGGGACCAGCAAGGCGGTCAAGCCGACCAGCGGCATGGCGATGGCGTCGATGCCGACGTGATAGCGGAGCACGAGGCCGCTCAGCAGGTGGCTGCCCCCATCCACCATCAGGCGTTCGCCGACGGCGATCCAGTCGGCCCGGCACTCGCCGACGAGGGCCCGCGGCCCGGCGTCGCCCATCGCCGGCGACATCCGCCCCCACAGGTACGCCCCGGCCAGCAGTACGACGCCGCCCACCAGCAGCGCCAGCTTCGGCGCGAGGGCTTCCCGTCGCTCGGGCAGCGCCCAAACGGCCACCGCCGCGAGGAGCGGGAGGAAGATCAGCAGGTTGAGGGCAAATGCGTCCATCAGGCCTCAAATGCAGAATGCGGAATGCAGAATGCAGAAGCCACCCCCGCGTCCACAGCGTCGATTGGATGCGGGGCTTTTCTGCATTCTGCCTTCTTCATTCCGCATTTCTTCATCACGTCCACCAATTCCACAACACGAGCAGCAGCGCCAATCCGATGACCATGCTCAACGCATACGCCTGGAGCACGCCGCGCTGCATGAAGCTCAGGGCAAACCCCAGCCCGCGCGGCACGGCGGTAACGAACCAGATCAGACCATCGACGCCGTAGTTGTCCGTCGCCCAGCACAGCCGCCCCAGGTTTCGCAGCGGCCGCACGAAGACGGCGTCGTAGATTTCGTCCACGTAGTATTTCGCGTGCCACAGCCGGAATACGCCGCCCAGTAGTCGGGCGTCGGGGTCCACCTGCGGCGCCCGCCCGTAGCGCACCCACGCCAGCGCGATGCCGCCGATCGCAACCGCGCCGGAGAGGTACATCAACCACAACCCGCCGTGCCCGTGCTCGACGTGCCCCAGTGTGCTATGGCTGATGTAGCTGTGAAAGAACCCGTGCGGCGTCAGAAAGCCGAGGAACGAGTCCGCGACCGGTCCGCCGAGGTGTACGCCGACATAGCCCGCGAGAATCGCGCCCGCCGCGAGCACGTAAAGCGGGCGGATCATCGTCGTCGATTCGTGCGGGTGCTTGCCGGCTTCCTCCGGCATGCGCAGCTCGCCGTGGAAGCAGAGGAAGAACATGCGGAAGGTGTAGTACGCGGTCAGCGCCGCGGTCGCGAGCATGACAATGCCGACGACCGGGTGCCGCTCAAAGGCGGCGTGGACGATTTCGTCCTTGCTCCAGAAGCCGGACAGCAGCGGGAAGCCCGCGAGCGCGAGACAACCAACCGCCATCACACGGTAGGTATGCGGAAGGACATGTCGCAGGCCGCTGAATCGCCGGACGTCGATGATCCCGCCCATCGCATGCATCACGCTGCCGGCCCCGAGGAAGAGCAGGGCCTTGAACCACGCGTGCGTGAACACGTGGAAAACAGCCGAATCCGGCACGCGGCAGCCCAGGCCGACAAACATGAAGGCAAGCTGGCTGATTGTCGAATACGCCAGAATGCGTTTCATGTCGTACTGGGCCAGCGCCATCGTCGCGGCCAGCACCGCTCCGATCATTCCCACCGCCAGCACCACGTCGAGGGCCAACGCCGACAGTTCGAAAATCGGCGTGCAACGCGCGACCATGTAGATCCCCGCGGTGACCATCGTCGCCGCGTGAATCAACGCCGACACCGGCGTCGGGCCCTCCATCGCATCCGGCAGCCAGACGTAGAGCGGGAACTGGGCACTCTTGCCGCACGCGCCGCACAGCAGCAGCAGGCTGACGAGCGTGGCCTGCGACATGCCGCCGATCTGGGCGTCCGCGAGGTGATGCGCGTACTTGAAGACGACCGCGTAATCGAGCGGATTCTCGCCCGGCTGGACGTACGGCCGCAAGAACCAGTACAGGCAGAACAGCCCCAGGGCGAAGCCGAAGTCGCCGACGCGATTGACGATAAACGCCTTCTTCGCCGCCGCCGCGGCCTCGGGTCTCTTGTAGTAGAACCCGATCAGCAGGTAGCTGCACAGGCCGACCAGCTCCCAGCCCAGGTACAGCAGGACGAAGTTGCCCGCCATGACCAGCGTAATCATGGAGAACACGAACAGACCCAGAAACGCGAAGAAGCGTTCGTAGCCGCGTTCGGGGTGCCCGTGGTGGTCGCGCATGTAGCCGACGGCGTAAAGCACGACCATGAGCGAGACGACCGTGACGAACAGCAGCATGATGCCGGTCAGGCCGTCGAAGTAGAAATTGACGGCGAGCCATTGGTTACGGTCGGCGCTGAGCGTCTGACCGAGGCTCATCCAGTTGTAGACGGGGAGTGTGAAGCCGGCCTCCTGAACCCCTCCCCCTTCTAGGGGGAGGTTGGGTGGGGGTGTCTGGGTGGCGGAATGGCCCTCCCCCTGCCCCCTCCCTACGAGGGAGGGGGTCTCAGCGCCGCCGTGCTGCTTGTGCAGGTCCGCGAACAGCGTGACGGCGAGCGCCGCCGACGCAAGCACGCCGAGCACGACCGGCCAGTGTGCCCGCTCGGCGCTAACACGCAGCGCAATCCACAAGCCAATGATGATCGCGCCCACGAGCGGCCAAAGCGGCAGCGTGGCATACAGCGTCGTCGGCAGGATGGAGGTGGCGTCAACCATGAGTCAAACGAGTTCAAGAGGACGCAATCGCGAGTTTTCGCTACTTGCTACTCGCTATTCGTCCCTCAACAGCGTCCACACGCTCGCGTCCAAGGTCCCGCGGTGGCGGTACAGCAGAACCACCAAGGCTAACCCCAGCGCCGCCTCCGCGGCGGCGACGGCGATCAAGAACAGTGCAAACACCTGCCCGTCCATGAGCGGTCCGCCTTCGAGCGGGTACCGGCCAAAGGCGACCAGGTTCACGATGATCCCCTGGAACATCAGCTCCGTGCAGAGGAAGATGATGATGAGATTCCGGCGCGTGACGAAGCCAATCAGGCCCAGAGCGAAGAGCAGCGCGCCGATGAGCAAATGGGCCGCCAGCATCACTCGTCCTCCCCCCTCGCGCCGGCCGCGGCTTGCCGCCGCGCAATCGCAATCGCGCCAACCAAGGCTGCCAGGAGGAGCACGCCGACGATCTGCACGCCGACGACATATTGCGTCAGCAGCGGCACGCCCAGCGCGAGGACCGCGTCGGTCTGCACCGGCGAAACCGCCGGCGCGACGACTTCCGATTTCTTCCAGGTGTACGCCAGAATCTGCGTCAGGAGCGCGAGGCCCGCCAGACAGCCCCAGAGCGGCTCCCGCGCGCGGGTGTCATACGCTGCCGGCCGCGACTGCTGCGCCAGCATGATGACGAAAACATACGTCACCAGAATCGCGCCGGCGTAAACCCACACGAGCGCCGCAGCGAGAAACTCCGCCTGCATCTGCACGAGCAGCACCGCGACCGCGACGATCAGCAGAATGAAGTACAAGGCGGAGTACACGGGTTTCTTGTGCGTGATTACCCGCAGCGCTGCGAAAAGCGCCACCACCGACGCCCCGCCAAAGAGCGCCCAGCCGCTCTCGCCGGCGAAGTGCTGGGACAGGCCGGCCAGCAAGGCGACGCCAGCCACGACGAGCAACACCAGCCCGACGCGCGGCAAGTCCGCCCGTCCGCCGGGCAGGGCCAGGAACAGGCCCACCGTCCCGAGCACGAGCATCAACAAGAGCAGCGTCGGCATCCCTGGATCTTCCACTCGCAGAGTCGGTCTTTTACACGATTCGGCGGTCGGATACTACTCGCCGTCACATTTCGTCGGGGACCGCGAAGCTCTGCTTCGCGGTGTTGCATTCGCTCGCTTACGCTTCGCGGCTCTGATTCGCACGCTAACGCTGCGCAGCTCTGATTCGGCCGACACGGGGGTCGGCCGCTACGAAGCCGAGCCGCTACACTTTGCGTTCCACATTCGGCTGCGCGACCGCCCGGTCCTGCCCGCCGGTCAGGCCGTAGTCCGTGATCGGCGGGTTCTTCCGCGGCTTGGTCTGCTTCGTCTCCTCGTAAACCTGAAGCAACTTCTCCTTGTCGAAGATCAGCTCCTCCCGCGTGCGGCCCACCAGCTCGTAGTGCGGCGTCAGCTCGATCGCATCGACCGGGCAGGCCTCTTCGCACATGCCGCAGTAGATGCAGCGCAGCTCGTCGATGTCGAACTTGACCGGGTATTTCTCGCGGTCCGGCCAGGGCGATTCGCCCGCCTCGATGTGGATGCAGTGGGCCGGGCAGGCGGTGCTGCACATGAAGCACGCGACGCACGCCACGCGGCCGTCGGGGTCTTTGTTCAGCCGATGGACGCCGCGATACGTCGCCAGGCGCAGCTCGCCGCGGCCCTCGCGCGTGTCCTCGGGGTACTGCCGCACCGTCTCCTTACGCAGCGGCAAATCGAAAACGTGCCGCAGCGTCGTGCCCATGCCGTCGAGGATTTGCGGCAGATAGAGCCGTTCGGCGGCGGTCAGGCGCGGTTCCTGGAGAACGAGGACGTCGTCGTCTCTCATCGGTTGCGGCCCTCCGAGCGTGGGAACGTGGGAAGGTGGGAACGTGGGAACGGCATGCGGTGCGGGGCGTCGCCCTGTTCCCGCGTTCTCACGTTCCCACTTTCCCACGTTCTCACGCTCATGCCGGTCTCACCTCCACCTCCGGCAAATCATCCTGCCGCCCCGTGACCGGTCGCTGGCTGCGTGCCGCGGTCCAGAGCATGCCGACCAGCGCGACCAAGTTCACGCTCAGGCACGCCCACCAGGTGCGGTGCAGGCCGAGCGCCGTCAGCACCGCCAGTCCACCGACCAGGGCCACGCCGACGGGGACCAGGCCCAGCCACGCCAGCCGCATGAGCTGGTCGAACCGGAACCGCGGGATCGTCCAGCGGACCAGCATGAAAAACCCGATGAACGCGGCGACTTTGCCCAGATACACGCCGAACTTGACGAGCATCGCCCACCACGCCGTGTTGTCGGCCAGCAGCGCCGTGAACGGCACCGGCGCCCAGCCGCCGAAGAACAGCGCCACCAGCACGGCACTGCCGGTGACGAGGTGCGCGTACTCGGCGAGGAAGAACATCGCGAACTTCATGGCGCTGTATTCGGTATGGAAGCCGCCGACCAGTTCCTGTTCCGCCTCGGCCAGGTCGAACGGGGCCCGGTTGGTTTCCGCGAAGCTGCTGACCAGCATCAGCAGGAACGGCAGCGGGTGCATGAAGACATACCAGACGCCGCCGGCCGCCTGCTGGTCCACGACTTCTTCGAGCCGCAGCGTGCCGGTGGTGAGCACGAGGCACAGCAGCCCCAGGCCGAGCGGCAGCTCGTAACTGATCATCTGGGCGGCGGCCCGCATCCCGCCGTAGAAAGAGTATTTGTTGTTGCTGGCGAACCCCGCCAGCACGACGCCGTAGACGCCGAGCGAGCTGATGGCGAGGACGTAGAGCACGCCGATGTCGAGGCTGGCGACCTGGGTGGGGACGGTCGCGCCGTCCGGCATCCACGGCCAATGCACCGGTCCGGCCCAGGGGATGACGGCGAAGGTGATGAGCGCGACGGTCAGCGTGATCGTCGGGGCCAGCAGGAACAGCGGCTTATCGACGTTATGCGGGATGATGTCCTCTTTGAGCAGGAACTTCAGGCCGTCGGCCATCGGCTGGAGCAGGCCCCAGAAGCCGACGCGGTTGGGGCCGAAGCGGTCCTGCGTCCAGCTCGCCATTTTGCGTTCGCCGAGGATGCACACGGCGGTCGCGCTGAGGATCAACCCGAGCATGACCGCCATCACGATGATGGGAAACCAGAACGGGTCGGCCAGCAGCGGCTTGTAGAGTGGGAACAGCAACCACAGCACGCCGGCGGCCAGCGCCGCGGCGACTGTCCCGCCACCGAAGATCAGCAGCGGGCTGCGGAGCGTGCGTTCGATGCGGAGGAGGGTGGGGTCATGCATACTGAAGCCTCGCGCCGCGAGTCAGAACGCGAAGCGCCAGCGAGCGCATTTGGCCGGACGCGCGGCCCCGCGTGCCATGCATCAGAACGCGAAGCGCAAGCGAGCGCGACAGCGTCAGAACGCGAAGCGCAAGCGAGCGCGACAGCGTCAGAACGCGAAGCGCAAGCGAGCGCGACAGCGTCAGAACGCGAAGCGCCAGCGAGCGCATGAGGCCGCGCGCGCTCGGGGCATGGCGCGCGCAGCACCACGCGCTTGCTAGCGCTGCGCGTTCTGATACGCAGGTTGGTCTAGTGTGCATGTTCCGCCAACTCCGCCGGCTCGAAAACCGCGCCAAATGCGGGGACTGCCGCCGCCAGCTCGGCCCGGACGGTTGCCGCTCGGTACAGGCCGGTCCGCCCGGCCAGCTCGTAGAAGAACTGCCCGTCGGCCTGCACGCCTTCGAGCGGCGGAATCGCTCGCTCGAACGGCTGCACGAGGCCGTCGCAGTTCATGAACGTCCCTTCGCGCTCGGCCCACGTCGCGCCCGGGATCTGAATGTCCGCCCGTTCGTCGAGCGCCGACGGGAACAGGTCATGGACGATCAGGAACCCGACCTTCGCGAGCGCCTGCTGCGCCTCCGGCATCAGCCACGGCGTCGGATAGCCGGCCGTGAGATACGCGGCCTTGAACGCACCTTCGATCGCGTTCGCCAGGAACGCCCGGAAGTCCAGGTTCGCACCGCCGAGGTGCTGCACGATCGTCTCGACCCCCCGGCGATTCGGGCACTTCTCGGCCTTGATGATGAAGCCCCTGGGCTGCTCTGCCCCGCACTTGCGTGCGGGGTTCTGATTTGTGCCCTTGGGAAATACCTGGTCCTGGCCGACGACGGGCACGTGGCCGACCACGAGCGTGGCCCGCGGCGCGACCTGCCGGACGAAGCTCGCCAGCAGCCATGCCTCTTCGCAGCTCAGCATCGGGCTAAGCACTGCCGCCACGCCCGCCCCGGCGTCGTTCTTCGCCGCCGCTGCGAGACTCGTTCGCACGATCTCCGCGAGCGCCGACCACGGCTCCGGCCGCAGGCCGCCGCCGACCCGGACGCGCGGCGTGCGCAGGCGGTCATCGCGATGAATGTACTTCCAGCCGAAGCGAGCCTCGTCGCTGAGCCACCACTCGTTGACCCGCTCGTTGTAACGCGGGCGAAGGCGGTGGACGCCGTGCTCGTTGTGATCGATCCAGATCGTCTGTCCGCGGCTGTCGGCAGGGCTGATGGACTTGGTGGATTTGAGCAGCCAGACGCGCTGGCGGAAGAGGAAGTCCTTGTCGAGCAGCGCCCCGACCGGGCAGAGATCCACCACGTTGCCCTGGAGCGGGTTGTCCAGCGGCCGGCCGGGGAACACGTCGATCTCGTTGCGACTGCCGCGGTTGACGACCGCCAGCTCGCCGGTGCCCGCGATTTCCTGGCAGAACCGCACGCAGCGGGTGCAGAGCACGCAGCGGTCCTGATAGAGCAGCGTGTGCGGGCCGATGTCCTTCTTGGGGTTTTTCTGCTTGTCCTCGACCATCCGCGAAGCCGCGGAGCCGAATTGCTCGGAGTAGTCCTGGAGGTAACACTCGCCGGCCTTGTCGCAGACGGGGCAGTCCAGCGGGTGGTTGACGAGGTAATACTCCATCACGTGCCGCTGGTTGTCGCCCACCACCGACGACGCGAAGCGCACCTCCAGCCCGTCCTTGACCGGCGTCTGGCACGACGGGAACAGCTTCGGCACCCACGCCATCTCGCCGCTCCGCGGGTCCGGCATCTTCATTTCCATCAGGCACAGCCGGCAGCTCGCGACGATCGACAGGCCGGGGTGATAGCAGTAGTGCGGGATGTTCCAGCCGGCGTCGACCGCCGCTTGAAGCACGGAGATGCCGGGGCGGCACTCAACCGGATGACCATCAATGACGAGCTTCGGCATGTCGTTTACTTCTGGGCCGGCACATCCAGCGGCGCTTGAAACGTGCCGCCGGCCGGCTGCACCGCCCGGCCTGCCACGATCGGCAATTCATATGCCGCGAGGTTCGCCCGGCGGATGTGCCGCTCCGCCGCGCCGGGCTCCTGCGCGGCGATGCGCGTCTCAAACTCCTGGCGAAACTTCTGCACCACCGTTCGCACGGGCCACGCCGCCCCGTCCGGCAGCCCGCAGATGCTCAGGCCCGGCATCATGCCCATGTTCCGGCTGATTTCGATGAGCAGATCGAGATCGCACCCGCGGCCGGCCCCGGCCCGCAGCCGCTGCGCGATCTTGTACATCCACGTCGTGCCTTCGCGGCAGTGCGTGCATTGGCCGCACGATTCCAGCGCGTAAAATCGGGCCACATTCACGAGTACGCCGCGAATGTCCACATCCTCGGGCACGACCACCGCCGCCGCGGTGCCCAGCCCGAGCAGGTCGTACCGCCGCACGTCGTCGAAATCGAGGATGCAATCCAACTCGTCGTAGTCGTGTTTTGCATCGACCTTGCCGTCGGGCGGCTTGGGAAAGAGGTCGCCGCGCAGCACGCCCATCGACAGCCCGCCGGGGAAGACGGCCTTGACCTTCTTCCCGCTACGCATTCCGCCACCGAACTCCGGGGCGTAGATCAGGTCGCGGACCGTGAGCCCGAGCGGGGCTTCGTAGCAGCCCGGGCGGTTCACCGGACCGCAGATGCAGTACATCTTCGGCCCCTTCGAGTTCGCCGTCCCGAGCGCATGCCACCACTCCAACCCGCGCGTCAGAATGTGCGGCAGACACGCCAGCGTTTCGACGTTGTTCACGACCGTCGGCTGGCGGAACGCCCCTTCGACCGCGGGGAACGGCGGCTTGATCCGCGGCCAGCCGCGCTTGCCCTCCAGGCTCTCGATCAGCCCGGTTTCCTCGCCGCAGACGTAGGCCCCGGCCCCGCGGTGGATGTAGCACTCCAGGTCATAGCCGCTGCCGAGGATGTTCTTGCCGAAGTACCCTGCGGCGTAGGCCTCGTCGAGCGCCCGCTGGAGCGTGTGGAATTGCTCGCAAAACTCGCCGCGCATGTAGATGTACGCGACGGTCGTGCGGGTCGCGTAGCCGGCGATCAGGATGCCCTCGAGCAGCATGTGCGGATCGTGGTCGATCAGCACGCGGTTGCAGAAGGTCGGCGGCTCGGACTCGTCGGCGTTGACGCACAGGTAGGTGACCTTGCGATCCTTCGGCAAAAACGTCCACTTCACGCCGGCCGGGAAGCCCGCGCCGCCGCGGCCGCGGAGGTTGGCCTTTTTGACCAACTCGACAAGTTCGTCGGGCGGCATCTTCAGCGCGCGGGCGGCGCCCTCATACCCGCCGCCGGCCTTGTAGACGGCGAGCGACGTGCTGTTCGGCACGCCGACGTGTTTCATTAAGACCGGTTCAAAAGGCATCGTGATCGCCTA
>CAYMXT010000013.1:25971-35980 GCA_964394415.1 uncultured Planctomycetales bacterium
GTAGCGTCGGACCTCCGAGTCCGACGGAGTAGCGTCGGACCTCCGAGTCCGACGGAGTAGCGTCGGACCTCCGAGTCCGACGGGTAGCGTCGGACCTCCGAATCCGACGGGTCGTGGTCCGCCGGGCCTGCGGCCCGGCCGTCGGGCTCGGAGGCCCGACGCTACTGACGCGGCGCGCCTCGCGTCCACGGGTAGCGTCGGACCTCCGTGTCCGACGCATGGGTTCATTCCACCAACAACACCTTCGTGTACGGCCATTCGTGCCAGTCCTTGACGAGCCCCTTGCGGACGGGGTTCTCGGCGATGTACTCCGCGACCGGCCGCGTGTCCGCGTACCGAAATAGGATGCGATCGCGGGCCGAGTACTGCCACAACCGGCTCTGGCTCGTGCGCAACTGATATTGCCGTGTCGTATAGCTCTTCATCCGCCGCAGGAACTCCGCGAGCGGGTTCCCTGAATCAGCGGGTGAGATGAGCACATGTAGGTGATCGGGCATGAGACAGTACGCGTACAGGCGCTGCTTCAATGCCGCGGCGACGTTCTCGACCGCCGCGCATACCTCGCTGGCCAATACAGCGTCCGTAAACGGACTACCTGCGTGAGCACAAATCGTCAGGTGGATGGGAACGTCACGGTAGTACCAGTCCTCGTCATACCGCACGGCGCGACCCCGACCCCACGTGGCCAGCGGGACGGATGGGTCCCAATGGCCGCCGCGGGCCGGGCTGTGGTCGCCAGTGTGATTGACATCACCAGTCATCGTTTCGTCATCCTGCAGCGTCGGACCTCCGGATCCGACGCGCCGTAGTCCGCCGGACCTGCGGCCCGGTCGTCCGTCGGGCTCGGAGGCCCGACGCTACTGCCGTGGGGCGTCATAGAGCTCGCTCCGCGGCGTCGTCAGTTTGTCATTCTCCGCGTCCGTGAGAATCCGGTCTACGTCCTCCACGCGCACGCACTTGTGCAGCTTCTCGTTGATCAACATGCACGGGGCGTGGTCGCACGCCGCCAGGCATTCCTCCGTCATCAGGGACCACTTTCCATCGGGCGTCGTCTCGTGCTCGCCGATGCCGAGCTCCTGTTCCAGCGCCGCCAGCACGGCGTTGCCGCCCATGAGTTCGCACGTCAGCGAGCGGCACAGCACGATCGTCTTGCGGCCGCGCGGATGCGTCCAGAAGTGCGTGTAAAAGCTGACCACGTCCATCACCGCCGCGGGCGTGATTTCGAGCAGTTCCGCGATGTCCTCCATCGCCCGCGGCGAGACGTAGCCGAGCGCGTCCTGCGCGATGTGCAGCGCCGGCAGCAGCACGGCCCGCTTCGTCGGATAGCGCGGGAAGAACGCGCGGATCTTCGCCTGCACCGCCGGACTGAGGCCCGGGCCGCGGTGCGGCTCGTCGAGCGACTTGCGGTCAATCGTGCGCCAGCTCACGCCTGCTCCTCAGCGACGTTCCTCGTGCTCAAACTGCGCCAGGACTTGCTCGTAACGCGGTTGCAAGGCCGCCGGAAGTCGGTCCCGCCAACTGGCGTCGATCAAACCGAGCGCGAGCAGGTCGACCAAGTGGGTCTGATCGCGCAAACGAAACGCGAGCAGCTTCATTTGCACGAGTTCCAGCAACGGAATCACGCGAAAGCCCATCGCCCCCGGCCGCGCCCCCTCAATCCGCGGGGCCGGCACCGGGTCATTCGGCGTGATGGGCTCGTCCGCGAACAACAGATGCACCGCCCGCCTGGGTGACGGATTGGCCGCTTCAACAAACATCGAAACCCCGAAAACTTCCGCCGGCTCCAGCCCGACCGGCCGCAGGGCTGCCGCGATCTTGTCGAAGTCCCCCCGCCGAATCAGCAGGTCAACATCCTTGGTCGTCCGAACAGCCTGCGGGTCGATGGTCGCAACCCACGCTGCGACGGCGTTTCCGCCAATGACGGCGTAATCCAGCCCGGCCGCATCGAGCGCCCGCGTCGTGCGTTCCAGCAATTCCTGAACATGGTTCACGGCGCGCAGGTACCTCGCGAAGTCTTCGTAGGTCGGTACTCGTCTCGCCGTCGCGCCCATTCGCTATTCGCTATTCGCAACTCGCCACTCCCCTTTACCGGTCCAGCTCCGCCGCGATGATGTTCAGGCTGTTCAGCACCGCCGGCACATCGCTGATCTGATGGCCCACGATCAGCTTCGGGAAGACCTGGTAGTTGATGAAGCTCGGCGGCCGGGTCCGCGCCCGCCAGGGGCAGCGTCCGCCGTCGCTGACGACGTAATACCCCAGCTCGCCGTTGGCGGTCTCGTTGGCGGCATACGCTTCGCCCAGCGGGGGTGTCCAGCCGCGGTTGGTCATCACCGTTTCGAAGTGCCGAATCAACCCTTCGATCGAAAAGTATATCTCCTTCTTGTTCGGTAGTGTTACCTTTTCGTCAATACCAGAGTTGATTGGACCGTCCGGCAAGCGCGTCGCAAGCTGCTCGATGATCCGGCACGACTGGCGGACTTCCTCGACGCGCACCAGAAATCGGGAAAAAACATCCCCGCCCGTCGCGACGGGAACCTTGAACTCCACCGCCGGGGCGCCCTGCCCGTCCCAGTTGTCCGCATAGCAGAGATACGGCTCGTCCTTGCGCAGGTCGCGCCGCACGCCGCTGCCGCGGGCGACCGGACCGGTCAGCGACCAGTTGACCGCATCGTCGTGGCTGATGACGCCGATGCCTTTGATCCGCTCAATGAAGATCCGGTTGCGCAGCAGCAGCGTCTCGGTGTCGCGCAGCGCCGGCGGCACTACGTTACGCACGAAATCCAGCACATGCTCCGTCCAGCCCGGCGGCGCATCCTGGGCCAGTCCGCCGAGGCGGGTGTAACTGGGGTGAAACCGCCCGCCTGAAATCTCCTCAACCAGGTCGTAAATCCGCTCGCGGGCGTTAAACGCGTACAGAAACGCGGTGAAACCGCCCAAATCCAGCCCACTGCACCCGACGTTCACCAGGTGATCCTGGATGCGCGCCAGTTCGGCCAGGATCGTGCGAATGGCCTTGCAGCGCGGCGTCAACTCGACGCCGAAGAGCTTCTCGACCGCCATGTGCCAGGCGATGTCGTTGGAAACCGGCGAGACGTAGTTCATCCGCTCGACGATGACGACATACTGATTGTAGTTCAGGTGTTCGCCGAGCTTCTCGAAGCCGCTGTGGAGGAAGCCGATGTCGGGGGTGCAGCCAACGATGCGTTCGCCTTCGAGCTCCAGCACGAGGCGCAGCGTCGTGTGCGTCGCGGGGTGCTGGGGCCCGAAGTTGAGCACCCAGCGGTCCTCGTGCTCCGCATCCGGCGTCAGCGTCGTCGGCTTGACATCGTAGGAAACCGCCATCAGTCGCGTCCTGCTTCGCCGAGGTCGCAGATGGGATTATCCACAGATGACGCAGATGAACGCAGATAAAGACAAGAAACCGTCCAGTGCGTCGCCCTCTTTCTATCTGTGTACATCTGTGTCATCTGTGGATTACGTCATCTGTGTTTATCTGCGGATCACGCGGTGTCGCGTGTCACGACCTCGAAGTCCTCGCGTTCGCCCTTGCCTGTCAAGGGGTAGTCTTTCCGCAAGGGGAAGTCCGCAAAGTTCGGCGGCATCAGGATGCGCCGCAGGTCCGGATGACCAGCAAACCGGATGCCAAACATGTCGTAGACTTCGCGCTCCGGCCACTCGGCCCCCCGCCAAAGCGACGTCACCGACGGCACCTGCGGGTCCGGGTCGTTCACAAAGACCTTCAGCCAGAGACGATGGTTGTGGCTCAGGCTCAGCAACGCGTACGTCACCCCGAAACGGTCGTCCGCGCCGGGGTAGTTCAAGTAATCGACGCACGTCAGATCGCAAAGCTGCTCGAAGCGGGTCCGCGCGTCGTCGCGCAGGAACTTCGCCACCGCCAGCAGCTTGTCCGCGGACACGCGCACCCACAACTGATCCGAAACCCGCCCATCGGCGTATGTCACCAGCGGCCGGGCCTCAAACCCAAGCTCCGGGAAACGCGCTTGCAGTGCGTCAATGACATCTTGCGTGGCCATTCCGCAACTCGCTATTCGCTATTCGCTACTCGCCACTCGACAGCCTGCCGCGGCGGCTGCACCGCCAGCCCCAGGCCGCGGCCGCGCTCCCGGCTCGTCTTGACGCCGTCCTGCGCCACAATCTGCTGTATCAGCATGATCCCCTCCAGCAGCGTCTCCGGCCGCGGGGGACAACCGGGCACGTAAACATCCACCGGCAAGAACTGGTCAATGCCCTGCACAACCGCATACGTATCGAACACGCCGCCGGTCGACGCGCACGCCCCCATCGACAGAACCCATTTCGGTTCCGTCATCTGGATGTAAATCTGTTGAAGAACGGGCATCATCTTCATCGCCACCCGGCCAGCACAAATGAGCAGGTCGCATTGCCGCGGCGTGAACCGCATCGCCTCGGCCCCGAACCGCGCGATGTCATAACGACTCGCGCCGGTGGCCATCAGCTCGATGCCGCAGCACGCCGTCGCGAACGGCATCGGCCATAAACTGTTGCGGCGGGCCCAGTTAATGCCGTGTTTCTTGATCGCATCGACCAGGTAGTCCAGCCGCGTGGCGACGTACTCGCCGCCGCCGGTGCCGACGCTCACAACCTCCGCGCTCCGTTTCAATTCCACTTGAAGACCCCGCGGCGCCACTCGTAGACCAGCCCGACCAGGAGCAGCACGAAAAAGAGCGCCACGGCCGCGAACAGGAAGCCGGGGGGGTACCCCGCAGCCGCGAGCGGCTCCGCCCAGCTCTGTTCCGCGGCGTCGCGCATCCGCGGGGCCATGACCGCCCACGGATAGAGGAACACGACTTCAACGTCAAAAACGAGGAACAGGAGGGCGATAATGTAGAATCGCACGTTGAACCGCCGGCGGGCGTCGCCGATCGGCGCCATGCCGGATTCGTAGGTCGCCTGCTTGCGCGCCCCAACTCGTTTGGGGCCAATGATATGCGTGAGCGCGAGGATCGCGAGCGCGATCCCGGTCGCGACCAGGATCAGCAGTCCGACCGTGGCGAAGCTGCTGCCGCCGTCTTCCGCTAATTGGGACCAACCGGAGTCCATATCGGCTCCAGAGTGTAGGTTGTGCGTCGCGGCGGGGCAACGGCCGCATGACGCAGGCAGGGGACATCATTACCCGAAATGCGGCCGGCTGCAACCGCCGGGCGGGTCGGCGGGCGGGCGCGCTGTCCGCTAGCATTGCTAGCTTTTCTTGACAACGGCTCGCCGCGCGGGTATACTCCACGCCAGCGACAACCAGCCACCGGCCGGAGGCGCCCCATGACCGATTTGGCCCAGGAACTCATGACCCCCGACGAGGCCGCCAAGTGGTTCCGCCGTTCGATCTCGTGGCTTCGCCAGCAGAAACACCTGCTGCGGGTCGGCGGGCCGCGCGGCCAGCCGCTCTACCACGTGCGCGTCTGCCGAGCGTACGTGCTCGGGCAGCTCCAGAACCTCCCGCCGGACGCGCTGCGTGCGACGCAAGTGCAGGCTCTCGCCAGCGCGTGCGGACTCACGCTCGCCGAGCCAGACCACCGGCGCGGGACAACCATGTCGGGGGGGCGCTGCTACGCGCCCCCCACCCCGCCGGCGAAGCTGGGCTGCGCACGCTGCGCGTGCTCCGCCCAGCCTACTTGCTCACGCTCGCCGAGTCAGACCACCGGCCCGGGACAACCAAGTAGGCTGGGCGCAGCGAAGCGGAGCCCAGCCCGCCGGCGAAGCTGGGCTACGCACGCTGCGCGTGCTCCGCCCAGCCTACTTGCTGGTCGGCCGCAGCCGTCGAGAGACGCTTCACCCGGCGACGGCCGAGCAGGAGCTCCGCCGCTACAGCGCGGCGTGGACGATTGCCAGGGCGTCTTTGAGTTCGACTGCCCCCTCATAGATGGCGCGGCCGATGACCAGGCCGACGAGGTCGAGTTTCGCCAGGCGACGTACATCCTCCAGATCGGAGACGCCGCCCGCCGCCGTTACGGGGACCGGCGACGCGGACGCCATCGTCTCGATCGCTTTGATGTTGGGGCCGAGCAGCAGGCCGTCGCGGCCGATGTCGGTGTAGACGATCGTGGCCAGCGGCCAGCCGGCGACGGTCTTCGCCACGTCCACCGCGGACTTGTCCGTGTCGCGCGTCCAACCCTGCACCGCCAGTTTGCCGAGCCGGGCGTCGAGGCCCAGGGAGATGCGGCCGGCATACGCGGGCTTGCTCGCCACGGACTCGAACCAGGCCCAATCCTGGAGGGCGCGCGTGCCGATGATGACGCGCTCGGCACCCGCGGCGAGGGCCGCGTCGATCGCGGCCTCGTCGCGCACCCCGCCGCCGAACTGCACCTTGGCCCCGGTTTGCGCGACGATCTGCCGCAGCGGCTCGAAGTTTCGCACGACGCCGTTGCGGGCGCCGTCCAGATCGATCACGTGGATCCACGTCGCCCCGGCGGCGCGAAAGCGACCCGCCACTTCGAGCGGGTCGCGTTCGTAGTCGATGACGCGGTCGTAGCGGCCCTGGATGAGCCGCACGCACTTGCCGCCGAGCAGATCAATGGCCGGCAGAATTTCCATAACGCTTGCGCCGAGTTACGAGCAGCGAAGAGCGAGTATCGAATGTCGCTTGCACGGCGCGCGGATAACTCGCTATTCGCTACTCGCTATTCGCAACTACTTCGGCACCGGGCTGCCAGTCTCGGGCGTCGCCGGCTGCTTCTCCAGCGCGGCGCCTTCGCCGACCGGCGCACGCGACGGCACCGCGATGATCTCGACGCGGCGGTTCTGCTGCTTGCCGGCCTTCGAGGTGTTCTCGGCACGCGCGAAATACTCGCCCTGTCCGCCGGCGAGCGTGCGCTTCGGGTTGAGGCCCAGCTTCGTCAACTCGCGATAGACAGTCATGCCGCGATTGCAGCTCAGGTCGAGGTTGTCGGCCCAGAGGTGCGCCGTGCGCTTGATCGGATCGGTATCGGTGTGACCAAGCACCCAGATGTCGCGATCCGGGAAATTCGCCTGGATTTCCCCAACAATCTGCTGGAGTTTCGCGCGCGCCTCGGCCCGCAGCGTCGCCTTGCCCGAGTCGAACAGGAAGTCCGTGCTGATCGTGGTCCACGCGTACGGACCCGACGTCTCCCAGCCCTTTACTTTCTCGACCGGCGGCTGCGCCGCGAGCCGCGCGCGCAGGTCGGCGTTCTCACGCTCCAGCGCGGCGGCGCGGTTCCGCGCGGCGTCGCGCTCGGAAATCGCCTGCGCCAACTTCGAACGCAGGTCCGCGTTCTCCGTCTGCAATTTCGTGATCTCGTCCGCCTGGGCCTGAAGCTGAAGTTTGTCCGGGTTCTGGCAGCCTGTCACTAAAACGCCTGCCGCCAACACCGCCCCCAATACCAACCGCCGCGCCATCGTCATTGCACTCTCCTTACAGTCATCGTCCCGACCGCCGGGCCGCCGCGGACGCCCACGCCACCGGCCGGGACCGCAGGCGCCGCCCGCTGCGCAAGATAGGACCGGCGGGCGGCGAACGCAAGCCGCCGCGCCACTGGTTGACGCCTGCCGACCGGCCGACTAGTCTGCACCCGACCGGCTCAAGGCCGCGACCGCACCGCGGGGTCGGACGCGCACGGGGCGGCCGGTCTGAGTATCGGAATCCCTCCCATGCGCAGAAGCGCCGGCTTCGCCGTTTTGTTCCTGCTGACCGCGACGCTCTCGGCTGCCGAGCCGGACTACCTGCCGGCGGACGGCTTGCACGCCGCGGGGCTGACCAAGTTCTGGCAGGTACCGCTCCCGCTCGAGCGCGACCAGCGGCTCCAGGACGTTTACCTGGTCGATGACACGCTGTACTTGGGAACGAACGACGGCTATGCGTTCGCCGTTCACGCCCACACCGGCGTGCTCCGCTGGTTACAGCCGATCACGCGGTCGGGCTACGCCTTGCGGCGACCCTGCCACGTGGACAACCGCGTCGTGTTCGTAACTCCTGCTGATTTACAGATTTACGATCGCCTGACCGGCGACCCCCTCACCCGGCACGATCTGCGGTTTTCGGCCGGTTCGGCTATCGTGACCGACGGCAAGCAGCTCTTCATCGGCGGGATGGATCGGCGGCTGTACGCCCTCGACGCCAGCACGCAGTTCGTCGAATGGAAGGTGCTGACCAACGCGGCGGTCGTCTCGACGCCGGTCGTCTACAACAACCTGATCTACTTCGCGAGCGACGCGGGCATGGTGTACGCCTGTACGCCGGATCTCGACCGCATGCTGCGTTGGCAGTTCCAGGCGTTCGACCGGGTCACGGCGGACCTGGTCGTACGTGAGGAAGGGGTCTACGTGGCCAGCCGCGACCAATCGCTGTACCTGCTCGACCTCGGCTTTGGGCAGGTGCGCTGGCGGGCCCGTTTCGCGGGGCCGCTGTATGAACCGCCGGTCGTCGTGTCCGGCGTCGCGTATCAGCACACGCCTGCGGACGGTCTGGTGGCCGTTGACGCCGCCGTCGTGGGCGCGCCCGAAGAACGCCTTCGCTGGCGGTTGCCGCAGGGGCGCAGGGCGCTCACCGGCCACGCGGGAATCGTCTATGTATTGACCACCGCCGCGGATCTGCTGGCGGTGGATGCGAAGAGCGGCGATGTGCAGAGCTTCGTCGCGGCACCGGGGTTCAGCTTGGGCGTCCCCGCGCCTGACATCGCCGCGGTGTATCTCGCCTCGCCGGACGGTCGTGTGTTCTGTGCCCGTGTGCGCGGCACGACACCGCCGAGCGCGCAGGATGTGTTGAGTGCGGTCCGGCCCGCTGGCACAACTCCGGCGGCGGCTGGCCCAGCCCCGACGACCCGGCCGGCCATGCAGGCGGACGACCCGTTGTCCACCAAGCGGCGCGGCCCCCCGGTCGGCGGACGCTCCCAGGTCTCGCGGACGTACCAGCCGAAAGCGGGCGAAGAGCAGGATTAGAGCGACGGAGCGACGAAGCGACGAAGCGACGCAGAGCTCGAAACGGGTGGGGCGAAGACCGCGCGGCGGTGCGGGGGCCCAGGAGTAACAATGGCTGACGCGATTCGCATCCGCCGGGCGCTGCTGAGCGTTTATGACAAAACTGGGCTGGTTGAGTTCGCCCGTGCGCTGCACGAGGAACTCGGCATCGAGCTGATTTCCACCGGCGGGACCGCGAAAACGCTGAACGAGGCCGGGTTGCCGGTGACGCTGGTTGAGACGCTAACCGGCGCGCCGGAGATGCTCGACGGGCGGGTGAAGACGCTCCATCCGCGGATTCACGCGGCGATTCTGGCCGATCGCGGCAACCCCGAGCACATGCGGCAGCTCGCCGCGCAGGGGATTGAGCCGATCGACATGGTGGTCGTGAATCTGTACCCGTTCGAGCAGACCATCGCGCGGCCCGATTGCACGTTCGAGCAGGCCATCGAGATGATCGACATCGGCGGGCCCTGTCTGCTGCGTGCCGCGGCGAAGAACCACAAGCACGTTTTGGTGATCTCACATGCTGCGCAGCAGCGCGAGGTTCTGAAGTACCTGCGCGGCGAGCTTCCGGACGCGGATGAGTTCCGCCCCCGCCTGATGACCGAGGCGTTGGATCACACGGCGAGCTACGACAGCGCCATCCACCGGCACTTTGCGACGCGCTCTTGGGCAACGCCCCTCACGCCGACAATACACCTGGCGCTTCGTAACAGACTGATAGTCTGTGCTCCACAGCACAGACAGATCGCCGGCGCTCCACGTCACGGACTGGTAGTCGGTGCGGCACGGCCCGACAGCGGCCTGCGGTATGGCGAGAATCCACACCAGCAGGCCAGCGTGTACGTGCCGAGCGGCCCGTTGACGGGGTTGTGGGCGCACGAACGCGAGCGTGCCGGCGAGGTTGATTTCTCGTTCAACAACTACCTGGACGCCAGCGCGGCGTTGGAGTTGTGTGCGGAGCTGACGCGCGCGACGGCACAGCGCAGCCGAGTCGATGGTGTGGAGCACAGACTATCAGTCTGTGACGTGGAGCACAGACAATCTGTCTGTGACG